>JALHPV010000399.1 GCA_022842285.1 Kofleriaceae bacterium
GCCCCCGCCGCCAGCCGGTCGCTCTCCTTGACCACGCCGCGGGCCGACCCCGAGCCAAGCGCCACCGCGCCGGGCGCCGAATGGTCGGCCAGGGTCGGACCGTGCGCCAGCGCGCCGCGCGTGCGGTCGCCGTCCGTCATGAGAGCCATGGTAGCTCCGACACTCGCGCGCTGCCGGAGTTTCGCGAATTTCCAGGTAGGCTGATGTCGTGGACGACCGCGAGGCGGCTTACGCAGACCTGCTGGGGGCGGTGTCGCATGATCTGCGCAACCCGCTCAGCACCCTCGTGATGGCCGTGCAGCTGCTCCAGGCCATGGTCTCCGCCGACGATCCGAACGGGCAGCGCGTCCTCGCCATCGCCGAGCGCATCCAGCGCCAGAGCGTTCGTCTCACCCGCCTCGCGGATACGATCGCCGATCTCTCCGTCGTACGTGGTGGCGCGCTCGCGTTGACCTTGGAGCCCCATGCACCCGCCGCGCTCGTCGACGCGATCGTCGACGCGGTCAAGCCGCTCGCCGCGGAGCGGGAGCTCGGCGTGACCGGGTCTGCGAGTGATGACGTTCCGATCGAATGCGATCGGGCCCGGGCCGTCCAGGCGGTCGCCGCGCTCGTGCAGCTCGCGGTCAAGGTCGCACCGAAGAGCAGCCCGGTCATCATCGTGGCGCAGGCAGGCTCGCTCGAGGTGACCCTCCCCCTCCCCGGCCTCGACGAGCTCGACCGGATCTTCGAGCCGACGTGGCGCTCCCCGGCGCCCGGCTACAAGACCGCGCCGCTCCTCTTCGGCCTGGCCGGGGGCCTCGTGGAGGCGCACGGCGGTGCGATCCGCGCCCGGCGCGCTCCCGATGGCGCCGTGACCGTGGCGCTCACCTTCGTGCGACGATGATCAGGTGACCAAGCGACTCTCCGCGAGCGACGTGATGTTCCTCTACGGCGAGACGCGGGAGACGATGTTCCACGTCGCGGGTCTCCTGCCCTTCACGCCCGGACCTGACACCAAGCGCGACCATCTGCGCGACCTCATGGACGAGCTCCGTACCGAGGTCAAGGTCCGCCCGCCGTGGAACCTGCGCCTCAAGCACCCCGACTCCCTGCGCCACCCGATCCAGTCGTGGGTCGAAGAAGAGACCGTCGACATCGACTATCACGTCCGCCGCACGGCCCTCCCCTCGCCCGGTGACGAGCGCGAGCTTGGCGTCCTCGTCTCGCGCCTCCACTCCTACCCGATCGACTTCCACCGCCCCCCGTGGGAAGTGCACCTGATCGAGGGACTCGAAGGAGGCCGCTTCGCCCTCTACGTGAAGGTTCACCACGCACTCGTGGACGGCTTCACATCCATGCGCCTCCTCGCGAACGCCCTCTCCTTCGACCCGACCGATCGCGATCGGCCGCTCTTCTTCGCCGTGCCGCCCCAGGCGCGCCCCCCCAAGGTCCCGCCGATGCGCCCCGATGTCGCCATCGTCGATCCGCCCACCGCCTACGCCGAGCTGATGGCCGCGGCCCGCGAACAATTCAGCACGTCGAAGGTCGTCGGTCGCGCGCTCCTCGAAGTCTCGCGAGCCGCGAAGCTCGGTAAGCCGGAGCTCGTCTCTCCCCGCAAGGCTCCCAAGTGCATCCTCAACACGAGGATCGGCCGCAGCCGTCGCTTCGCCACCCAGACCCTGCCGACCGCGCGCCTCAAGGCGCTGGCCAAGAAGGCCGACGGCACCCTCAACGACGCCATCCTCGCCCTCTCCGCCACGAGCCTGCGCCGGTATCTCAAGGAGCTCGACGCCCTCCCGACCGAGCCCCTCGTCGCGATGCTCCCCGTCGCGATCCGGGCCAAGGACGACGTCGGCGGAGGCAACGCCGTCGGCGCGATCCTCGCCTCCCTCGCCACCGACATCGAGGATCCGGCGGCGCGCATCGCCGCCATCGTCGCGTCGACGAAGCAAGCCAAGCAGCAGCTTCAGGGCATGACGAAGGCCGGCATCCTCCAGTACAGCGCCCTGCTCCTGGCCCCCGCCATGTTCCAGATGATTCCCGGCGCCGCCGGCCGGATGAAGCCCACCTTCAACGTCGTCATCTCGAATGTCCCCGGCCCCGAGGAGCCGCTCTACTTCCGCGGCTCGCGCCTCGAGGCGTCATACCCCCTCTCCATCCCCGTCCACGGTCAGGGCGTGAACATCACGTGCTCGAGCTACGACGGCCAGATGTGCTTCGGCTTCACCGGCTGCCGCGACACGGTCCCTCGCCTCCAGCGGCTCGCCGTCTATTGCAAGGAAGCTCTCGCCGAGTACGAACAGACCCTCGGCCTTACCTAGGCTCTCAGAGGAGGCGACCGAGCCGCGGATTCGCGCGGCGGCGCCAGAGCGCACCGTCGAGGATGTAGTGAGTGAGCTGCGGGACAGCGAGCAGTGGCACCAGCACCGCGGCCGCGCCGCCGACGTCCCAGCCTCCGCCGAAGAGCCAGCCGTGATCATGCCAGATGGCCTTGTCCCAGACGAGCTCCTCGACGAAGGCGATGGCCCAGAGCGTCGCGAGGAAGATGATCACCGGTCGCCAGCGCGCCCCGCGCAAGAGCTGCGCGCTCGGGCCGCCACGTGACTCGGGCTGCCCCGCGGCCCGGCGCACGTAGAGGAAGACGAGGACCAGGTACGGCACGCCGTGGATGAACACGTTGGTGACGGTGAACGCGTAGTCGCTAGCGGTCGCGACGATACCGACGTACCAGCATGCTGCGGTCGTCGCGACGACCAGGTGCTTACCCCAGCTCACGGTCTGGTTGGCGCGCCGCTGGGCGATGGCGCGCCCGAGGTACGCGAGCGCGATGATCACATAGATCACCAGCGCGATATCCGCAGTGATCGGGGGGAGGCCGCCGATGAAGTCGCCTTGCTTCATCCACGCGAAGGGGCGCGGCAGCTCGGTGTGCCACACGATGAGGGGATAGAGGGTGGCGGCGTAGATGATCGCGCCGTCGAGCCATCGTCCGCCGGTCTCGCCCGCGCGGCCCCGGTACATCATCACCCAGCCGTACTGCTGGCGGATGAAGTGAAACACCGCGAGATAGGCGACGAGGCGCCAGAAGAGCGCGTGCCCTCCGAGCGCGAACACGATGATGCCGCCGACGAACACGGCCACGGGGACGCCCGCGTACAGGCCCGGGCGTCGCTTCCACTCTGCTGGGTCCAGATAGACGACGAACGCGGTCGACCAGACGTGGGCCACGTCGACGAGGAGCACGGCCGCGATCCATGACCACCGCGGACTGTCGGCGTCGCCGTGAATGGGGCCGAGGAGCAAGAGCGCGAGCGCGACCACGGCCGTGCCGCCGAACACGAGCACATCGGTGGCACGCCCGAAGACCCATGGCGACCGGGTCATGCGAGGGCCGCCGCCACTTCGCGGGCCGCGCGCAGCCCGTGGTCGAACGCTTCCTCGAAGAGTGCGAGGCCCGACAGGTCGGTGTGCGCGAAGTGGAGCTTGCCGAGGGGCGCGTGGCGAGCGGCCCGCGCGGGGGCGAGCATCATGCCCGGGCGCGGACGGATCATGCCGTGCCCCCAGAAGGCGACCTCGATGCGCTCGACCTGAGACCGGATGTCCTCGTGGGCGCGGGATAGATCGGCGAGCGCGACCTCGGCCCACTCGGCGTACCCTGCCCCGTCGACCTTGCGGCGGGCCGCGGGACCGTCGTCGGTGAAGGGATAGAACCAGGTGAAGACGGTCGGCCCGCGGTCGCGGCCACGCTGGTGGGTGGCGCTCACGTAGCCGAGCGAGGGGCTGTCGCGGATCACGCTGTCCCACGCGGGCGGCGCCCCACGACGTTCGCGCGGACGTCCGCGGAGATGGAGGTTGGCGACCGCCCACGCCCCGTAGTCGGCGGGCACGCGGGCGCGACCGGGCACCAGGTGATCGGCGACGAAGCCAGGGACGGCGAGGATCACGCGCTCGGCGTGAAACCCGATGGGGCCGTCAGGGCCGAGGGCGACCAGCGAGCCATCGGGGCGGGCCTGCGCGACCGCGTAGCCGGTGTGGACGGTGACGCCGCGCGCGAGGTGGCGCACGAGGGCCGCGTTGCCTTCGGGCCACGTGATGACGGACTGGTAGTCGATCGCCGGCGATTTCATCGCAGGTGCGAGCGCGTCCGCGGGACTCGCGTGCTGGCGAGCGGCGAAGTACAGGAGACCCGCGAAGGCGCTCGTGTCGGCGGCGAGCAGTCCGTAGTCGTCGCGACAGGCGTAGTCGCACAGCCAGCGGAGGCGCTCGGAGGTGAAGCGATGCTGATCGAGCCAGGTCGCGAACGTGATCGTGTCGAGAGCCGCCAGGTCACCAGGGGCACCGGCGGACGAGCGCGGCAAGGCGAAGATGCGCCGACCCGAGCCATCGCGCAGCGCCGAGAGGCGCAGGACCTCGGCCTGGAAGGCCTGGTACTGGCGCTGGTCGTCGATGGTGGCGCCGGCGGACAGGTACAGCCCCTCGTACCAGCGGCCGTGGGCGAGGACGCGCTCCTCGAGCTCGCGGCAACGGAGCTCCTCGGAGACGATGGGCGTGCCATCGGGCGTCTCGCCTTCGATGGCCTGCATCTCGCGAAGCAGCGTGATGAGGTCGGTCTGCTCCTTGGTCGGGGCGACGATGTAGTGCGCGCCCCACGGATACGGAGTGACGGCTCCCGTGGCTCCACGTGCCGTGCCGCCGGCGACCGCATCGAGCTCGAGCACGACGATGTCGGACACTCCTCGATGCTGGAGCTCCCAGGCGGCGGCGAGCCCGGCGACGCCCGCCCCGACGATCACCACGCGGTGGCTCCTCACGATCGCCGGCATCGGCGCCGTCGCGAGGTCGCGCACGGCGCGATGCCCGGCCTCGCGCCCCGTCTCCACGACGATACCGGGCGGCAACGCCGGGGTGGCCGATCCGCAGGCGGCGGCGAGCGGGGCCCCGAGGAGCATGGCCACGAAGTCGCGCCGGCTGGGCGTCATTGCCAGCGCCGCCACTCGTGTTCGTAGTACCGGACGAGCACCTGATTATCGAGCTGGTTCACGTCGGCGGCCACTGGCCCCATGTCGGCGGGCAGATCGAACATCGAACGCAACGCGGCGGCGTTGAGGTAGCGCAACGAAACGTTCGGCACCCGCGTCGGCGGGTCGAACGCCACGCGGCGCGCCAGCACGAAGCCCCATACCCCGAAGGACGGCACCGTGACCTGATACGGGTGCACGTGGAGGCCCGCGGCCTTCATCGTCTCCACGACGCACCAGTACGATCGCCGCGCGAACAGCGGCGAGGTCGCCTGCACGGCCATGGCGCCGCCGGGCGCGAGGCGCGCCGAAGCCTTCGCGTAGAACAGCTTCGTGTAGAGCTTCCCGAGCGCGTACGAGTTCGGATCCGGGAAGTCCACGATGATGACGTCCCACAGGTCCGTCTGGTCGCCGATCCACACCATCGCGTCGTCGTTGATCGTGCGCACGCGGCGGTCGGAGAAGGCGGCCCGCGTGAGCGCCATGAGCGGCGGGAACTTCGTCGCGAGCGAGGTCATCGCCGGATCGAGATCGACGAGCGTCACCGCCTCGATCGACGGATGCGCGAGCACCTCGCGCAGCGCGAGCCCGTCGCCTCCACCGAGGATGAGGACGCGCTTGGGGGGCGCGTCGGCCGTCATCATCGCGGGGTGGACGAGGCTCTCGTGGTAGCGGTACTCGTCGGCCGAGGCGAACTGCAGATTCCCGTTGAGGAACAGGTTGAAGCCCGCTGGTCCGCGCGTCACGAGCACGCGCTGGTACGGCGTGGTCTCCGCATACACGATCGGATCCGCGTACATCTGATCCTCGGCCCAGCTCGTGATCCGGCTCGCGAACCCGAG
>JALHPV010000400.1 GCA_022842285.1 Kofleriaceae bacterium
GGCCGCGCCCGCCGCGAGGCCGACGAGGGCCACATCTTCATCCGCGCCGAGGAGCGCGAGCACCGAGCTGGGGGTCCACGGTGAATCGATCACGTGGAGCGAATGCGCGAAGCAATTGAGGCGGATCGGGCCGCGCGTCGTGACGATGACGGCGTACGGCGTCGCCAGCGACGAGATCACGTTCGTGATGACGGCACCCGCATGGTGCCGGAACGGACGGCCGTCGGAGAGCCGGTAGACGTACAGGTCCTCGTCGCCGGTGCGGAACGCCCAGAGGTGGCCCTTCGCCGCTCCACCGACGCGCGGCGGATTCGGGAGCTGGAGCTGAAGGCGCAGCGCGGGCCGGTTGATCGAGGCGTCCCAGACCTCGAGCCTGCGGGCCATACCGAGGAGCGCCTGGTCGCGCTCGAGGCCAACGGCGAGATCGACGGCCCCGCCCGGATCCGCGGGCTGCAGCGCGAGGGCACGGGGGGTGACGCGGACAAAGAAGAGCTTGCCGTCCTTCGACAGCAACACGAGGCGGGCCCCGGTGATCGAGGCGATGCGCATGGCGTACGGCAGGTCGACACGCCCGACCTGATCGAGCTCGGGTAGCCGATGGATCTGGACCGCGGGCGGGACCTGCTCGTTCGCCCCCGTGACGACGACGACGACCGGCGGGGTGCCGAGAACCGCGACCTCGAAGTCGTCGAGCTCCAGGGTGGTCGTGGCCTGGGCCGGCCCCTGCCCGTTCGCGAACGCGGCAAGCTCGCGATCGCGGCGGGCAACGATCCACTTGCCATCGGGGGACCCGACCAGCGCGATGGTCATTGCTTGCCGAAGGCGCGAATGTGCGCCACGAGCGCACGCACGAGCTCGGGCTTGCCCTTCAGGTCCGGGTTTCCTGGCATGAGCCCGCTCTTGCCGACGGCCATGCCGCCCTTGACGATCGTGTCGGCGATCTGCTGATCGGTCACGCTCTTCTGCCAGGCCGCGTCGGTGTAGTCGCGTGGCTTCACGTCGAGGGTCTCGGCCGACGGTCCCTTGCCGGTACCGTCGGACCCGTGACAGACGGCGCAGCGCTGACCGAACAGCGCCTTGGCTTCGGCGGCGAGCTGCGCGCTCACGCCGCCGGCGTTGGCGGGCCCCGACTCCTGTTCGATCGGGATCCGCGTCTTCGAAGGGGGCGTGTCGTTCATGTCGCAGGCGCCCGCGAGGAGGACGGCCGCGAGGACGAGGCGGTGCATGCCCTGAGTCTACAGCTTCATGATCGAGGCGGACTTGCCCGACGCCGAATCGTAGTCAGCCTTGGCCTCGTTGGCAGCCTGGAGCGAGCGGTAGGTGCCCAGGCGGATGCGGTAGAAGGTGCCCTTCCCGCTCACGTCGGCCTCGGTGAGGGTTGCAGAGTAACCGCTCGACTTCACCTTCGCGAGGAACTGCTCGGCCTCGGTCTTGTCCTGGAACGACGACAGCTGGAGCGTGTACCGCGGCTCCGGCTCCGAGTCCGGCTTCGTGACGGGCCCCGACTTGGCCGTTTCGTCCGCTTTGGGTGCCTGCTCGGTCTTCGGCGCGGCCTTCTGCTCGACCTTCTCGGACTCCTTCGGCTCGCCCTTCGCGGGCTCCTTCTTCTCGACCTTCGCGGGCTCGGGCTTCGCCTCGGCCGGCTTCGGTTCGGACGGCTTCGCCTCGGGCGCGGGCTTGGCTTCGGCCTTCGCCGCCGCCATCTTCGCGATGGTCTCGTCGACCTCGGCGGGTGCGCCGTCCTTGCCCGTGAGCGTGCCCTGGTAGGACAGGCCACGGGCCCCCTCGAGCCGGTCGAGCGCCGCCAGCGGATCGGTGACCGCCGAGGTGCGCGCCCGATCGATGTGGCCTCGCGCTTCCACGCGCCGGCCGACCATGACCCCGAGGACGAAGACGAGGCCCACGATCACGGACCCGCCGAAGAACAGATAGAAGATCTGGCGACCGTCGAGGCTGACCTCGATCTTGTCCTTGTACAGCTCGGCTTCGCGGCTCCCCATACCCCCGAGGGTCTAGGTCCAGCCGATCCCGGGCAAGTTTTTACTCGAGCACGTTGATGCTGCCGAGGGCGTTGGACTCGACGCGGAACACCTTGCCGCGGGTGGACGGCTGGATGGAGGACGTCGAGAGGAAGTCACCCTCGTCGATGACCCAGATGCTGTGCGTGGGGCCGGCCACGACCTTCACCGGGAAGCTGGGCTGGATGGGGAGGACGAGCGGCGAGAAGCCCGCCACCTGCCGGAAACCCAGCTGATAGCCGGGGAACACCACCGGGACCTTCTCCAGCGGGACGCCGCCCGGCCCCTGGCGGTCCAGGATGCAGTTCTGGTCCCCCGGGTAGAACGAGTCCACCACGTTGATGGTGAAGCTCCGATTCCGGAAGCGGACGGCCTCCGTCACGCGGTCCACGAACTCGGTCGCGGGCGAGTCAAAGTTGCAGGTGCCGGGCACGTAGCGCGGCCGCACGTCGGTCTGCGACACCGTCGCGACGCACGGGTTCGGATCGAACGTCCCGTCGGGGCGCTGACCGGTGAGCGGATTCGAGTCGGGTGCACACCGCGCGACCTCGCCACCATTAAACGGATTGCGCGGATCGAGGCCGAAGCGCCCGATCTCGAGCCGGTTCGCCGCCGGGTTCACGATGCAGCGGCCGGCCGGGTCCGCGATGATCGGGTGCACGTAGCCCGAGGACGATCCGAGCACGGTGAACGCGTCGCCCGCGGCGAGCGAGTAGCGCTGCGGGGCGTTCACGCAGGCCTGCGGAGGGGTCACGCCTTCCATGCAGAAGCCACTCTGGCAGACGAGCCCGGTGGCGCAGTCGGTCGTGGCTTCGCACGTCATCTGGCAGCGCTTGCCGCTGTTGTCGGCATTGAGCGCGGGCCGAGTCGGGTCCGCCACACACGCATAGGTGAACGGGCTCGGCTCCGTCATGTCGAAGGTGGGGTGCGTGTTCTGCTGCGTGCGCGCCGCGTAGTCAGCGAGATCCTGGCACTGCTGGTCGTCGGTGCAGCCGTTGATGGGCGTCGTCCGGAGCGTGTTCCGGCGCGGCACGAGCAGGAGCTCGCCCGTCGTGCTCGACGCCACCGTGTAGCGCCGCAGCGAGGTCAGGAAGTCCTTGCAGGCATCCGCGAGGCGCTCGGCCTCGTCGTCGCGCATGCACGCGCCCAGGCCTGACAGCTGGCTCTCCGGGTGTGTGTAGCAGCGGTAGCCGATGGGACAATCGATGTTGCCAGCCGTCGGGTCGCAGCCGCGGAACTGGACGATGTCGTAGGGCTGCACGCCCGCATCGCAGAACGGCTCCGTGCGGTCGATGATGTGCATGCCGTTCCCGTCGATCGAGGCCGCGCTCTCGCGGATCGTCGGGCCATCGATGGCGCTGGTGAGCGTGCTGTCGGCGGAGAGGAAGCCCTCCCACGTGATCGTCCAGTTCTCGTCGGCCCGGATGCCGCGCAGGTCGGGGAACGTGGTCGCGCGCGTCTGCTCGTCGGCGCTGTACGACAGCTCCGAGACGGCCCGCGACTCCTCTTCGAAGCCGCCCGTGCACAGCACCTGCCGGATGCTTGGCAACTGCGTGACCTTCTCCGCCCCGTAGGCTCCATTGGCCACATTCCGGATGGGCGGGGTCGAGGCCCGCGGCCCACCGAAGAAGTTGCCGCTGGCGTCGATGTCACCGTTGTTGTTGCACACGCGCTCTTCGGTCGGGTCCGTATCCGGGTTGTCGTCGGCGTCCTTGAACCGCGTGGCGAGCGTGCCTCGAGCCAACACGCTGTCGCGTAGCTGGTGCGAGATGGCGAGCGGGATCGGGGTGAGGAGCGGCCGGTTGGACTCGTAGAGGTCCCGGAAGTTGTCGTCGTCGATGTTGATGACGTACGTGAGGCCCGTCGTGGACGACACGATCGCGAAGTACCCGATGAGCGTCGCCGGCGCTTCGGGCGGATTCGCGTTCGGGTCGAACTCTCGCGGGCCCGGGGAGCGGATGATGTCGACCGAGGTCGGGATGGAATCGCCGGTGAGCTCGATCCCCGGGCCTCGCGCGAGCGGGCGCCGGGGCGGGGTCGCCGGGTCGCCGACGGCGAGGCACGAGAGCGAGCGCACGCTGCGGACGGGCGGGAGGAACCGCGGATCCACCTGCGCATCGCACTCCTTGTCGAGGTGGTCGATGTCGGCGACGCGCACCGTGCCATCGGTCGCGACGGCATAGATGAACTGGAACAGGCCGCCGGTGGTATCCGCGTCGGTGATCACACCGGCGCTGCCGCCGGTGCCGATCGTCGGGGTCAGCGCGACCGACGTCACCCCGAGGGTGCCCGTCGTGTTTTCGAGCGCCACCTGGCGGACCGAGACGGGGAGCGAGTCGGTGTCGAGCTCGACCACCGCGAGCGATGCGAAGTTCTCGCTCCCGATGACGAGCTGGCGCCTGGCGGCGGTCTGATCGAGCTCGAGATCGAGCGTGACGGGACGCGGTCCGGGGTTCGACGCCTCGCCGAGCGCACACTCGTTCGGGCAATCGAGCGTGGGGTTCGTGACGATCGACGGCACGCCGGCCGCGTCGTACAGGATGCCGGTCACGACCTGACCGGTCGACGTGTCGACGCCCGCGACCAGGTTGCAGGCCGGGTACGCGACGTAGACGAGGCCCTGCGCCTCGACGGGGCACGCGTTACCGATGACCTCGCTCTGGGGCGTACCGGCCATCGCGGCTGGCTTGGAGAGCACGGGGGTGCCGGCCCCATCGACGACCTCGAGCCGATTCACGACGGGCTCGGGCGGGTCGACCAAGGCCGAGTCGAGCTCGAGCACCGACATGTCACACGAGCCCGCGTTCGCGGTGATGGCGTAACACCCGGAGGTGTCCGTCGCGATCGCGATCGGGGTGTCACCGACGCTGATGCCGTTCGTGCCGGGGATGAGCGGGTTCGAATCCAGGACGGTGACGTCGCTGCTGCCGCCGAACGCCGCCGCCGCCTTCGTGGCGAACTGCGCGATCGCCACCGTGCCCGGTCCCGACTGGAGGATGAGCCCGTACCACCGGACCACGGCGAGATCGATCGCCCCCGGCTCGATGAGGGGCTCCTGGCCCGGTGGCACCGGGTCGGGCGGCGGCTCTTCACTCATCTGGTCTCGGATGACGGTCGTCGAGCGAATGTCGCAGGCCGAGCGCGGCATCGACGTGACGACGACCTCCTGGTCGATCGTCGCGGTCGGCGAACCACCGGTGAGGCGCAGTCCGCCGTAGCACGCGAAGGCGATGTCCACCGGGCGATCGAGGTTCAGCTGATCGGGAACGGTGGTGGTCGTGTCCCCGCAGGCAGCGAGGACGAGTCCGGCGAGGAAGTAATGAAGTCTCATAGCGGCCTCGGCTCGCCGATGCGGAGCACGACGCGGTTGCGGCGCGAAGATCCTGGCGCGATGTCGATCACCGCGACGGTGTCCTCGAGGAAGTTGGTCACGAAGACCTTGCGGCGCGTGGGCGAGGCGACCACCGAGTACGGTCCGCGACCCACGGTCACGATGTCCTCGATGCGGGCCTCACCGCGCGGGTCGATGATGTAGATCTGGCCGTCCTGGAAGCACGTGACGTACACGCGCTCGCCATCGCCGATGTCCGGGACCACGGTGACGGTCGACGCCTGGCGGCACAGGTCCGTGGCGCCGATCGGCTCGTTGCGGGGCGTGCCCGTCGCGCCCATGGACGTGTCGTAGATCTGGAGCGACGGCGGGCGACGGTTCACGAGGTAGAGGCGCGAGCCATCCCCCGAGAACGCCATGCCGCGGGTGTCCCTCGACATGCCGTTGTTGGTGCCGACGGCGTCGAGGAAGAAAC
>JALHPV010000401.1 GCA_022842285.1 Kofleriaceae bacterium
CGCCCTTGCCCTTGCCGGACTGCTCTTCCTCCTCTTCTTCGTCGTCGTCCTCTTCCTCTTCCTCCTCCTCCTCCTCGTCGCCGCCCTTCTTTTTCTTCTTCTTTTTTTTCTTCTTGGAGGACTCCTCCTCCTCTTCCTCTTCGTCTTCCTCGTCCTCGTCGCCGCCCTTGCCCTTGCCGGACTGCTCTTCCTCCTCTTCTTCGTCGTCGCCGCCCTTGCCCTTGCCTTTCCCCTTCCCCTTGCCCTCTTCCTCTTCTTCTTCCTCGTCGCCCCCGCCGCCGCCGGCCGCGTCGACCTTCTTCACGAGAGTGGCGAGGAATGCCTTCTGGAAGTCCTTCGACTTCGGATTCTTGAACTGGATGCTGAAGCCCTTGGCCTTCTTGCCATCGACGTAGAGCTTCACCTTGAGGACGTTCTTGCCGCCCTTCTTCGAGAGCTCGCCGAGCACGAGCACATCGGCGCCGAGATCGAAGGCGAGGGTCTTCGCCATCTTGTCGCTGATATCGGAGAGCTCGAGCTTGTCGGCGACCTTGTTCGTCTCGCGCTTGTTGAGGACCTCGAAGTCGTCGCCATCGATGGCCTCGGCCACGCCGTCACGGACCTTGCTGTTGCTGTCGTTCTGAAAGGCCGGGATCGCTACTTTGGGCTTGCCCCACGCCACGACGGTGACGAGGCACAAGACCACCATCGCGAGGAGGGTTACGCGGGACAAACGCATCGCGAACCGCAATTATACACGGTAGATTCGAGGCGCATGCCGGATCCTGTCGACCACCGCAACCTGACCATCACGGGCCGGCACAAGGCGGTCACCGGCAACGTGTCCGTCGAGAACGACGTCACGGTGATCGTCACGCAGGCCTACGGCCCCAAGGGCGACAACCTGGTGGGCATCTCGGGGGTCGACTTCGATGGCCATCCCGCCGTGACGGTGGGTGTTCGCATCGAAGGCAAGGAGGGCCAGGTCCATCTGTCCCCCATCCATGGTGACGGCCGCAAGTCGAAGCCGTTCGACATCCCCTACGGCACCCGCTGCGAGCTGTTTTGCCCCGTGTCGGGCCTCCCGCTCGACCTCGTCGGTGAGGTCGAGGATGGCTCCGGGGCCCGGTACTTCGCGATCTATCTCACACCGCAGCTCTCGCGTGGCTCGATGGTCATGATCAGCGACGTGTGGGGTCACTACCACTCGCGCATCATCGACGACTTCGAGCTCATCTCCGCCTGGGCCGCCCGCCACGGCTGAGAACTGGTCCTCAAAACAGAATCGCGACGCGCCGTTCTCCTTCTCGGTTCCGCTGCACCGTTCCCGATTCGTGCGCGGGCCTCGAGCGACGGTCGCCTGGTGGGACCTAACTGAGCTCCGCTACAGGTCGTAGAGCAGGAAGTACGCGCGCAGGTTCGCGTTGGCCATCGGCTTCTTGATCCGAGGCTGACCGATCGAACCGTAGAACACGCGCTCGAGGAGCGGGCTCGCGGTGATGAACCCGGCGCGCCATCCGGGGAACCGCGCGCACATGGTCGCGAGGGCCTCGTAGACCTCGGTCAGGTCATACTCGTCGAGGCGTTCGCCATACGGTGGGTTGCAGAGAATGAGGCCGGTGGCCGGCGGCTCGCGACCGCGCTCCTTCGCGATGTCGGCGATGACCGCCGGCTTCAGCGTGATCGCATCGGAGCGCTGGAGCGTCAGGGCATCGACGACGCCGGCGGATCGCGCGTTGTCCTTCGCGCTGCGCAGCACCTCGAGATCCACATCGCAGCCGACGACCAGCGGCGCGGCATCGGGCCAGAGCGCGGCGGCCTTCGCGGGCGACGACGCCGGCGTCGCCTTCGAGGTCAGCACGGGGATACGCTCGAGCGCCGGCACCAGGCGTGGCTCGCCGCGCGCCATGAGCACGGCCTCGATGGGAATCGTGCCCGCGCCGCACATGGGATCGACGAGCGCCTCGCTCCGAGGATCGAAGCGACCGAGCATGAGCAGCACCGACGCGAGGTGCTCTCGCAACGGCGCCTCGCCAGCCTCGCGGCGCCAGCCCCGATGGGCGAGCGAGCCGCCGCCGAGATCGATCGACACGACGAGCTCGTTCTTGTCGTCGAGCCGCGCCACCCAGCGCGTCGCCGGCCGATCGGCATCGACGTGGAGGCGCACGCCCCGCCGCGCGGCCCCGTCGATGAGCGCGTTCTTCACGGTGCCCACGACCTGGCGCTCGCCCGCGGCGAACTCCTCCATGCGCCGCACCTCCACCGAGATGCCGTCGCCATCGCGCCAGAGGCCGCGCGCGTCGGTGCGGATGTCTTCCATCAGCTCCTCGAAGAGCGGCTCGAGGCGTGTCGCGCGCGACCGATACACGTCCCACACCACGCGGGTCGGCGTGCGCAGGTAGGTGACGGCCACGCGAGCGAGGTCGGCCTCGAACGGAAACACGAGCTGGCCGAGCCCTTCCTTGCGGGGCTTGCCCGGCCGGCGATTGAGCGCCTTCTGGCAGACCCGCGTGAGCTCGGCCTCCATCACGACGTTCGTCTGCGTGGAGCCGACAATTCTCAGTTCATCGATGATCACGAGTAGCCATTCAGCGACGCGAGGAGGCCGCTATCCGCGAAGAAGCGCTTGTGGAGATACACGCCCCGCCCGTCCGTCCCCGCCGGTCCCTTCGGCCGTTCATGAAGGTATCGCTTCGCCAGTCGCGCGACCTCCGCATCCCACTCGAGCAAGTACCACGACACGATCGTGGCATCGCCCCCGTCGAGACTCGCGCGCGCGAGCCAGAGTGTGCGCTGCAGCTTCGCCAACGTTCCGCCGCCAACGGCCATCGCAATGGCCGGGTCCTCGACGACGCGCCAGTGCCCCGCCCCCTCCTGCGCCACCGGCACCGTCTTCACCTCGACATCGCCCCGCCAATCCGGCTCGTCGGCGCCGCGCTCCACCACGCCGAGCAGTGAGGCCGCTCGGAGCCCCCACGCCCCCTTGTCGCGCCCGCGCGGTCCGAGGCGCACGCCGATCGCTCGGTCGGCCGCCGCGAGGAGCTCGTCGATCGACTCCGGCTCCTCGGCCGGCGGCGTCGCCTGGGCCTGCGCGGGGATCGTGCGCGGCCACTGCTCGCTCGGCGGATGCAGCCCGCGCGGCCGCGCCTGCACGACCAGGTGACCGCCAAGCACCACCGGCCGCGGCTGCAGCACCGGCGACACCTCGCTCCCCCCACGCTCGAGGGCCGCCCCGAATTCCCAGAGCCGCTCGCGCAGCGCGGGGGACCGCCCTTGCCCATCGAGGCGCAGCGCCTCGCACGCCGCTCCCAGCTCGCCCCGGGTCATCGCGTTCAGCAACCCGCACAGGTCGCCGCCCCACCGGGCCACGACCCGCTCGCTCGCCTCGTCCACCGAATAGCTTGCCGCCCGCGCCCCCGTCCGGGCCTCGAACCGGCCCACCCGCAGGGCCGCCAGCCGCCGGACCACGTCCGACGGCAGCACGCTCGCGATGCGGGCGACGGCGTTCACGCCACCGACGGTAAACGAACCCTCCGACGCGCGCACCTTCGCGCCGATCCCGGAACCTGTCCCGGCTACCTGTCGCAGGGGTCCGACCCCTGCGACACCCCGGCTACCTGTCGCAGGGGTCCGACCCCTGCGACACCTCTGCTACCGTTCCCGCGTGCGCGCGCCACTCCTCGCCATCGCCTGCCTGCTGGCGTGCGCGCCGGCGGTCGACGGGCCGTCCGAGCGACAGCGCACGGCCGATACCCACGACGGAGTTGCGCTCGAGCAGCAGCTCGCGGCGCTGCCCGGCGTGACCCGCGTCGAGGTGGTGCTGCATCGTCCGGCGGCCGACCCGCTCACCGTCACGCCCGCCGCTGCGCCGTCGCTGTCGGTGGTGGCCGTGGTCGACGATCCGACGTCCGTCGAGCGGACGAAGACCACGGCGGGGCGGCTTGCCGAGGCGGCGGCGCCTGGGGTGCCGGCGACGATCGTGGTGGAGGTCGGCGATCCGCGGCCGGTGATGGCGAAGGTCGGGCCGTTCTCCGTCGAGGCGAGGTCCCAGAGGCCGCTCAAGGCGGTGCTCGGCGCCGCGTTCGTGGCGATCGCGATGCTCGCCGGGTATGTCGCGTATCGTCAGCGCCGCGGCAGCAGCGCCCAGTAGTCGAGCTCGAGGACGAGGCGCGGATCCTTCGTGCCCGAGAGCAGGGACTTGATGCCCGGGAGCTCCGCGGCCGTCGCGTTCTTCGCGGCCGTGAGGCGGAGGCGGAGCGCGCCGACGTCGCGCCGCTCGCCCAGCTCCGCCCGCTCGATGACCTCGGTGAAAGCGCGCACGGTGTCGCCGGCGAAGACGGGCCCGACGTGCGAGCCGCCGTTCCACGCGGCGATGCGCAGCGCGGTCTGGAGTCCATTCTGTGCGAGGGCGACGGCGACGCTGATGACGTGGCCGCCGTAGACGATGCGCTTGCCGAAGCGCGACGATTCCATGCCCTTCGCGTCGAAGTGGACCTGCGCGGTGTTGTGATAGAGGCGCGTCGCCTGGACGTGGTCGGCTTCCTCGATCGTCATCGCGTCGGGATGATCGATGCGCTCGCCGACCTCGTAGTCGTCCCAGCGGGCCGTCGAGCCGAAGGCCCACGCGAGATCGGGGAAGCGCTGGAGGTTCATCGTGTCGGGCACGATGAGGCGCTCGGGCGTCACGACCGCGGGGAGCTGCGGGACCTCGTTCAGGCCCTTCGCCGCCTCCTTGTCGCGCTTGGGCACGAGCACCCAGCGCACGAACGAGACGACCTCCTGGCCCTTCTGGTTCGTGCCGCGGGTGCGGACGTAGACGATGCCAGCGTCGCCGCTGGAGACTTCGCGGAGGCCGATGACCTCGCTCTCGGAGACGAGCGTGTCGCCGGGGTACACCGGCCGCGAGAAGCGGACGTCGGCGTAGCCGAGGTTTGCCGAGGCGTGGTGAGAGATGTCGGGGACGCTCTTGCCGAACACGACGTGGAACACGAGCAGGTCCGGGATCACCTCGCGCGCAAAGCCTAACGAGCGTGCGAGCTCCGTCGACGACGCGAGCGGATGCCGATCGCCCGTGAGCGCCATGTACGCCGAGATGTCCCCGCCATGGAGCGTTCGGGGAATCGCGTGCACGAGCTGCTGCCCGATGCCGAAATCCTCGAAGTGCCGGCCTGCCGCTACCTTCTTCATGACCGTCGGGCAGGCTACTACAAAACAACTACGGCCGAGCACACCCGCCCCCCGACGAGTGTGCTCGGCCTGGGTGGAACTTGCCTCGCGCGCCGAGGCGCGCGGATTCGATCACTCAGCCAGCAGGTAGCTGTAGCTGACGCTCTGCGGACCGCCGTCCCACGCGGGGAAGTTGGCGCCACGCACGGCGGACTCGATGCACGCGCCCGTCGGCGTCCCGGCGAACACGCCCGAGACCTTCACCTTCGAGACCTTGCCGTCCGGGGCGACCGTGAGCTTCACGGTGGCGCTGCCCTCGGTGCCCGAGTAGCAGCCCTTCGCCTTGTCGGCGACGCCGTTCATCGCGGTCTTGATGTCGCCGCTCGACAGCGACTTCTTGTCGAGCTTCGGCCCCGTGTCCTTCGACTTCTCGACGCCCGCTTCCTTGAGGAGCGCGTCGAAGGACGGATCCTCTTCACCAGCGTTGCCACCGGCCGCGGGCGCTGCGGGGGCCGGCTTCTCGCCCGCCGCCTTGTCCGGCTTGGCCGCGACCGTCTCGGTCACCGAGCCCGCGGCCTTGTCGATCTTGCCGCCGCGCTTGCTGGCGCGCTTGTCCTCGGTCTCGGACTCGGACTCGCCATCCTGCGCAGCGACCGCACCGGACGTCGCG
>JALHPV010000402.1 GCA_022842285.1 Kofleriaceae bacterium
TCAGGGCCTCCGCCACCGCCGCGCGATCCGGCGACTGGGCCGCGATCACGCCCGTGCCGTCTGCATGTGCAGGGTCGGCGATCGCACACGCGATCACGCACGCCACGGCGTACAGGCCCCTCACCGCGATGATTATACTCTCGTCATGTCCTTTCCCTGGCTCGAGCGCACGACTCCGCAACCTGCCGACGGGCGTCACGCAGCCGCGGCCACGGCGGAGCTGTCGCATCGCGCGGCGACCTTCTTTCGCCTCGGCTACAGCCAGGAGGCGGCCACGGCCCGCCTGACCCAGCGCGTGGCATGGGAGTACGAGACGAAGCGCCCCGAAGCGCTCTCCGACGCGGCGGTCGCAAAGATCGTCGCCGACACGTACGCGCGGCGTCCAGGCTAGTGCCCCGACCGCGGGGAAATGCGATCAGCGCCATCGGGTTCGTGATGGTGCTGGCGGCGTGCCCCTCGCGTGGCACGCCCCCCGCGCATCCCCCCGGCGCGCCCGAACGAACGTTCGCGCTCACCAAGTTCGTCGGGGGCTGGCGCTGGCTGCACCGCACGACGGAGGCCGGCACCACCCGTATCGAGGAGGAGCGCTGGCGGTTCATGCCCGGGCCGAGCCCCACGCAGCTCACCGGGCGCTACCTGCGCGAGGTCGTCGTCTCGTCAGACGATCGCAAGCCGTTCCAGTGCAACCAGCGCACGAGCTACACGCAGCGCGCCGTCTTCGACCTCACCGTCGATGTCACCGAGACCGGCTACGCGGTGAAGGAGACCGCGGTGCGCACCGAGCCGGGTCCATGCGACCACGGCTTCCGGAGGCTCGGAGAGTACGAGGCCGCCTTCGCAGGATCGACCCTCGTCCTCCAATGGGATGGCGGGACGCAGACGCTGCTCCAGATCGACGCCAGGCCCGATCCGCTCCCCCGCGACCCGTGGCCCGCCGAGGTGTCGCTCGCCGGCGCGTGGCGCTGGGATGCCTCGACCTACGACCGCGAGGGCAACGTCCAGGACGAGACGGAGTGGTGGTACGTGACCCCGCGCAGCGATAGCACCATCGACGCGACGTACCGCCGTCGCGTGACGGTCCGGAGCCCGGACGGCTCCCGCATCGCCTGCGCCAACGCCGCCAGCTGGACCTTCGACGACTCCTTTGTCCTCGATGGGCAACGCGAGGAGGAGCACTGGCACTTCCACGAGCTGGCGGCCGAGCCGGGCGACCATCCGTGCCTCACGACTTCGCCGGTCCGGGCCCTCGACGAGGCGACCGTCGAGCAGATCGGGGATGCGTTGATCCTCGAGTGGCGAGGCAAGCGGCGGCAAGTGCTGCTCCGACCGGGGGAGCGGAATAACTAGTTTGAGTCCCAACGATGCCTTCCGCCCGGAAGTGTCACGCAATTTCAATAGGTTAGCAGACGTCGCCCAATGGCAAGGCCCCCGCCGCGCCGCGTCGGGCCCCCTTCCGTTGCAAGATTCTTTGATGACAGCGGGAGCAACAGGTACAGAATAAAGAATGAGCCGATCTCACCTGGTTGCCGTGCTCCTGGCCGTCGTGGCCATGGCGCCCGCCGCCGAGGCGAAGACCGCCACCAAGCCTGCGAAGATCTCGAAGGCAGCGGAGGCGAAGGCGGCGCAGAAGAAGCTCGGAGCGAATGCGACGGTCGCGTTCGGCAAGCTCGGGGAGCTCGTCTCGCTCGCGGCCGACGCGGACAAGAAGAAGACGAAGCTCTCGACGCCCGAAGAAGCAGCGGCCACGCAGATCCAGAAGCTCCTGCGCTCGAATTCACTTCGCAAAGGCGTGACGGGTCTGTTCGTCGTCGATGCGCGCACGGGCGAGCCGCTGTTCGCGGTGAACCACGACGAGGCGCTGAACCCAGCGTCGAACGTGAAGATGGTCTCCACGGCGACGGCCCTCGAGCTGCTTGGCCCCGACTTCCGGTATCCGACCCGGGTCCTCGGGAGCGCGCCGGTCAACGGCGTCGTGCACGGCGACCTCTATCTGCTGGGCAGCTACGACCCCACGCTCACGAGCGCGGACATGGACGAGCTGGCGGCCTCGCTCGCCCTGCGTGGTGTCCACTCGATCGAAGGCAACATCGTCGTGGGCTCGGACCCGACCCGGGACGGCATCTTCCGCTCGACGATTCCGATCGAGATCATCGCCGGTGAGGTCGGAGAAGCGCCGACGGTCATCGCGCCGCCGAACTTTGACCTCGTGACCGTCACGGTCACCGCGACCACGACGAAGAAGAAGCGGAGTCGGCTGACCTACAAGGCCGAGGTCGTCACCACCGACGCCGGTCTGCCGCGCATCGAGCTCACCGTCGGCGGCACCATCACGAAGGGCAAGACGTCTTCGTACACGCTCTGGACGAAGCAGCGCACCGCGAATGCCGCGTACTCGCTGATCGCGGCGCTCAAGGCGCGGGCCATCACCGTCACCGGGGACATGAAGGTCGGCGAGCTCGGTGACTTCGTCGGTGAGGCCCTCCTCGTGCGCGGCACCCTTCCCATCGAGATCGCCCGTCACGAATCGCTGCCACTCGCGGACATCGTCGCGAAGGTCAACAAGCGGAGCATCAACTGGCTCGCCGACCGCGTCGTGATGACCGGGGCCGCCCTCGCCCGCCGCACCCAGCCGTCGATGCAGCTCGCGCTCGACGAGATGTACTCGTGGCTCGCCCGCCACCCGCACCTCGACACGTCCCAGGTCGTCCTCGATACGGGCTCGGGTCTCTCCTACAAAACGAAGATCACGCCCGCCGAGCTCGTCTCCGTCGTTCGCAGCGCCGGTGGCTACACCGACGAGGACGCGCCCGACGACGCCCTCGCGGCCGCCTGGCGCAGCTCGCTCGCGATCGCTGGCAGCGACGGCACGCTCCGTCACCGGTTCAAGACCACCGAGGTCCGTGGCCACGTCTACGGCAAGACGGGCACGCTCCGCACCGTCATCGCCCTCTCCGGCATCCTCGACATCGACCCGACACGCCCCCTCGCGTTCTCGCTCGTGACCAACGCCGAGAAGCCACTCGACAAGAAGGCCGTGCGCCGCACCCACGAACAGATGCTCAGCGAGGTGTGCGAGTACCTGGCGCGGACCCAGCGCCCCGCGACGGCGGCGGCCACGGCCCTCGACGCGAGGCCCTCCGAGCCCGTGACCTTCGAGGTCGCGCCGACGGCGGATGAGCCCGAAGAGACGGATCCGAACACGACCGAGCTCGACGAAGAAGCGGCGACGTCGAAGTAGCCGCGCTCCGCGTTAGTCGTCCGCGCTGAAGGACTGGGCGAGCGACTCGAGCACGCCCTGGTCCTCGAGGGTCGTCGTGTCGCCGCGGGCCGTCGAACCGGACGCCACCTCGCGCAAGAGGCGTCGCATGATCTTGCCGCTGCGCGTCTTCGGGAGCGCCTCCGCGAAGCGGATCTCCTCCGGCCGAGCGAGGGCGCCGATCTGCGTGGCCACATGGGCGCGGAGCTCGGTGGCGAGCGCATCGTCGGCCGTGACGCCGAGCTTGGGCGTCACGAAGGCAACGATGGCCTGGCCCTTGAGCTCGTCGGGGCGCCCGACGACCGCGGCCTCGGCGACCTTGGGATGGGAGACGAGCGCGCTCTCGACCTCCATGGTGGACAGGCGGTGACCGGCGACGTTGATCACGTCGTCCACGCGTCCCATCACCCAGACGTAGCCGTCGCTGTCCTTGCGGGCGCCATCCCCCGCGAAGTAGCAGCCCGCGACCTCGCTGAAGTACGTCGCGACGAAGCGCTCGTGGTCGCCCGCGATGGTGCGCAGCATCCCCGGCCACGGCGCCCTCACGACCAGAAAGCCGCCCTGATTCGGGCCGCACACCGTGCCGTCCTTGTGCACGATCTCGGCGGCGACGCCGGGCAAGGGGCGGGTCGCGGAGCCGGGCTTCGTCGGTGTGGCGCCGGGCAGCGGCGAGATCATGATCGAGCCGGTCTCGGTCTGCCACCACGTGTCGACGATCGGGCAGCGGTCGCCGCCGATGGTCGTCCGGTACCACATCCAGGCCTCGGGATTGATCGGCTCACCGACGGAGCCGAGCAGCCGCAGGGACGACAGATCATGCTTCGCGGGGTGCTCGTCGCCCCAGCGCATGAACGCGCGGATCGCCGTCGGCGCGGTGTAGAGAATCGTCACGCCCCACCGGGCGACGATGTCCCAGAAGCGGTCGGGGCCCGGCTGGTTTGGCGCGCCCTCGTAGAGGAGCACCGTGGCGCCGGCCGCCAGCGGCCCATAGACGACGTAGCTGTGGCCGGTGACCCAGCCAATGTCAGCGGTGCACCAGAAGACGTCCCGGTCCTTGAGATCGAAGACGAGCTTCGTCGTGTAGTGCGCGTTCGTGAGGTAGCCACCCGTCGTGTGGACGATGCCCTTCGGCTTACCGGTCGAGCCCGACGTGTACAGCGTGAAGAGCGGGTGCTCGCTGTCGAAGGCCGCCGGGGTGTGCTTCGGCGAGGCGGTCGCGACGACGTCGTGCCACCACACGTCGCGCTCGCTCCACGCGACCTCGTTGGCGCAGCGCTTCAGGACGAGCACCTTCTCGACGGTGCTGCCCGCCACGGCTTGGTCGACGTTCGCCTTGAGGGGGACGATCTGACCGCGGCGCCAGCCACCGTCGGCGGTGATGACCAGCTTCGCCTTGCAGTCCTTGATGCGATCGGAGAGCGCCTCCGACGAGAACCCGCCGAAGACGACGGTATGCGGGGCGCCGATGCGGGCGCACGCGAGCATCGCGATGGCGGCCTCGGGCACCATGGGCATGTAGATCGCGACGAAGTCGCCGGCCCGGATCCCCAGGCCCGTCAGCGCATTCGCGGCCCGGCAGACCTCGCGGTGAAGCTGCGCGTACGTGAGCACGCGGGTGTCGCCGGGCTCGCCTTCGAACATGAGCGCGGCCTTGTTCGCGCGAGGGCCCGCCGCATGGCGGTCCAGGCACGAGACGCTCGCGTTCAGCGTGCCGCCGACGAACCAGCGAGGGGCCGGATCGGTGGCGCGGGTCGGGAAGCCCCCCTGCATCACCGCGGTCCACGGCGTGGCCCAGTGCAGCTCGCTCGCTTGCTCCGCCCAGAACCCCTCGGGGTCGCGGGCGGCGCGTGCGTAGAGCGCCTCGTAGTCGGCGAGGCTCGCGACCTGCGCGTGGGCGGAGAGCTCGGCCGGCGGATCGAACGTCCGATTCTCGACGAGGACGGACTCGATGGCGTGCGAACGCTCGCCGGATGGCGGTGCGGGTCGATCGCCGTGGCCCGCGCTCACCCGATCACCGCGATGGCATCGATCTCGACGCGAGCATCGCGCGGCAGGCGGGCCGCCTGCACCGTGGCCCGCGCCGGCGGGTCCGACGTGAAGCGCTCGCCGTAGATCCCGTTCACCGTCGCGAAGTCCGCCATGTCGGCGAGAAAGATCGTCGTACGGACGACATCGGCGAAGGTCCCGCCGGCCGCCGCGAGCACCGCCCCGAGGTTCTCGAGCACCTGCCGCGTCTGCGCCGCGATGTCGCCCTCGACCATCGCGCCCGTCACGGGGTCGAGCGGAATCTGGCCGCTACAGAAGACCATCCGCTTGCCTTCACCAACCGGAACCACCACGGCCTGCGAGTACGGACCGATAGCCGCCGGAGCCTGGGCCGTTCGAACGATGCTGCGCTGCATGCAGCGTGGATAGCACGCAGCCCCGAGCCGTTACCCGATGCGAGGCCAGCCGCCGCGCTGCCCGCCTCGTACCGCTTGACGGCGGCTCCGTGCAGCGGTACTCAACCTCCACACTCGGGGCGCTTAACTCAGCGGG
>JALHPV010000403.1 GCA_022842285.1 Kofleriaceae bacterium
ACCTTCTCCTGCGCCCAGCCTTGCTCGCCGATGATGGGCTCGGCGATCTGCGCGATCCAGCCGACGTGGTCGCGCCAGCCGCGCTCGAGGGCGGCCCACATGAGCTCCTCGGTGGAGCTGTCCTTGTCAGACTGACGCTGGACCCAGGCGGCCACGTGCGGCGCTTCGCCCGTGGCGACGGCGGCGAGGCCGCTGCCGATCTTGCCGCGCTCGTCCTGATCCTGGACGCCGGTGGTCTGGCGCCAGACGGAGAGCTTGCCGCGGATCTCGTTCTCGACGGTCTCGGCGTTCCAGCCGGCGTGCCACCGGGTCATGGCGTTCCCGTAGGCGCGCCAGTAGGCGACCTGCTCGGCTTCCCAGCGCTGGGCATCGGCGTGGGTGCGGTGCCGGAGGCGATTCCACTCGTCCTCGGCGTCCTGCATCTTGTTCCACTCGGGGAGCGCGACCTCCTTCGCGAGGAAGTGAGCCCCGGTGCCGCCGAAGAACATGGCGGTGGCGGTGCCCGGTTGCGCGGTGTTCATCGCGCCACAGCTCGGGCATTGAACGTTCGTGGCCTGAAAGACGGCCGTGCCGCTCGTCGGGCGCTGGATGCCGGCGCCACATTGCGAGCAGGCGAGGGGAGCGGCCATCTCCTGACGGGCGACCTCGCCGAGGGCGCGCGCCCAGTAGGCCTCGCCCCAGACGGTCAGCGCTTCCTGCCGGCGCTCGATCTCGCGCAGGAGAGCGGCCTTCGCGGCGAGCTGTTGTCCGCGCCAGTAGCCACCCATCTTGCTGTCTTCGAGCTCGATCGCGTCGAGCTCGGAGTCGATGGCGCTGAACTGATCAGTCACGCGCGAGCGGAGGGCGATCAGGCGGGCGGTGATGGCGCTCGAAACGCCGGAGAGGCCCGTGCCGTCGACGGCATCGGCGGCGGTGACGTCGCGATAGGCCTGTTGAGCCTCTTGCTCGATCTCGCCCACACGCGCCCGCACCTTGCCGAGAAATGTCTGCCAGCGCTGCTCGAGGGCAACGAGGGCGGGGTGCCACTGACTCATCGGATCAGATTCTCCTTACCGCAGAACTTACAACCAAGTTCCTCTTCGAGGCGGGGGCCTCCGCACTGCGTACACCGCAGCACGTAGCCCCCGGGCGGGCGCTGCCAGCCCTTGCTCTTCGCCGTCTTTGCGGACTGCACGGCGAAGGCGAACATGCTCTTGGGACGCCAGGTGGCGTGCTTCAGGTACGTGGCCTCGGTCTGGGCCCAGACCTCGGTGGCCGCCTCGACGAGCCGCGCATCGCCGACGGCCTCGGCGAACCGCTTGGCGATCGCCCGCGCACACGCGGCGACCTCGACGGGGAGGGCGCCGCGCGACAGCTGCAAGCGCGCCTGCATGGCGGCCCGCTCGGGCGCACTGACCGGAGCCACCTGGTACTTCGCGAGCGTGGCGGCCCAGGCGTCGTTGACGCCAGCGGGCGGTTCGACGAGCAGGGCCTGGTCGAACAGCGCGCCGAGCTCGTCGGTCAGATGACCGATGAGCACCAGCTGCTGCTGATGATCCACTCAGACCACCAGGTCGTCGTCGAGCCCGGCGCTGCCGCCCGCGCCCGCACCCATGTACTGCTTCTCGTAGTGCTGCTGCATGTCGCTCATCTGCATGGCGATGCGATAGTCCTGCGTCATCTTCGCGGACCAGTACTGGCTGATGTTCGACCAGTCGAGCGCGGTCATGCCGAACTGCTGCTGGAGCATCGCGTTCACGTCGCGACCCTGCTGCGCCCACGCCGACTGCGCCCCCATGATCTCGGAGTAGCGCTCGAGCGTGCAGGGCTCGGCGCCGACCGCGCCCTGACCGGCCTGGTAGATGCCCGCGTTGCCCGCGTTCGCGGCCGCGGCCGCGCCGTAGTTGCCCTGGCCGGCCTGACCAAAGGCCTTGCCGTACTCGGCGAGGAGCGCATAGGTCGCGTTCATGTCGGAGGCGCCCTGGCCGCTCATCCGGCGGCCCCACTCGGCGTTGACGCGGTCCCACTTCGCCTGGTCCATCCCGTACTCGCCGAGGATCGCGTGCCACTTGCCCATGTCGTTGCCGACCGACGCCGCGCGGGCCTGCACGTTCGCGTACGTCTGCAGGTCGATGCCCTCGACGGGCTGGAAGATCTCGCCGTGGTTCGCCGCGGCCGCGCCGAGCGTCTCGCGGGTGCCCTGCATCGTCGCGTTCAGAGCGGCCTGCGAGAACTCGTGCGTGTGACCGAAGTGGCGGGAGAACGTGTCGCGGATCCGGCTCATGTGCTGCCAGTCCCGGTAGCCGAACTCACGCGCCTTCGCGTCGCAGGCGTCGTCACCGTTCTGGATACCGGCGTGCTCGCACGCCTTCACGCGGCGCCACATTTCCTGGAAGTCGTGCGGGTTCATCCCGCCCCAGTCATCGACCTCGTCCGGATCGACGTCGGCCTCTTCCTCGTCCTGGCTCTCCTCCGGTTCTTCCGGCGGCGGAGCCCACTGCTGCTGCGGTTGCGGTTGCGGTTGGGTGGCGCCCTGGACGGCATTCTTGAGCTTATCGAAGAGACCCATGCGGCGACGCTATCACGAGGGTTTCGCACCGCCGGTTACGTGCTCGAGTGATTCGACGCGCTCGATCTTCTCGGGAGTAACTTTCGCCAGGATCTCGTCAACGAGCGCGGCGCGATTCACGATGTCGTACGGCGCGGGTGCTCCATCGCCAGGGACGAGCAAGCTGCGGTCGGCCGAGCCGCCGTTCACGTAGCACGTGGCCTTGCTCGGCGCGGCGATGACCTTCACCACCTCGCTCCACCGCAGGCGGAAGCGCTCGCGCCCTGGCGAGCGGACGGTCAGCCCGTCGGCATCCGTCACCACTTCGATCTTCCACGTCGGCGAGCCGAGGTAGCCCGCGCCCATCAAGACCCCCGCGGCCCCGAGGCCGACGAGCGCGACGATGCCGCCCGCTGCGACGCCGACGCCCACACATCCGACCCCGGTCGCGATCGCGGACAGGGCCATCCGGCGAAAGCGCGGGCGGAAGCGGTAGCGCGCCACTTACTGCTTCGCGACGAGCTGCGCGATCGCGGAGCGCGTCTCGAGCGGAATCGACTCGAACAGCACCCCGAATCCCTTCGGCAGCGTCGCCGTTCCGGACCCGCTGGGGAGCTCGCAGTCGCCGGTGCGTTGCCACAGCACCCAGCCCACGCAATCGATCGGACCGATGCCACGGACCTCGAACTTCATGGCCACGCGCGCGAGGAGCGGCAGGGGGGCGCCGGTGACGAAGGCCCCGTTCGTCGAGAGGTCACGCACGACGGCTGGGAACCGCTTCCCCATCGTCGTGGCGTCCGCGTCGACGCGGCGGAACACGGCCTGGAGATTCGGGTGCAGGAACATCGGCACCTGGCCGATCGACTCGACGACCGCGGGGGCGTTCACCACGAGCCGGGCAGCGCGACGTAGCTCCGACATACGGCTCGTTATCGTACCCGGGTTCCCGGGGGAACGTCCGCATCGAGTGCGGAAAGTCCGAGGATCGTGGCGTCGCCAGCGGCCAGGATCATTCCATTCGAGGGGATGTCGCGGATGGTGGCCGGCACCAGATTCGCGACGACGATGACCTGCTTACCCACGAGCGCCTCGGGCGCGTACGCCTCGGCGATGCCGGCCACGATCGACCGCGGCTCGGGCTCGCCCAGGTCCACGTGCAGGTGCAGCAGCTTCTTCGCCTTCGGCACCGCGGCCGCCTTCACGACCTTGCCGACGCGGAGCTCGAGCTTCTGGAACTCGGGGAACGTGATCGGCGCCAGGGGGCCGTCCTCGGTCTTCGCCGCCTTGTCGGCCTTGGGCTTCGGCGCGGGCTTCCCCGCGTCGGGCGTGGCCGACGGGGCGGCCGCCACCACCGCGACGTCGGGGAGCACCTTCGCCACGATCGCGGCCTGTGCCTTGTCATCGAGGCGGGGGAAGATCGGCGACGGCGTGCTCGCGACGAGGTTCGCGGGCGCCTGGTCGAGCACGCGGCTCTCGGTCGGGATGGGCCACGCGAGCGGGGTCGTGTCGCCGACCCACGAGCGAATCGTCTGGGCGGTGGTAGGGAGGACGGGCGCGACGAGCCGCGCGATCAGCCACAGGCTCGCTTGCAGGGTCCACAGCACGTGGGGCAGGGCGGGGTCGTTCGCCTTGGCCATCGTCCACGGCTGCGTCTGATCGATGTAGCGGTTCGCGACGCCGATGAAGCGCCAGATCGCCTCGAGCGCGCGCGAGGGATGGATCGCCTCGAACTGCTGCGCGGCGGCGCGACAGGCCTCGGCGGCGGCGATCTCGATCTGGAAGTGGGGCGTCTCGCTGTTCTGGCTGATCAGCGTGTCATCCCGCGTCGGCTTCACCTGGTCGGCGAACTTCGTGACGAGGGTCAGGCTGCGGTTGATCAAGTTGCCGAGGTCGTTTGCGAGCTCGGCGTTGAAGCGACCGAACAGCGACTCGAACGTGAAGTCGCCATCGTTGCCGAGCGGCGCCTCGCGCAGGAGGTAGTAGCGCATCGCATCGATGCCGATCGCGCGCCCGAGGGTCGAGCCCGCGCCGAGCGCCTCCGAGAGCGCGAGCGGCTCGATGCGCGTGGCGGGAATCGACTTCGAGATCTTGTCGCCGCGCACCGTCCACCAGCCGTGCGCGAAGATGCCCTTCGGCAGGGGCAGCTTCGCGGCCAGCAGGAACGCCGGCCAGTACACCGTGTGGAACCGGAGGATGTCCTTGCCGATGACGTGCAGGGCGGACGGCCAGTACCTCTCGACATCGGGCCCCGTGATCTGTCCGTCATCCGGACACAGATCAGCGAGGTAGTTCGTCAGCGCGTCCATCCAGACGTAGATGACGTGCTTGCCACCCTCGGGGTCGGCCTCGGGCACGGGGATGCCCCAGGAGAAGCTCGTCCGCGACACGGACAGATCCTTGAGGCCGCCCTGGAGGAACGAGACGATCTCCTTGCGGTACGCGTCGGGCCGGATGAAGTCGGGGTTCGCTTCGATGTGGTCGAGGAGGGGCTGCGCGTAGTCCGTCAGCTTGAAGAACCAGCTGCGCTCCTTGTCGATCCAGGCGACGGGGCGCTTGTGCGTGGTGCAGCACCACTGGTCCCCCTGCTTCTCGAGCTGGCTCTCCGTGTAGAAGGCCTCGCAGCCGACGCAGTACCAGCCCTGGTACGACGCGAGGTAGAGCTGCTCGGGGTTGTACTTGCGGATGCGCTCCCACAGCGTCTTCACGACCGCCTTGTGGCGCTCGCTCGTCGTGCGGATGAAGCGATAGCCCTCGAGGCCGAGCTGCTGCCACATCTCGTCGAAGCGCGGGGCGACCTGATCCACGAGCTGCGTCGGCGTGAGCCCGCGCTTGGTGGCCGCTTCCTCCACCTTCTGGCCGTGCTCGTCCGTGCCGGTCAAGAACCGGGTGTCGTCGCCGCGCATGCGATGGAAGCGCGCGAGGGCGTCGCACACGATCGTCGTGTAGGCGTGCCCGAGGTGGGGCACGTCGTTGACGTAGTAGATGGGCGTCGTGATGTAGAACGTGCTCATAGGTCGTCGTCATCCGGCGCGTTCGGATCGCGCGAAGGATCGGGGAAGTCGTCGTCGGGCTCGTCGTACTGGTTCGGGTCGCGCGACGGATCCGGAGGGACGTCATCGTCCTGTTCGGCGTCGTCGGCGTCCTCGACGGCCTGGGCCGCGATCGCCGCCTCGGGCGACACGTCGCCGCCCGGCTCGGGGCGCGGCGGGCGCGGTC
>JALHPV010000404.1 GCA_022842285.1 Kofleriaceae bacterium
GATGCCGTCTTCACGTCGGAGCCGTACGGCGAGGAGCTGGCGCGTCGGCTCGGAGCCCGCCACGTCTGCGTCGACCTCGCGCGGACCGAACATGCGGTATCGGGGACGGTGGTGCGGGCCGACCCCGTCGCGCACTGGTCCCGCCTCGCGCCGAGCGTGCGCGCGGGCCTCGCGTGGCGCGTGGTCCTCGTCGGCGCGGAGTCCACCGGCAAGACGACGCTGGCCCAGGTCCTCGCCGCGCGCCTCCGCGAGCGTGGGGGGGCGTTCGCCGACACGGCCTGGGTTCCCGAGGCGGGGCGCGAGGTCACCGCCGAGAAGCTGGCCGCCGCCGGTCCAGACGCGGCCATGGAGGCGCTCGCGTGGGACACCGCGGACTTCATCGCCATCGCGCGCGAACAGGCGCAGCGGGAAGCCCGCGCGGCGCGGGCGAGCGGCCCGGTGCTCGTGTGCGACACCGATGCCTTCGCGACGAGCATCTGGCACGAGCGCTACTGCGGCGCGGCCGCGCCCGAGGTGGAGGCCTGCGGACCGGTGCCCGCGTATCACCTGTATCTGCTGACGCATCACGAGGACGTGCCGTTCGAGCAGGACGGCCTGCGCGATGGCGAGCACCTGCGAGCGTGGATGACCGCGCGGTTCGTCGACCGGCTCGCCGCGACGGGACGGCGCTGGCAGTGGATCCGGGGCGATCGCCGCGCACGCGAGACCATGGCCCTGGCGGCGATCGACGCGCGGCTCGCCGGCGGTTGGCAGTTCGCGGCGCCCCTCGGCTGATACGCTCGCATGACGATGACGAAGCGGCGTACGCAGGTGAGCCAGGCTCCGACGAACCCGCGGAAGGCCAGCGCCCCCGTGCGCTTCGACGTGGCCGACCTCTACCGCGGCCCGCTCGGCGACGTGGATGCGCGGCCCCCCGAGAGTGTGCCGGCCGACGAGAAGCTCCGCCAGGCGTACTTCTGGATCGTCAACCACGCGATCATCAGCCCCTTCTACGACATCGAGCTCAACGACGCGCCGCCGGCGACGTTCACGCTCGGCGAGAGCAAGACGCGCGTCGTGCTGCCGACGGCGCAGAGCTACTCGAGCTACGTGCTCCTGCCGCTCTTGAACCTCGCCGTGCGACGCCGCTGCCTGCTCGTCGGCGGGCCCGGACGCGGCAAGACCGTGATCGCGACGTTGCTCGGTCTGCTCGCTGGTTACAGCCCGCGCGAGATGAAGCAAGGCATCCAGCACGGCCAGCCGCAGATGACGATCGCCGACCTGCTCGGCAACCCGCTGCCGTCGAGCCTCGTCAACGCGGCGACGATGGACGACATCAAGATCGCGTGGCGCAAGTGGCTCGGCATGCGCGTGAAGATCATCGACGAGTACAACCGCATCCCGACGCGCACGCAGTCCGCGCTGCTCACCGTGATGGCCGACGACTACGCCGAGGTCTACGACCAGGTCTACGAGTGCCCGCCGGCGGCGTGGTACCTCACCGCCAACGACGACGCGGGCGGCGGCACCTATCAGGTCATCGAGGCGCTGCGCGATCGCATCGACGTGGTGGTGAAGGCACTGCACTTCAACACGCGGTTTCTCGGCGAGCTGCTCGATCGCGTGGAGTCCGGGCAAAAACCCGAGGACCTCGTGCCACCGGAGATCGTGTTCACCCCCGCCGAGCTCGACCGCATGGAGCAGGCGATCCGCGCGGTGCCCTTCCCGGCGCCCCTGCTCCGCCGCGTCGAGTTCTTCGCCGCCGGCTTCGAGTTCTCCGAACCCGCCGGTCGCACGATCGAGTACCAGACGAAGGACACGGCCAAGGTCGCGGCGGTGCCCTTCGAGACGTTCGCCGCCCGCAGCGCCGAGGACCTCGGCGGACAGACGAAGAACGGTCTCTCCGTGCGCGCACTGACCACCTGCCTCGTCTTCGCCAAGGCCCTGGCGTGGTTCCGCGGAGCGAGCGAGGTCACGTTCGACGATGTACGGCAGATCTTGCCGTTCGTGCTCCACGACAAGCTCGTACAGCACCGCGACGCGGCGTTCTTCAACCCGCCGGAGAACGCGCCATATCGCTCGGACCTCGTGGCCTGGATCCGCGTGCTGTTCGACCGCGCCTGCCAGGAGTACGACCGGCTGGACCGCGACAAGACAGATCCGGTGCGCGAGGCGCTGGAGACCTTCGAGCTGGGGCTCGAGGGTCTCGACGGAGCCACCGTCGACGGCCGCCTCGCCGCGCTCGAACGGCAGCTGCGCGAGATCGAGAAGGGCGGCAAGCTGTACGGGCACCTCTTCGACGACGTGCTCGCGCTCAAGTACCTCCACCAGCGCTACACGAACTACCGCACCTGGCTGCGAGCTCGCGGCGCATGACGGCGCGCGGGCTCGCGTTGCTGGAGGCTCATCGCGACGAGCTCAATGCTCGCTTCGCGCGGAGCCCGGCTGCGCAGTCACCCGCCGCCGCGCTCGCGTATCTACGGCGCATGGTGGTGCCCGTGCTCGATGCCTGGGAGGGCGAGCCGAGCGCGGCCGTGCTGTTCGCGCTGTTCGACGTCGGGCTCGTGGGGCTGCGGTTCGGCGTCATCGGGGAGACCGAGGCCACGGACTTCGAGCGCGCGCTCGTGGCCGCCCTGCCCGCACTCCGGCCGCACGTCGAGCGGTCGCCCGGCACGGTCCTGCGTGCAGTCGGCAACGGCTACCTCCAGATCGATCGTGCGAGCGGGACCGATCGGGCGCGCACCTGGCTCGCCGCCCTCGCGCGGGGCGCGGATCGCTGCGCCGATCCCACGGCCCTGTTCGATCTCGGTGTCGTCGCCAGCTGGTGTGCAGGGCTCGCCGAGGCGCGCGAGGCCGCGTTCGACCGTGCCGCACGACTGCCCCCATCGCTGGTCACCGAGCTGTTCGGCGCCGACGTGACGCCCGACCGCCTCGATCCGGATCCCGCCCGCCGGTTCTGTCGGCCGGGCTCGAGGAGCACGCTGGCCCCGCTCGCGGTCGTCGCCACGACGGGCGGCTTCGTCGGGTTTGGGGGCCCCTTCCAGCGCCCGCCGGTGCCACGGTTCGTCGCCGATCGCCTCGTGTGTACCGACGGGCTCGCGACATTCGAGGTCTGCGCGGACTACTTCGGCACGCGAATGCGCGCCGCGACGTGGGCCCACGCCGAGGCGTGCGCGGCGGCGGATCCACCGGGGGCGACGCTCGATCCAGATCGCGGCATCGTGCAAGCCCTCGGTGGCAGGTGCGAGGCGGCGGTACTGCGCGGGGTGGTGGCGGCCGCGGTGGGCGCGGGCATGGTCGCGGTGACGCTCTACGACAGCCATCACGTCTTCGTGCTCGGCCGGCGCGAGGCCTCCCGATGAGCTCGCCGATCATCACCGCGGAAGCGAAGTTCCTCGCGGCGTGGCCACAGGCGCGCGTCGCCTTCAGCCCCTACACCCAGCTACCAGCGCCGATCCTGTGCCGCACGCCCGCGGACGAGGAGCACGAGGGCCTGCAAAGCTCGTTCGCGATGATCCGCTTTCGCGACGAGCGCATCGTCATTGGCTTGCCGCAGATCGTGAAGCGGGGTCTCGAGGAGCACGCGCACGCGATCCTCGCTCACGAGGTCGGTCACTACGTGCACGCCCCCGGCACGCTGCTCGAGCATGTTCGCCTCTCCGATCGCATCCGACGCACGCTCCCCGCCGAGCTCGCGAGTCACGCCGGTCTCGTCGGCAATCTCTACACGGACCTCCTGCTGAACGACCGCCTCCAGCGCACGGGCATCGCCGACGTCGCCGCGGTGTACGCCGCCCTGCGGGGCCCTGGCTCCAGCGCCCTGTGGACGGTCTACATGCGTGCGTACGAGCGCCTCTGGCTGCTGCGGCCGGGGACGCTCTGCGATCCACCGGGCCCCGAGCCGGAGGCCGACGCCGATCTGGTCGCGCGGCTCGTCCGCACCTTCCGCGATCGCTGGCTCGAGGGCGCGGCGCCGTTCACGCTCCTGATCGCGCCCTACCTCGAGACCCTGCCGCCGGACGAGAGCGGCGTGGCCCCGTGGATGGACACGGCGGGCACGTCGGTCGGCGACGTCATCCCCGACGGGCTCACCGACGACGACTTCGACCCGAGCACGGTGAAGCACCCGGCCGTCGACGCTGCGCTCGAGGATGCCGAAGGCAGTGATCCGGACTCTCCGCGCGTGGTCTCCGGCCGCGCCACGCAGGGCGATGGGCGCCCCGATCGCCGCACCGTGACGCGTGGCCCCCGCGAGTGGCTCGACCTCCTCCGTGCGGTCGGCGTGCAACGTTCACCGCGCGAGCTCCTCGCGCGCTACTACCGCGAGCTCGCGATGCCTCACGTGCTGCCGTTTCCGACGCAGCGCCTCGAGCGTGCCGGGGATCCCCTGCCCGAGGGGCTCGACGTGTGGGAGGCCGGCAGCGCGCTCGAAGCCATCGACTGGTTCGAGACGCTCGCCCGGAGCCCCGTCGTGATCCCGGGACTCACGACGGTGCAACGCACCTACGGGATCGCCGAGGGAGGCGAGCCCGATCGACGCCCGCCGGATCTCTACGTCGGCATCGACTGCTCCGGCTCGATGGGCAACCCCGCCCACCAGATCGCCTATCCGGTCGTGGCCGGCGTCGTGCTCACGCTGAGCGCGCTCCGCGCCGGCGCACGCGCGATGGCCTGTCTCTCCGGCGAATGGCACGGCGCCGGCGAGTTCACGGAGACGCCGGGCTTCGTGCGCGACGAGACCGCGCTGCTCGGCGTGCTCACGCACTACCTGGGCACGGGCGCCTCCTTCGGCTTGCCCCGCCTCGTGGCCACCTTCGTGAACGCCCCGAAACGGGCGCGGCCCGTCCACATCCTCGTCGTGAGCGACTCGGATCTGTTCGGCGAGATCGACGGCACCGCGCATGGCTGGGACCTCGCGGCGCGGGCCGTCGCGCAGGCCGGAGGCGGCGCGAGTGCGGTGCTACGGCTCGCCGGCGCCCGCGGGTACACCGCGCACATCGCGAAGCTGACCGCGGCGGGCTTCACGGTCTACCTCGTGAGCAGCGAGCCGGAGCTCGTCGCGTTCGCGCGGGCGTTCGCCCGGCGGACCTTCGGGACGGGGGGAGGGCCGCCGTGATCGTCGAGCGCCTGATGAACCGCCTCGCGAACGCCCCCGTGATCTTCCGCGCCAAGGTCGGAAGCCTTCGCGTCGACGCCATCGTCGCGGATCTGGCCCGGGCCCGCGGGACGCGCATGCTGGAGCGCGCCGAGATCGATCGCATCGGCCAGCTCGCGGGGCGCCACCTCGAGCTCGTCCTGATCGCGAGCTGGCTCCTGCACGACGAGACGTTCGCGGCCACACCCACCGACTCGCTCCTCGGGCTCCTCGATGCCCGCCTCGGCCGGCTCGCCGGGGCCATCATGCCGCGACTCTTCGTCGAGGACGCGGAGCGTCGCGAGGAGCTCGTGCGCACCTGCCTCGCCGAGCTCGGGCGCGTGCCCGACGGCGAGAGCCCCCTCGCCGCCCAGGACCGGCTCGACGTCCTCGACTCGGTCCGGCGCCGCGAGTTGCTGCGCGATGCGCGGGCGCGCGAGACCGCGCGCGAGGCGGAACGAAAACTACGCAAGGCCGAGCTCGAGCGCCTGCGGGCGCAGGAGGAAGAGGCGGCCCGCCAGGCAGCGCGGACGACCCACGAGGACTGATGAGCGACCACG
>JALHPV010000405.1 GCA_022842285.1 Kofleriaceae bacterium
GGCGATGGCCGCGCAGGTGGTCGGCAAACAGGGTCTCGAGGATCGCGACGGTCTGATCCTCGTCCGCGGTGGCGAACCCGGCCGCTCGCCACGTGTCGTCGCGGCACTCGGCGATGAAAGTCGAGCACAGCTCGCCGGCGGGCGCGTCGCGAAAGCGATAGGCGTGCACGCGGAACAGCCCGAACTTCGTCTGCTCGAACAGGAACGTGAACGCCTCGTAGGGCACGGTGCACCCGAGCCAGACGAAGCGGTTCGGTCGCACGTCGACATGAGGCTGGATCTCGGCGGCGAGGGCATCGCGCACGCTGCTCCCCACGCCATCGCAGGCCACGATGACGTCCGCCTGGACGTCCTGGATCGAGGCGATCGGGTGCTCGAACTCGATGCGCACGCCGAGCTCGGTCGCGCGGGCCTGAAGGATGGCGAGCAGCTGCTTGCGCTCGATGCCGCAGAAGCCGTGGCCGGTCGAGCGCATCACGGTGCCGAGTGCGTGGACCTCGATATCGTCCCAGCGCGCAAAGCGGCTGGTGATCTGCGCATGGGTCTCGGGATCAGCGTCGGCGAGGTTGCCGAGGGTCGCGTCCGAGAACACGACGCCGAAGCCGAACGTATCCGTGGGCCGGTTGCGCTCGTAGATCACCACCTCGTGTTGCGGTGCGACCCGCTTCACGAGGATGCCGAGATAGAGCCCCGCCGGGCCGCCGCCGATGCAGGCGATCTTCACGGGCGGACGGTACCCCCAAAGGTCGCCTGGATCGACCCGAAGCGCGGACCGCGTACCGCGAGGACGGGGTTACAGCTTCATCAAGGCCAGACCGACGAGCGCGAGCGTCGCGACCACGACCGCGATCGCGACCCAGGGCGATGCCTGCCGGCGCTCCGGCGTGGCCCGGGCGAGGGCGGCGACGAGCTGCTGGCACTCGACGCATTCGTCCATGTGGCTGGTGACGGCCTCGCGCTCCTCGTCCCCCAGCTTGCGCTCGACGAGCGCGATCGCTTCGAGCTCGTCCAGGCAGGATCGAGACATGGCGCTATCCTGCATCGCGACCTGCGGCGTGGCCAGGGTATGGTGAGGCATGAGCGAAGCGCTGGCGCAGGTCCTCGCCAAGGGGCGGGCGGCGTATCCATTGCTCGCGAGCACCGAGGCGAGGCTGGTGCCGATCCTCGAGGCGCGGCTCGTCGACGAGAAGGGGGAGCTCGATGGCGCGGAGCTCTATCTCGCTGCCGCCTGTGCGGCCGCAGATCCCACCGCCATTGCCACCTTCGAGCGGCTCTACTTCGGCGTGATCGGTCCGTCGCTCTCGCGCATGGGGCTGCCGAGCGATGCCGCTGCCGAGATCGCGCAAACGTTGCGCGTCCGCCTCTTCGTCGCACAGGGCGATGACATCGCCCGCGTCGTCACCTACGCGGGCCGGGGGCAGCTCGCGGCGCTCGTCCGCGTGGCCGCCGTGCGCGAAGGGCTCGGCTCGCTGCGGCAAGCGGGCCGGCTCGTGAGCGGCGACGACGGTCTCGAGGAGCTGCCCGAGGTCGCGGACGACGCCCAGCTCGCGCACGTGAAGGCGCAGCATCGCGACGTGTTCAAGGCGGCCTTCGAAGCGGCGGCCGGTGAGCTCGTGCCGCGTCAGCGGACCCTCCTCCGGCTCGCCATCGTCGAGCAGCTCGGCATCGACCGCATCGCCGGCCTGTACGCGGTGCATCGCGCCACCGCCGCGCGCTGGATCGCCGACGCGCGCGCCGAGTTGTCGAAGCAGGTCCATCGCAAGGTCGCCGAGGCGCTCCGCGTGGCCCAGGCCGATGTCGACGAGCTTGCAAGTCTGGTCGAGTCGCAGCTCGAGCTCTCGCTGTCGCGCATCTTGAAAAAGGACGCCTAGACGCCCGACAGCTCGGCGAGCACGACCTCGCAGGAGGTGGGCAGGTCACAGATCCCCGCGGCTCCGCACAGCCCCTCGGGGACGGAGGGGGGCGCCGGCGGGACGCTTACCCCCGTGACCTCCGAGCTGCTGGCCCCCCGTGACGATGGCCCCGCCAGCGCGTCACGCCTGCCCAACCCCGAGTCTCCGCACCCGGCGGCCAGCCCCACCAGGATCAACACACGCTGCATGACGGTTCAATGCAGCACCGCGCCCGCTGTCGCAGGAAATCGTCACGTACCCGCGAGCCCGGCGAGCTTCTCCATCATCGCGCCGAGATCGGGCTTCCCGGTCAGCACGGGGCGGCACGGGTCCGCTGCTCCGTCCGCCACCCGCACGAGCGCGTTCCGCAGGTGGAACCGCTTCGGGTCCAGATCGGGCGTCACCTCCTCCCAGCGCAGCGGCATCGACACGGGGGCTCCGGGCTGCGGCCGCACCGAGTACGGGGCGACGAGGAGCTGCCCGTGCGCGTTCTGGCCCCAGTCCAGGTAGACCTTGCCCGCCCGGACGTTCGGGTTGCGCGCGACCGTGGCCATCGTTGGATGCCGGCGCTCGATGATGGTCCCGAGGAGATGCGCCAGCGTCCGCGCCTGCTCGAACGTGCACTGCTGGCCGAGCGGCATCAAGATGTGCAGGCCGGCCTGGCCCGAGGTCTTTACGAAGCTGGGGAGGCCGATCTGCTCGCAGAGCTCGTGGATGGCGAGCGCGAGCGGCACGACGTACTCGCGCGGGCCCTGCTTCGTATCCAGGTCGAGGATCGTGTAGTCGGGCTTCTCGAGGCTGCCCTCACGCGACGCCCACACGTGCAGCGGAATCGCCCCGAGGTTCGCGACGAACGCGAGGCCGTCCGCGTCGTCGATCATGACGTAGTGAATCTCGCGCTGGCTATGCTCGGACCACAGCGCGGTCGTCCGCAGCCAGGCGGGAGCCCAGCCCGGCGTGTCTTTCTGATAGAAGCTCTCGCCGGTGATGCCGTCGGGAAAGCGCGTGATCACCAGGGGCCGGTCCTTCAGATAGGGCAGGAGCCACGGCGCGATCGCGCGGTAATACGCGACGAGCTCACCCTTCGTGATGCCGTCGTCGGGCCAGTAGACCTTGTGCTGGTTCGTGAGGCGGAGCTCGCGCACCGGCGCGGTGGTCTCGGTCTGGAGGGCGGCGGCGTCGGTGGCCGGCTCCTCGTGGACCTCCGTCGTGCGCGGCACCATCGCGCACTCGCTCGCGGCCTTGTCGTCGCGCATGCGCACGAACACGGGATAGCGAAGGTGGGACTCCTCCGGCCACTCGCGGTACCGCACCTGCGCGACGAGCTTCGGCTCGACCCAGCGTGCTCCCGCGCTGCCTTCGGGCCGGGGGAACGTCGGCTTCCAGGCGGACAGGCCCTCGAGGGTCTGGCGCAGCGCGACCAGCTCCTTGTCGTCGAAGCCCGAGCCGACCTTGCCCGCGTAGCGCCACGTATCGTCGACCCGCACGCACAGGTGCAGGGCGCCCATGCCCGCCCGCGAGCCCTTCGGCAGCGTGAAGCCGCAGACCGCGAAGTCGCCCTCCGGGTCGCGCTTGAGCTTCAGCCAGTCCTTCGAGCGCGTCGCCTTGTACGGCGCGTTCGCGCGCTTCGCGACGACACCTTCGAGCCCCCGCGCCACCACCTGTTCGAGGAACGCCTCGCCCACCTCGGGGATGTGCTCGGCATAGCGCAGCGGGCCCACGGCGGGGATGATTCGACGCAGGAGCGCCTTGCGCACGAGGAGCGGGAGCCCGCGCAGGTCGTGGCCGGCCGCGCCGAGGAGATCGAAGGCGACGAACGCCACCGGAGCCGCGAGTGCCGCCCGCGCGATCTCGCCGGTCCGATGCATCTGGGCCCGCTCCGCCAGCGCATGAAAGTCGGGCTTGCCGTCGGACGAGAACATCACGAGCTCGCCATCGAGGACGAGGCCCGGCACGGGCAGGGCGCGCACTGCGCTCGTGAGCTCGGGATACCGCGGAGTCGGATCCTTGCCGGAGCGATAGCGGAGCTGCGTCTCCGCCCCCGCGCCGCCGAACGCGAGCATGCGGAAGCCGTCGTACTTCAGCTCGAACACCCAGTCGGGCGACGAGAAGGGCCCGTCGGCGGTGTGGCACAGCATCGGCTCGACGGTGGCCGGGGGCAGCGCTCGCTTCGGCGCTCCCAGCGTCGCGAGCTCGGCGACGAGGGCGGTCTGAGCGGGCGCACCGGCGAACAGCTCCTCGACGGTCAGCCCCGAGAGGATCGACGTCGCCGGGAGCTCCTCCGTCGTCGCGTGATCGTCGCGCTTCTTGATGAGCAGCCAGTCATCGGAGCCGCGCCCCGACTGCCGGCCACGTGTCCCCTTGCCGGTGTGCACGAGCGTGAACGAGCCCCGCAGCTTGTAGCCGTAGAGCTCGAACTTGATCTCGCCGTCGCGCAGGCCCTGCGCCGGATCGACCAGGGGCCGGAACAGCCCACGGTCCCACGCGATCATCGCGCCCGCGCCATAGTTGTCCTTGGGAATCACCCCCTCGAAGTGCACGTACTCGAGCGGGTGGTTCTCGACCTTCACCGCGTAGCGCTTGATGTCGGGATCGAGCGACGGTGGCTTCGGCACCGCCCACGACACGAGGACTCCCTCGATCTCGAGGCGCAGATCCCAGTGCATGCGTGTCGCGTCGTGCTGGTGCACCACGAACACCTTCGGCCCGCGCCCGCTCGTCGGCGGCTGGCTGGCCATGGGTTCAGGTGTCGCGCCGCCCGTGCGCTTGGCGCGGTACCGCTCCAGGTCGCCCGGCTCTTCATCTTTAGGATCACCCATGCGGCGCCGGTACAATTATTCCATGCCCGCTCGCAGCATCGGCACCGCGACCATCTCGTTCGGCCTCGTCTCCATCCCGACGAAGCTCTACACGACGAACGAGACCTCCGCCGACATCCACTTCAACATGCTGCACGACAAGGATGGCGCGCGGCTCAAGCAGCAGTACATCTGCACCAAGTGCGACGAGGTCGTCGACCGCGAACACACGGTCAAGGGCTTCGAGCACGCGAAGGGCCAGTATGTCGTGCTGTCCGCCGACGAGATCAAGGCCCTCGACGCGGTCGCCACGCAGACGATCGCCCTCGAGGAGTTCGTGCCCGCCGAGGCGGTCGACCCGCTCTACGTCGAGAAGAGCTACTACCTCGGCCCCGACAAGGGCGGCGAGCGCGCCTACGCGCTCATCCGCGACGCGATGCTCGAGACGGGGCTCGTCGGCGTGGCGTCATACTCGGCGCGCGGCAAGCAGTACATCATCTCGCTTCGCCCGTTCCACGAGGGCCTGATCATGCATCAGCTCCGCTACGCCCAGGAGGTGAAGCCCTGGTCCGAGGTGCCGATGCCGGATCTGCCGGAGATCAAGCCGGCGGAGCTCGGCCTCGCGAAGCAGATCATCCAGCAGATCGCGCACGAGACCTTCGCGCCCGAGAAGTACAAGGACGAGGTCCAGGCGCGCATGCGAGAGCTGATCGATAAGAAGATCGAGGGCCAGGAGATCACGGTGCAGGCCGAAGCGCCGCAAGGCCGCGTGATCGATCTGATGGAGGCCCTCAAGGCGAGCCTCGGGATGAGCGCCGACGCTTCGCGTAAGCCCGCGATGGCCGCGGAAGCGAAGCACGAGGAAGCCGAAGTCGCGCCCAAGAAGAAAGCCGCCTCCAAGAAGAAGTGAGAGAGTGCGGCGCATGAAGAAGTGCGCCCTCCTGCTCGTTGTCGTTGCAGCCTGCGGAAAGAAGG
>JALHPV010000406.1 GCA_022842285.1 Kofleriaceae bacterium
ACCACCGTCGACTTCAACTGCAACGGCGTCACGCAGACGAACCTCGCGCTCGATATCAACGCCGACGGCATGCAGACGACGCTGAACGACTTCAACGACTGGGCGAACCTCCGCTCCGTCTTCGCCCGCACCGCCCAGGGCTCGGCCCGCGGCCCGGTCGGTCGCCTCGATCCGCTCGTCGACGATCGCCAGCCGATCGTGCTCGACGCGGGCGCCTTCCTCCCACGCGCACGGTGATCCGGACCGTCCGGCGCCGAGCTATCGTCGCGGCGCATGGGTCGGTTCCTCGCGCAGCACACCCTCGACGCGGGGCTCGGGGCGCGGCGGGTGCGGATCTTCGTGCCCGTACGGGGCCGCTCGGAGCGGGCCGCCGCCCGACCGTTGCTCGTGATGTTCGACGGTCAGAACCTGTTCGGCGATCGCGGGTCCTTCGCGGGCGGCTGGCACATTCACCGCGCGCTCGACGACTTCGCACGCACGCATCGCACACCGGCCCCGCTCGTCGCCGCCATCGATCACGGCGGAGTGGCCCGCATCGACGAGCTCGCTCCCTTCCGCGACGCCGAGCACGGCGGCGGCCAGCTCGCGACGCTGCTCGCCACGATCGTCACCGACCTCGTGCCGAAGCTGCGCGAACACCACGCCATCACGCAGTGCTTCGCCGGCGGCGCCTCGCTGGGTGGCCTCGCCTCGCTGTACGCGCACCTGCTCTACCCCGACGTCTTCCAGGGCGCGCTCGCGATGTCGGCGTCGCTCTGGTTCGCACGCGACCGCGTCGCCGCGGAGCTCCACGGTCGGCCCGCTCCATCCCGGTCGCGGATCTACCTCGACTGCGGCGGCCGTGAAGGCCCGAGCATGCGGCCCGCGATCGACGCCTTCGCCGCCCGCCTCGGCGATCGCGGCTGGTCCGCGACCGGCGAGCGCCGGCTGCTCTCCCGCTTCGAGGCGCGCGGCCGCCACCACGAGGCCGCCTGGGCACGCCGGTTTCCGCGCGCGCTGCGGTTCCTCCTGGCGCCGTGATGCTACTCGCGTACGCCGCGCCGACCTGGTCCCTGCGCGGGGTCCGGACCCGCGCGCCGATGTTCGTCCGCCGTGGAGACCTGGTCCCTGCGCAGGGTCTCGCGCACCGCAACGTCGCGGCGGCGCCGACCTGGTACGGGCTCGTTCGTGCGCGGCGCTCGGGCCCCGCGCGCTCGGGCCACGGGTGCTTTTTGACGATGTCGTCGGCGCTTCGCGCACCACGCGTGTGCGGGTGGGTGTCGCAGGTCGGCCCCGTGCGACACCGTTTTTGAGATGCGTTCTTGCTAGCCAAGCTAGCCCCTGCGCAGGGTCCGGTCCCGCGCGTTCATGTCCGCCGCGCCGACCTGGTCCCTGCGCAGGGTCCGGACCCGCACGCCGAGTCGTCTGGCGCACCACCGCCCTCACCTGGTCCCTGCGCAGGGTCTCGGACCCGCGCGTCGAGTGCCCGAACCTCAGCTGCGCTTGCGCGGCGCTTTCTTCTTCGTCGGTGACGCGAGCGAGAGGGACACCGACGATAGATCGTGCGAGCCGATCGCGGCGAGGTCACCTAGCCGCGTGGTGGTGAGCGTCGGGTACTCGCCACGCGAGGTCTCGATCATGCTCGCGCCTTCGAGCGACCGGAGCAGGTCGAGGAGCGTGTTGGTCGGCCAGCCCCGGAGCGAGCCGCGCTCGGGCAGCTCGATGAAGCGGTCGTCGTCATCCGTCGCGTTGGCGATGGCGGCGATCCGCTTACGACCGAAGCGGCCCTGCAGCGCACCGACGAGGAGGAGCAGCGAGCGAACGGCCTTGGTCTCCTTGTCGGAGAGCGACGTGGAGCGGCCGTGCGCGACGGCCACGCAGTTGTCGCAGGCACCACAGCGCCGCGAGGCATCGGTCCAGTCGAGGTCACCGAAGTACGCGAGCATGTACTGGCGGCGGCACCGCGGGTTGTACGCGTACGAGACCATCGTCTTCAGCTTGCGGCGCTCGACATCGGCGCGCCGCTGCATGCCGTCCACATCGAGGGTGGGGTAGACGCCCGGCTCGGGACGCGCGGCCACGAGCCCGAGCTCGTCGCGCTGGAGCATGCCGTGACGCTCGAGGATGCGAATGATGGCGGACATCGACGCGCCCGAGACCTCGCCCGGCAGCAGCTCCCGCAGATGCGCCTCGACCGCTTCCGTCGATCCGCGGCCGAGCTCGGGCGTGGCGCGCAGGAGCTTCCAGGTGCCGCGCATGAGCTCGGCGGACGGATAGGACGCGTCGATGAGGAAGTCCTGGAGGCGAATGTCGCCGGCGTTGAAGAGGAGGACGCAGCGCGTGGGCTTACCGTCGCGACCACCGCGGCCGGCCTCCTGGTAGTACGCCTCGGGGCTGCGCGGAATGTCGGCGTGGACGACGAGGCGGATGTCCGACTTGTCGACGCCCATGCCGAAGGCGTTGGTGGCGACGATCGCATCGAGCTTGCCCGCCATGAAGCGGTCCTGGGTCTCCTCGCGAGCGGTGTCGCCGAGGCCCGCGTGATAGACGCGCACCTTCATGCCGGAGCGCGTGAGGGCACCCGCATACTTCTCGGCGTTCTTGCGCGTGGCCGCATAGACCAGGGCGACGCCACCTTCGCGCATGCGCACGAGGTCCGCGAGCTTGCCCTGCTTGTCCTCGGCCCCACCGGCCGCGACCACGGAGTACGTCAGGTTCGGCCGATCGAAGCCGCGGACGTACAGCTTCGGATCGACGAGTCCGAGCTGCTGCGCGATGTCCTCGCGGACCTCGGGGGTGGCCGTGGCGGTGAAGCACGCGATGCGCGGCGCTCCGAACGTCTGGATGACTTCGCCCAGCCGGCGGTACTCGGGGCGGAAGTCATGCCCCCACTCGCTGATGCAATGGGCCTCGTCGATCGCGATCAGCGCGAGGCGCCCTGCGATCGAGCGCAGCGCATCGACGAAGCGCGGGCTGCGAAACCGCTCGGGGGCGACGTACACGAGCGTGTACTGCCCGGCGCGAATGCCATCGAGGATCTCGCGCTGCTCGCCGGCATCGGCCTGCGACGTGAGGGCCACCGCCGGCACGCCGCGGGCGAGCAGCGAGTCGACCTGATCCTTCATCAAGGCGATCAGTGGCGACACGACGAGCGTGATCCCGCCGCGCTCGCCGAGCACGACGGCCGGCAGCTGGTAGCAGAGTGACTTGCCCGCACCGGTCGGCATGACCGCCACGACCGGCCGGCCGGCAAAGATGTCGCTGATGACATCGGCCTGCCCTGCGCGCAGCGTGGTGTGCCCGAACTTCGCGAGGGCGCGATCGAGCACGTCGGTCGCGCCGGGCGCTTCGCTGGTGCTCTCGCGGGCAATCAACATCGCGGGCGACACTACCACCCGGGTCTGACAATCGAAGATCCTGAAATCGCGTCCGAATTTCGGACGCGGAAATGGGCCAGGCCCCTACTCAGGCCACGAGCAGGCGCTGGATCGTGTCGATGACCTGGCGAAGGCGCATCGGCTTGTCGAGGAAGATGTTGGCGCCCGCGGCGAGGGCCGACTTGCGGGCGGCATCGCCACCGGCGGAGACGGCGATGATGGGCAGCGTATCGAGCCCGAGCTCGGTGCGCGCCTGGTAGATCACGCGGGGACCGTCCATGACGGGGAGGTAGACGTCGATGATCAGGGCATCGAACGTCTCGCGGCGCAGGATCTCCATCGCGGAGCGGCCGTCCTCGGCATTGCGAAAGGTGAACTGCACGCCGCCGTTGAAGTCGCGGCGCGAGGATCCACGCAGGCCCTCCTCGATCAATTCCGCGACATGTCGGTTGTCCTCGACGACGAGGACCTTGAAGAGGCGGGAGACGGTCTTCGGATCGCGGTTCTGCACGCGCGTGACGATGGCGGCGAGAGCGTCGCGGCCGGGGCCGGCTTCGAACTCGATGCCCGCGCCCGCTTCTCCTTCGTCGGACTCGGTGGTGCGGACCCAGCGCACGACGCCTTCGATCGCGATCGGCTCGAGCAGTCCCGGAAAGGACAGCACCAGCTGGACCTTCGTGCCCGTGGGTAGCGGACGGGTCGTGGCGACGAACGTGCCGCCCGTCGACAGGTTCTCGGTGAAGTCACCGACGAGGTCGTCGGCGCCTTCGTACTCCACGAAGAGCGTCACGGACTCGCGGCCGTCGCGCCGCTTGTCTTCTCCGTCAGCCATGCGTGTGGCCAAATTATCCTAGGACGACGCCGAGATAGCAATGTTTGCTATCACCCACCCACCGGCACGCTCACGGTGAAGGTCGTACCTCGACCGACGGTGCTCTCGACCTTCAAGTCACCACCGTGGTCATGGATGATCTGCTGGGTGAGCGCGAGGCCGAGGCCACTACCGCCCTCCTTGGTGGTGAAGAAGGGGTCGTAGAGCTTCGGGAGCATGTCTGCCGGGATCCCGATGCCCGTGTCGGATACGGCGATCTCCACCCGTGCGCCCATGAGACGGGTGGTCACGCTCACCTTGCCGCCCCCCGCCGCCACCACGGCGTCGGTCGCGTTGCGGACCAGGTTGATGAGGCACTGGCGGATCTGGGCCGCGTCGAGCCGGGCGACCGGATCTCCCGGGGCCAGCTCCATCTCGAGCTCCACCCCCCGCGCGGCGAGATCCTCGCGGACGAAGTCGACCAGCGACGTGACGATCGGGTTCACCCGCTCCGTGACCAGCTTGCTCGTCGGAAACCGCGCCCGGGCCAGGTACTCCTCGGTGATGGCCGTCAGGCGGTCGACCTCGCGGTGGATCGCCCGGCACAGCTCGCGCGCCTCGGCGCTGTGATCGCCAATCTCCTCCTCGAGCAGCTCCGTGTTGAGCCCGATCGAGGACAGCGGATTGCGGATCTCGTGCGTGATCATCGCGGCCATCTTGCCGACGGCGGCGAGCCGCTCCGATCGCACCAGCTCGCGTTGCCGCTCCTCGATCGCCACGCCCATCGAATTGAACTCGCGCGCCAGATCCGCGACCTCGGTCGGCCCGGCATCGGAGACGCGACTCGTGTAGTTACCCGCCGCCACCCGGCGAGCACCCTCGCGCAGCCGCCGCAGCGGTCGCAGATTGGCGACGACCCACGTCGTCACGAGGAATCCCAGCGCCACGGCCACGAGGCCCATGTAGATGGTCCGCAGGCGCAGCGTGTGCTCGTTCCGAATGAGCGTGTTCGTCGTGCTCTCGAGCCTCCGCTCGAGCGCGCTCTGGAGCTGGGTCGCGTCTCGCCCGGCCCGCCCCTCCTCCAGGTTGAGCCGATCCACGAGCGGCGACTTCGCGTCCCCGACGGGAGGCGAGGCCATCAGCTCCTCGTACAGGGGGGCGGTCGTGGCCACCACCTTCTCGAGTCCCTCGAGGCGCTGCAGCTCATTCTGGTAGCGCTTCTCCCCGAGCCCCGACGTCAGGATGATCCGGCCGAGGAGCGCCCGGCACTGGGCCACGCCCTTGTCGCGCTTGTCGCGCATCCGGCGAATCGTGTTCGTGATGACGATCTCCCGCGGCTCGCCCTTCATGCCGTCCTGCAGGTAGGCCTTCAGCTCGTTCTGGCTGCGCAGGAGGTCCTTGCTCTCGAGGGCCAGGGGCACGTACCCGGTC
>JALHPV010000407.1 GCA_022842285.1 Kofleriaceae bacterium
TCGTAGATCCCACGAGCCCGCGCCCGGATGAGCATCTTGAACGAGAGGTCCCCGCCGATGAGCTCGGATGCGAATGGTCGCAACACGACCCCCGCGAGCCCGGTGCCACACCCGAGGTCCATGATCTTCCACGTCCCGGTCGGCTCGCCGAGCATCGGCGCGAGCTTCTCGGGCAACGAGTACTTGAGCCGCTGCACCAGGTGGTCGTCGTAGGTGCGCGCATAGCGGTCGAACAGATCCGCGATGAGATCGGGCGGCGGCGCCCCGACGCCGAACGACCCGTCGCCGCTGAGCCCGGCCCGGAGATAGAGCGCCTCCGCGTGCGTCGGATCGCGCCGCAGCACCCGGCGCACCGCTCCGATCGCCTCCAGATTCCGGCCCGCGAGAATGTGCAGCCGCGCGAGCTGCATCAGAGGGATCGTGCTGGTCGTCTCGAGCTTCGCCGACATCTCCGCCGATGCCAGCGCCTGCTCATCGCTCCCCGTTTCCATGTACGCGTTGCACAGCGCCGCGTGAATGGGCGCGAATTCGGGCGCGATCTCGCGGGCCCGCTCGAGCAGCTCCACCGCTTGCTCCGCCTTTCCCCGCTCCACCAGCAACACGCCCAGCCCCGCCAGTGCCCCCACATGATCGGGCGCCGCCGTCAGCGCCTGGCCATACGCCGCCTCCGCTTCGGCCAGCTCGCCCCGGACGGCGTGCTGCTGCGCCTGGTCGACGAGCTCCTTGGGATCAGAACGCTTGCGCCCCACCCGCCCGCTATATCGCGGCTGCCGACGAGAATCGAGCACCGCCCCGCCCCACCAGCCCCCTGCGCGCCTCCGAAACGTGGCGAGGGCGCCGTTGCCGACGCCCTCTTGCCAGGAATCCGCCTTGCCTTCAGTTACAGGTGCCGGTGCCCGTACCGGTCGCGAGCGGAACCAGGCCGTACGCGTTCGAACCCATGAACGGGTTGTACGTCCAGATGCCGGTGATCGACGCGAAGCACTTGCCGTTGTCCTCGGTGACCATGCGGTAGATGTCGCCGTACGCGTTGAAGACCGTGCCGTTCTGCTCGACCGTGGCGGTGAAGAAATTGTCGGCGTTGCCGAGCGCATTCACCTTCACGTTGGTGAGCGTGACGAGCACCGACTCGAACGGTTCACCGGTGCCGGGGACCGCGAGTGTGGCCGCCGTCTGGTTCGTGACCGCGACCGTCGGCGTGGTCGGGGCAGCGACGAACGTCACCTGGGGGAACGCGATCTGCGTGAGCGTCTCGCCGCCATCGGTGCCGTCGAACTCGGTGGCGGTGCCCACGATCGTGACCCTGGATCCGACGACGATCTCGGCGGGGAGCGCAGCCGCGCTGCCGCCACGGAAGACGTAGATGCCTTCGTTCGGCGCTGCCGTCAGCGAGGACGACACCCAGAAGTTCTTGCGGCTGAAGTTCAGTGCGGTGACGTAAACCTCTTCGAGCGTGACGAGCCCCGTCGCCGCCCCGGACTGAACTTCGGAGATGTCGACGATCTGATTCTCGAGCTCGCAGCCCGTGCCACCCGTCACGACCGCGTCGGCCGACGTGTTGTAGATGTGATAGTCGTAGAAGTAGTCGACGACGCCGGTCACGCTCGCGAAGCAGTCACCGAGGGCCACGCTCGAGGGGAGCGCCGCGAGGGAAGTCTGGATATCGATGTCGCCGGTGATCGGCGTCGTCGTGTTCGTCGCGTCCGGGCAGGCGCTTCCGACGCACTCCGTGAGGCCCAGCGCGTTCACGTTCTCGACCTTGATGAGGACGCCTTCCCACTTCTCCCACTCGGCATGGCGGTCCATGAAGTCCGGCAACGCCGCGATGGCCGCCGCGTCGACGAGCGCGGGGGCCGGGACGGCGCCGGAGTCGAGGACGGTGACGGTCATGGAGCCGGTCGACTCGGGGACGACCTCGGTGGTGGAGTAGCCGTCCTGGAACGGACCGGACATCGGGCCGGTGAACTCCACCTTCTTCGCGCCCTCGATGCGGACGCGGTCGCCGGGGGTCAGGCCCGCGACGTCGGCCGGGGATGCGCCGAAGACGAGGACGCCCGAGAACTCGCCGCCCATGGGGTCCTGGACGAAGAAGGTGCCCGTGCGCGCGCCATACGTGTCGATGGCGGTGACGATGACGTTGTCGAGGATGATGGAGGCGCCGTCGGAGACCTCGGTGCCCTGGACCTGGTAGATGGTCACCTCGCCGGAGACGTCGCCATCGGCGTCGTCATCGGGCTGGTCGGCATCGGCATCCGTGTCGGCGTCCGCATCCGCGTCACTGCCGTCGCTGCTGTCATCGCCGCCACGGCAGCCAAGAGTGAACACGGTCGCCATCGAGGCGGCGAAGAGGGCAATCGTCGACGTACGCATGCGGGGGGACTCCTTGAAATGCGAGGCGAGGGAACGTGGGTTCGCGCCGCTGTATGGCCCGAACTCGCGGTGCTGTATAGCGAAAAACAAAGCCCGCCTATGCGGCGGGCATCACACAGTCAGTGACGATTTGGAGACGCGCTGCGACGCGCAGGTAGCGCGCGTAGAACGCGTGAGATCGCTTACGCGGCGGTCGGCTGGCCGTTGAGGCCCACGAGCTCGACGAACGCCATCGGAGCCGCGTCGCCCTTGCGGACGCGCGTCTTCAGGATGCGCGTGTAGCCGCCCTTGCGCGAGGCGAAGTGCGGGCCGATCTCGGAGAAGAGACGCTCGAGGGCGCCCTTCGTCTTCACCGTCAGGCGAGCCTGGCGGCGCGCGTGGAGGAGCTTCGCCTTCTCGGCGGGGGTGGCCGCGTCGCCCTTCGCGATGACGTCGTTGACGCCAATGGCGAGGTTGATGGTCGGCTCCGCGAACATGCGGAGCTCCTTGGCCTTGGCCTCGGTCGTCTCGATACGACCGTAGGTGAGCAGCGCCGTGACCATGTTGTTCCAGAGCGCGTCGCGGTGCGACGCCTTGCGGCCGAGCTTACGTCCTGAATTGCGGTGACGCATGACAGTCTCTCTTCTTAGGGCTTCTTGAGCGGGTTCGGACCCGGCCAGTTGTCGAGCTTCATACCGAGCTGGAGGCCCATCTCGGCGAGGAGCTCCTTGATTTCCTTCAGCGACTTGCGGCCGAAGTTCTTCGTCTTCAGCATCTCGGACTCGGTCTTCTGCACCAGCTCGCCGATGTACTTGATGTTGGCGTTCTGGAGGCAGTTGGCCGAGCGGACGGAGAGCTCCAGCTCGTCGACGGTGCGCCAGAGGTTCTCGTTGAGCTTCTCGGCGGCTTCATCACGCGGGGCCTCGACGGGCTCCGCCATCTCTTCGAAGTTGATGAAGAGGTTCAGCTGCTCCTTGAGGATCTTCGCGGCGTACGCGACGGCGTCGTCCGGGCGGACGGAGCCGTTGGTCCAGACCTCGAGGGTGAGCTTGTCGTAGTCGGTCTGCTGGCCGACGCGGGCGTTGGTGACGGTGAAGTTCACCTTGCGGATCGGCGAGAAGAGCGCGTCGATCGCGATCGTGCCGACGGGGAGCTCGCTCGAGTGGCGATCGGCAGAGGCGTAGCCGCGGCCGGTGGCGATGGTGAGCTCCATCGCGAGCTTGCCGTCCTTGGACAGCGTCGCGATGCGGTGGTCGGGGTTCAGGCAGGTGACGCCGTCGACGAGCGCGATGTCACCGGCGGTGACGATGCCCTCGCCGGTCTTGTCGAGACGGACGTTGTACGTCTTGTCGTGCTCGACCTTGAACAGCGTCTCCTTGAGATTGAGGATGATGTCGGTCACGTCCTCGACGACGCCGGGGAGCGACGTGAACTCGTGGAGCGCGCCCTCGATCGCGATGTGCGTGATCGAAGCGCCCTGCAGCGACGACAGGAGGATGCGACGGAGGGCAACACCGAGAGTGGTGCCGAATCCGCGCTCGAGCGGCTCGCAGGAGAACTTACCGTAGGTCTCGCTGCGCTCCTCGATCTCGAGCGTGCGCGGCCGGATGAGGTCGCGCCAGTTCTTGGCCATGAATGCGGTCTGCTCGGGGGTCGGTTCCATGTCGGTCTCCTGGGTAACTGGCTTTCATCACCGCTACCCTCATGACGGCTTTCGAGGGCCGTCGCCATGTGCCTTCTGCTAGGTCGAAACGAGGACTACTTCGAGTAGAGCTCGATGATGAGCTGCTCGCGGATCGGCAGGGTCACGTCCTCGCGCGCGGGGAGCTGCGTGACCTGACCGCGGAAGTTCTCCTTGTCGAGGGAGATCCACTGCGGAACGCCACGGCGGTCGACGGCGGCGAGCGCCTCGTTGATGCGCGTGATCTTCTGCGACGACTCGCGGACCTGCACCACGTCGTTCGCCTTCACGAGGTACGACGGGATGTTGACCTTCTTGCCGTTGATCGTGAAGTGACCGTGGCGGACGAGCTGACGCGCCTCGGCGTGGTCGCTCGCGAAGCCCATGCGGTACGCCACGTTGTCCAGGCGCCGCTCGAGGAGCTGCACGAGGATGTGACCGGAGACGCCCTGCGAGCGAATGGCCTTGTGGTAGTAGCCGCGGAACTGGCGCTCGGCGATGCCGTAGATGCGCTTGACCTTCTGCTTCTCGCGCAGCTGCTCGCCGTAATCCGAGCGCTTCTTGCGGCGCGACTGGCCGTGCTGACCCGGCGGATACGAGCGACGCTCGTACCCACACTTGTCCGTGTAGCAACGCTCCCCCTTGAGGAAGAGCTTCATGTCTTCACGCCGGCAGAGCCGACAAACTGCACCCGTATAGCGAGCCATGGTCTTCTCTAATTCCTAATCGAGGTGATCAGACGCGACGACGCTTGCGCGGCCGGCAACCATTGTGCGGCACGGGCGTCACGTCCCGGATGAGGTTGATCTTGAAACCCGCGGCGTTCAGCGCGCGGAGCGCCGACTCGCGACCCGAGCCCGGACCGTTCACGTAGACGGTCACGTTACGGACGCCGTGCTCCATCGCCTTCTTCGCGGCGTCCTCGGCAGCGAGCTGCGCGGCGAACGGCGTCGACTTGCGCGAGCCCTTGAAGCCGCACGTACCGGCGCTCGACCAGGCAACCACGTTGCCGGAGACGTCGGTGATCGAAACGATCGTGTTGTTGAACGTAGCCGCGATGTGCGCCACGCCGGTCTGGATGTTCTTCCGGACCTTCTTCTTCTGCTTCGTCTTCGCCTGGGACATGGATCTTCCTCAGTCCTACTTCTTGGTGACCGCGCCGAGCTTCTTGACCGCCATGCGGCGCGGGCCCTTGCGAGTACGAGCGTTGGTATGCGTGCGCTGACCGCGAACCGGCAGGTTGCGGCGGTGACGACCACCACGGTACGAACCGAGGTCGATCAGGCGCTTGATGTTGAGCTGCACGTCGCGGCGCAGATCGCCTTCGACGCGGTAGTTCTGCTCGATCGCATCACGGATCTTGCGAACGTCGTTCTCGTCGAGATCATCGCTCTTCTTGTCGGCGGAGATGCCCGCCGCGTCGAGGATGACGTTGGCCGCGTGGCGACCGATGCCGTAGATGTACGTGAGTGCGATCTCGATCCGCTTGTTACGCGGGAGGTCGACGCCTGCGATGCGAGCCATTTGTTCCTCTTAACCCTGGCGCTGCTTGTGGCGAGCGTTAG
>JALHPV010000408.1:0-1990 GCA_022842285.1 Kofleriaceae bacterium
CGCAGGACCCGGAGATGATCGCGGCCATCGAGACGCAGCGTGTGATCTTCTACATCCGCACCGGCGACCTCGCGAGCGCAACGCCGGCCGCCGATGCCCTGCTCGCCGCCGTCGAGCGAGCCGACAACTACGCAGGGCTCCTCAATGCACTCATGATCCGCGGCAACTTGTTGAAGGAGCAGAAGCGATTCGCCGAGGCCGAACGGGACTTTCTCCGCGCGCTCGAGGCCGGCAAGGCAGTTGGTGCGGACCACCCTGCGATCCAGAACCTCCGCGTCGAGCTCGGCCGGACCTGGATCGCCCTGGGTCGGTCCGCCGAGGTCCGGGATATGCTCACGCCGCAAGCGAAGGTCGTCGCCGCCGGCAGCCAGGTCGATCCGATGCTCCTCGTCGAGACGCATATCGTGCTTGGCGGCGCCCTCTACGAGCTGGGCGACAAGGCGCGTGCCAAGGCTGTTGCCGCCGTCGCCGACCAGGCCGTCGCCGCCCTCCCCGACCGGCCCGACCTCAAGGCCCTCGTCGACGAGTGGCACGCCAAGCACCGGTAGTCATGCTGCGCTACGCCCCGCGCCTCATCGCCGCCGGATCGGCTCCCGCGGGCTCCCTCATCGAGCCGCTGATCGTCGATCCGCCGAGGAGCCCTCTCGGCGAGCACGAGCTGATTCCGCAGGTTGCGTGGATGGTCGAGCGCGAGGGCGGGTTCGTGCACGTGCTCGAGGCGGAGCGTGACCTGCTCGAGGTGATGCGCGGCTCCGCGGAGCTGACGAAGCTCGACGGCACCCTCACGAACGAGTCTCTCGACGACCTCCCCGGCGTCCACATCGCCACCGTCGGCGAGTACGCGGCCGAGCTCTTCCTCGACAGCGACCACCTGGCGGCGGTCCACCAGATCCTCGGCCACAAGGTGTACCTCGCCGCCGCCCCGCGGCGCGGCCGGTTCCTGATCGGCGGGGTCGGCGCCGGCATCGAGGGCATGCGTGCGTTCGTCGAGCGCGCGCGACGCGAGCACCAGGACGCACCGACCGGCGAACGGATCAGCCCCGTCAGCTTGCTCGTGCGTGACGCGACGCCGACGGCCGTCGTCGGGGAGCTCCAGCTGACCGCCCTCGCCCACGCCGCCCGCTGACCTCGGGCGCCGCGGATGCGGCACGGGACCGCGGAAGTCGCTATGGTCGCGTCATGATCCCGCCGAGTGGCGACCTGCATCTCGGGCCCGCGTTCGCGACGAAGCTTGCCCAGGCCCTGCCCCATCTCCTCGCCCCCGGCGCGCTCCCCGATGACTGGGACCACCGCGCGACGACCTACGACCTGACACGCTTCGACTCGGACACGGGGTTCGCGGAGCGCCTCGACCGCGCGCTCGACGAGCTCGGCGACCTACGAGACCCGCGCGCCCTGCGCGAGCGGCTCACCGCGGTCGGCTTGCCCTTCGACTACGCGCGCCTCGGCCAGCCGCTCTCGACAACGTACGAGCTCTTCGTCGCATCCCGCACGAACGCGGCGCGCTGCTTCTCGTTCGCATCGAAGACCAAGACCTGGCTCGCGGTGGTCGAATCACCAGCCCGCCGCCTGCCCGTACGCGTCTACGCCCAGGCCTCGCTACCGGTCTCGGACGCCAAGCAGCGCGAGCTCCGGGCTGCGGGCTGCGAGCTCCACGAGCACTGGCGAGATGCTCTCCCGGCCCACGACCCCGCGACCCTCACCGTGCTCGTCGCCGACGCGCCGGTCACCGAGGATCTACAGACGAGCGCCGCCGACGCCGTGGCCTACGCGGTGCCCCACGGTGGCGTCCTCCTCATCCGCGACGTGGCACGTATCGATCCCAAGGGCATCCAGCTGATCCGCAAGCGGACCGTCGCGTCGTTGCTCGCCGCCGACGCCCGCGCGGAGCTCGAGCGCGCCGCGGGCCTGCCCGTGACCGTGCTTCCCGAGGCGACCGAGGAGGACTGTGCCTCGCAGCTGCGGACGTTGTTCCCGCAGGTCCGCGAGA
>JALHPV010000408.1:2000-5574 GCA_022842285.1 Kofleriaceae bacterium
CCTCTATTTCTGCACCGGCCTCGCGGCCGAGGCGGCGGTCTTCACCGCGGTCGCGGACGTGCTCGGTCCCGATCCGGTCACGCTGTTCTATGCCCAGAACGGCTACGGCGGCACCGGGCAGCTCATCGCCGACCTGCTCGCCCGCAGCGGCGCGATCCGTCCACGGCCACTCTCCGTCGTGAGTCAGGGCGCGACCGGCACCCTCGTCGATCGCATCCTCGCCGCGCTCGCCGAGCTCGGCGGCGCCCCCGCGTGCGTGTTCCTCGAGACCCCGACGAACCCGGAGCTGCAAGTTCACGACTTCGGCGCGCTGATGGCGGGCGTGCGCGCGTACGCCGAGCGCTGGGGCAAGCAGGTCCCGATCCTCGTCGATACGACGTTCGCCCCGCTCTACCCGATCTTCGCCAAGGAGTTCGCGCAGGACTGGCCGTTCGTGCTCGTGAAGAGCGGCTCGAAGTACTTCACCAAGGGGAAGGCCACGCTCGGCGTCGTCGCGTGCGCGAGCGATCCGGTCGCCCGCGCGATCATCTCCCGCGCCCGCGAACATCAGCAGGACGCCGACTCCCAGGCCCGACCGGCGCAGCTCGCGGAGCTCCGCGCCGGCCTCGCCGACCTCGGGCCACGCATGGCCACGATCAGCGCGCACACGATCCGCCTCGCCACGGGGATCCGGGCGGCGCTGCGTGCTCGCGGGCACGAGATCACGCTGTACGCGCTCTCCGAGGCGCAGGTCGCCGACGGTCTCGCGACCGGCCTGATCTCGTTTTACCTCCCCGCGGCCCCGACCACGTACCCCGACCTCGTGGACGAGTTCGTCGCGTACCTGCTCGAGCATGCGCCGACGCTCGTCAAGAGCCGCGTCAGCTACGGGCAGTCCACCGGCGGTGGCAAGCCGGACTTCTTCTACGTGATCAACCCCGAGGAGTCGACACAGGGCGCGCTCTCCGCGGACGTGAAGAACGCGCAGAAGCGCGACAACGTCCAGATCTGCCGGATCTCCGTGCCGGAGTACGCCGACGTCGACGGTCTCCTCGCCGCCATGGACGGCTTCTTCGCGCTGAAGTACGACGCGTAGCCCTACGCCAGCGACTTCATGTCGACGACGAACCGGTACTTCACGTCGCCCTTCAGCAGGCGCTCGTAGGCCCTGTTGATCTCCTGCATCGAGATGCGCTCGATGTCGGAGGTGATGCCGTGCTGACCACAGAAGTCGAGCATCTCCTGCGTCTCCTTCAGCCCGCCGATGAGGGAACCCGCGAGCGAGCGGCGCCCGAAGATGAACTGGAACACCGCGGGCGACGGGTGCGGCGTCGGCGGCGCGCCGAGGAGGCACATCGTGCCATCCCGCGAGAGGCATGCGATGAACGGATCGAGCGAGTGGGCGGCCGCGACCGTGTTGAGGATGAACGTCAGCGAGCCGGCGACTCGCTTCATCTCGTCGGGGTTCGAGCTCACCACGACATCGTGAGCCCCGAGCGCCTTCGCAGCCGCCGCCTTGCCGGGTGAGGTGGTGAACACCGTGACCTGCGCGCCCATCGCAGCGGCGAGCTTCACCGCCATGTGGCCGAGCCCACCGAGCCCGACGACGCCGACCTTGGAGCCCGGCCCCACCTTCCAGTGGCGCAGCGGCGAGTACGTGGTGATGCCCGCGCACAGGAGCGGCGCGGCCGCGGCGGGGTCCAGGTTCGCGGGGATGCGCAGGACGAAGCGCTCGTCGACCACGATGGCCTTCGAGTAGCCGCCGTACGTCGGGCCGCCGAGCACGGAGTCGGTTCCACCGTAGGTCTGCACGTTGCCCGTGGTGCAGTAGTTCTCGAGGTGCTCGGTGCACGACGGACACGTCCGGCACGAGTCGACGAGGCAGCCGACGCCGACGAGGTCGCCCACCTTGAAGCCCGCCACCTCCGGACCGACGGCGGTGACCCGCCCCACGATCTCGTGCCCGGCCACCGCGGGATACGGAATGGGCCCCCACTCACCGCGCAGGAAGTGCAGATCGGAGTGGCACACGCCGCAGAACTCGATCGCGATCGCCACGTCCTTCGCGCCCGGCGTGCGGCGCTCGATGGAGTGAGGAGCGAGCGGCTGGTCGGCGGCGAAGGCGGCGAAGGCGGGAGTCGGCGTGGTTTGCGGCATCAGGGGCAGAGGATGCATCCGATCGTGCTCCGACGCCCGTGCGCGGTACCTGCCGTTCCGTGTAGGAAGGCCAGTTCGGCGATGGCGGAGGAGTCCAGCCGGGAGCTCGCGGGCCCGATCGCCACCGTGGACAGGCTGAACGTGGCAGCCTTCCGTATGGGCGAGCGATGACCACCCGCTGGATCCGGACCGCCGAGCAGCTCGCTGACCTCGTCACCGAGCTCGCGGGGACGCGCGCGATCGGGCTCGATACCGAGGCGGACAGCATGCACCACTACACGGAGCAGGTCTGCCTGATCCAGCTCACCGCCTTCCGAGGCGGCGCGTGGCTGATCGATCCGCTGGCACTCGAGGACCTGTCGCCGCTCGCGCCCATCCTCGCGGACCCATCCGTGCTCAAGGTGCTGCACGGCGGCGACAACGACGTGACGTCCCTGCGCCGGGACTTCGGCTTCACGTTCCGCACCCTGTTCGATACGTCCATCGCCGCTCGCTTGCTCGGCGACACGGAGGTGGGCCTGCAGGCGCTCGTGCGGAACGAGCTCGGCATCGAGCTCAGCAAGAGCAGCCAGAAGGACGACTGGTCGAAGCGGCCGCTGACCGCGAAGCAGGAGGCCTACGCCCTCTCCGACGTACTGCACCTGATGGCGCTCGCCACGCGGCTGACCGAGCGGCTGGCCGCGGCCGGGCGCACCGAGTGGGCGCGCGAGGAGTTCGCCGCGCTCGAGGTCCTGCAGCCGGGCGTGAAGCGGACCGGCCCCGAGGAGTTCCGGCGAATCAAGGGCTCGGCGGCGCTCTCGCGGCGGCAGCAGGCCGTGCTCCGCGAGCTGCATGTCTGGCGCGAGGCGCGCGCCGCTGCCGCCGACCGCCCTCCGTTCAAGATCGTCGGCCCCGACGTGCTCCTCGCGCTGGCCAGGGCCTGCCCGACGACACACGAGGAGGTCGCCCGCCATCTCGCGTCGTACGCGCGGCAGGCGTCGCAGATCGACACCGTGCTCGCCGCGATCGAGCGCGGCCTCGCGCTGCCCGAGAGCGAGCTGCCGGCTCGCGAGCCCACCGAGCGCACGGTGATTCCAGGGGCAGCGCGGCGCCACATCGACGCCCTGCGCGCGTGGCGCGACGAGGAAGCGCAGCGCTCGCGGCTCGATCCGGCGACCGTACTCTCGCTGCGCGTCATCGAACGCATCGCCGTGGCCGCGCCGCAGACCCTCGCGGAGCTCGCGGCGATCGACGGCATCCGCCAGTGGCGCGTCGCCGCGTGGGGGCCGGCGCTGCTCGACGTCGTGTCGTAGTCGCCGATCAGACCGCGCGGCGGCGCGCCGCGGCCGGCATCTTGCGCTGGGCCGCGACCGGCTTCGGCGCCTGCTGCTGCACGGGCCGCTCGATCTTGGCCGGCTTGCCGGCGGCCGTGGTGGCGGCGGCGGCGGCCGCTTCGGCC
>JALHPV010000409.1 GCA_022842285.1 Kofleriaceae bacterium
CGTAGCCGCGACCGCGACCGTAGCCGCGACCGCGACCGCGACGGTGGCCGCGACCGCGACCGGGACCGCAAGCCGCGACCGCTTCCGCCACCGTGACCGTGACCGTTACCGTTACCGTTACCGTTACCGTGGCCGTGACCGCGACCGAGACCGCGTCCGCGTCCGCAACCACGGCGCCTTCCAGATACGAGCCGACTTAGTCCCCGTCGATGAGGCCGTGCTTGGCGGCCAGCTCGCGGAGCTGGGCCTTCGTGCGTTCGTAGCGCTTGCGGAGCAGGGCAGCGCGCGCGTCGAGCGCGGTCGAGCCGAGCTCGGTCTCGGCCGTCGCGCGAGCGATGTCCTTCCACGCCATGTTGCGATCGATGCGGAGGATCAGCACCTCGTGGTCCTCGGGATCGAGCGAGTCGCGGAGCGCGCGCATCGCCGCCTTCACGTCACTCTTCTGATACTGGCCGGTCGGCGTGCGCGGAATGGCCTCGATGGTCTGGATGACGGAGAGCGGGAGGTTGCGCTCGGGCCGGCGGCGCGGATCGCGGCGGAGCTGGTGCAGCGCATTGCGAGCGAGGTGATAGGCCCACGTGCGCAGCGACGCCTCCCAGCGAAACTTCGGGAGACCGCGCCAGAGCTGTTCGCACGCGAGCGCGAAGGCTTCGCTACCGAGGTCACTGTCCTTCGCGAGCGCCACGAGAAAGCCGTGCAGCTCCGGGCCATAGCCCGCGATCGCCGCCGTCGTCGCACCGTCGATGTCGCCGGCCATCACGAGCCCGCGTACGCGTCCTTCGAGCTCCTCGCTCACTACGCGGACGAGCTTACCGCGTCCGGAGGTCCGCGAGCAGGCCGTCGACTTCCTTCACGCGATGCTCCATTTGAAGCAGGACGAACGTTGCGCGGGCCTCCTTGAGCAGGGTGAGCGCGCGTGGGAGGTCCTTCCCGAGCGCGATCCGCGCCCGCGCACCTTCGAGTCGCGACCACGCCGGGATCTGCCGATTCTCGTCGTCCGTGGCCAGTTCGATCGTTCGGTCCGTGTGCACGATCGCCTCGTCGTGCTGCTTCGCGCGGTTCAGGATCGTCGCGAGCATGGTGAGGGAGAAGAGGTGCTGACTCGAGCTCGCCTGGGCGGCCCCGAAGATGCGCTCGGTACGGCGCGCGTTCCCCAGGGCCTCGTCGATGAGGCCGCCTTTATTCTGGGCCGCAGCGATGCCGTAGAGCGTCGCGGCGAGCTCGGGGTGGTCGGGCCCCAGCCACTGCTCTTGGACCTTCGCCGCGTGCTCGGTCAGGGCGAGGGCGCGCCGCCAGTCGCCGCCGTCGTTGTAGCCAAACGCCAGGCGCGCATCGATGTTCGCGACGAGGGGGTGGTCCTCGCCGAACGCCTTGACGTACGTCGCGCGGGCGCGCAGGAGGTAGAGCTCCCACTCCGTGGAGCCGGCCACGCCAAGGTACGCCTCGCCGATCGCGACATCCGCGTCGGCGCGCATCAAGCTGTCCGGCGCCGGAGCGACGTCGATGATCGCCGCCGCATCCTTCGCGGCCGCCAGCGCCTCGTGGAGGTGGCCGTGCTTCGTCGCGAGGAACGCGCGGTTCGCGTAGGCAGCGGCCACGGCGGTGTGCCGGGGGCCAAACGCCTCCGCGACGACCTCGCTCTGGGTCACCATCGCCGCGATCATGCGGGGGATGTCCTGGGCGTTGCTGGCGACCGCGGCGCGCAGTTGTTCGATGTTCGCCCGCAGGAGGACCGGGGTGAGCGGCGTGGTCAGCGAGGCCGCCTTGTCGATGAGGGCGGTCGCCGCCGCTGCTTCGTCCCACTCCAGCGTGACACTGGCCGCGGCGAGCAGCACGGTCGCGGCCGCATCGGGATGTCGCGGCGCCTCGCGTTCGGCATCGCTGATGCCGTTCTCGCTCCAGCGCTTCGCGGCCGCCCGGTCTCTCCGGAGCTCCGACGTGTAGTCGATGAGAGATCGGACGGCGATGAGCATCGTCTCGCCGTCGTCCCTGGCGCGGGCATCGAAGTAGACCTTCGACAGGCGCTTCTCCACGTCGCGCACGCGACCACGCGCGATGTCGAGGTCGACGGCGACGAGCTCCAGGCGACTCGCGACACTCGGCACCGTCGCGACGGTCGCGGCCACCAGCGCGGGGAGCGCCGCTTCGACCGAGGCGACGTGTCCCAGGGCGACGAGCTCGTGCAGGACATCGGCGCGGGCGCGGGTCTCGAGCACGGCGTCGCGGTCGACACCGGCGGGGACGAGCGAGGACGCGCCCGCGAGGGCCCGCACGTCGCCACATTGCTTGAAGTTCGGCAACGATGCGGCGAGCTGCACGAGCTCCCCACTGACCGCCGGGTCCAGCGGCAACGCCGAGAGCAGCTCGCGGGCGAGGGCGCGTCCGGCGGCGAGGCACTCTTCGCTGGCGTCGACCACCTGCGAAGGCCAGGTGCGCTCGACCCGCGCCGTACACGTGGCGCGGGCCGCGATCGCGTGACGCGCGCGCAGCGCCGCGATCGCCTCGCGGAGCCGGTCGGCGCGCTCGGGGCCAGTCTCGGCACCCGAGGTAGCGAGGCTGCTGACGAGCGCGACTGTCGACGGGTGGGGAAGAGCGGTGGCGAGCTCGTCTGGTCCATCGAGGCAGGCCGCCATCGGATCGGGCGCAGGCCACATCGCGTAGGTGGTGACGCCGCCTACGACGAGCAAGGACACGAGGCCGGCCGCCACGGCGCGCGGGCGACGCTCGGCGGCGTGGAGCGCGAGGACGAACGCACGCACCGACGGCCACCGGCGCGCGGGGTCGACCGCGAGGGCCCGCGCGAGCACGCGTCGCAGCCGCGCCGGGACCTTGCCGCTCGCCACCGTCGGTCCGCGGTCCATGGCCTGGCGCACACCGCTCGTGGTGCCGCCGACGAAGGGTCGCTTGCCGGAGAGCATCTCCCACGCGACGACGGCGAATGCGAACTGATCCGTGCGGGCGTCGAGCGCGCCGCCCTCGAGCTGTTCCGGCGCCATGTACGCGGGCGTGCCCATCACCGTCCCCGTCTCGGTGCCATCCCCGACCGCGAGCTCGGGGACCGGCCCCGCGGCGGCGTCCCGCTCGCCGAGGCGGACGAGGCCGAAATCACCGATCCGTACCCGTCCATCCGTGCCCACGAAGATGTTCTCGGGCTTCACGTCGCGATGCACGAGGCCGGCTCGATGCGCGGCGGCGAGCCCATCCCCGGCGGCGGAGAGCGCGTCGAGGACCTCGCGGCGCGACCGGGGCTGCGCCTGGGCCCAGGACCGCAGCGTCGAGCCCTCGATGTACTCCATCGCCACGAAGCTGCGGTCCTCGTACTCGCCAACCTCGTACACCCCGACGACGTTGGGGTGCGCGAGCTTCGCCATCGCGACCGCCTCGCGGCGCAAGCGATCGGATGCGGCGTACGTCCGGTGCAGCTTGAGCGCGACCGACCGGCCGAGCTGCTGATCGCGCGCACGGTAGACCACCCCCATGCCGCCGGTCCCGATCACTGACTCGATCACGTAGCGCCCTCCGACGGTGGCGCCCTGCGCGAGCGAGGCCGGGATCGGGGGGGCGGCGTTCGCCGCGCGAAGCATCAGCTCGAGCGAATCCAGCGTGCTCGGCTGCCCCGTGTCGTTCCCCACCGGAGCGGAGCATAATCCCCGCATGCCAGAGCTGTCAGCGACGATCACGGCGCGGATGCCGGAGTGTTGGTTGCTGCTCGAACGATGGGTGGGCATCGAATCGTTCACGCAAGACCACGCGGGCTGCAATCGGATGGCCGACGCCCTCGTCGAGGGCTTCGCGCTGCCGGGGCTGACCGCGCGACGAATTCCCGGCGACGGTGCGGGGGACCACGTCGTGTTCACCACGCCCGCGTGGCGGCCAGGCGGCACGATCCTCGTCGGGCACCACGACACCGTGTTCCCGGCGGGCACGTTCGTCGGCTTCCGGCGCGACGAGAGCAAATGTTATGGACCGGGCGTGCTCGACATGAAGGGCGGCCTGGCGGTCATTCGCACCGCCCTCGCCGCGCTCGCCGATACGGGGCAGCTCGCGGCGCTGCCGCTCGCGGTGGTGTCCGTCTCCGATGAAGAGATCGGCTCCGTCGACGGCAAGCGCGTGCTCGAAGAGCTCGGGCGCGGAGCCGGCTCGGCCCTCGTGTTCGAAGCGGGCCGCACCACGGACGCGATCGTCACGCGCCGCAAGGGTACGGGGAAGCTCGTCGTCACGGCAAAGGGCAAGGCCGCCCACGCCGGCAACGATCTGTCCGCGGGCATCAACGCGATCTGGGCCCTCGCGCGCTTCATCGACGGCGTGCAGAGTCTGCGCGACGTCGGCGACGGCACGACGGTGAACGTCGGCCTCGTGAAGGGAGGAACGAGCGCGAACACGGTTCCGGCCGAGGCCACGTGCGAGATCGACGTGCGCATCGTACGTGGCGCGGACGGGGAGAAGCTCCTCGCCGCGGTCGATCGCCTCGCGCGCGAGGTCGCCTCCGCGAGCGGCGCCACCTTCAGCATCAGCGGGGGAATCCGGCGCCAGCCGCTCGAACAGCTGCCCGGGACCGCGGACCTCCTCGCGCGCTACGCGGCGTGCGCGAAGGCGCAGGGGCTCGGCGGGGATGAGGCGCCGCTCATGGGCGGCGGCAGCGACGCCAACACGCTGTCGGCGATCGGCGTCCCGGCGATCGATGGCCTCGGACCGCGCGGTCGCTTCTTCCACACCCACGAGGAGTACGCCGAGATCGCGACCTTCGAGCCGCGGGTGAACGCCCTGGCGAGCTTCCTCGTGGGCCGCGATCACCGAGCGTGACCTAGTCGGCGGCGCTGACCGCGTCGAGGGTGGCGCGCGACGACGGTAGCTTGCCGCCCGCGATCGCCCAGACGGTCTCGACGATCTTCGCGTTGTGCGGGGTGGCGATGCCGTGCTTGGCCCCGCGGGCGACGATCTCGCCGTTCAGGAAGTCGATGGCCGGCGTCCGACCGCGCTCGATGGCGGCGAGCATCGAGCTACGCATGCGGCGGTAGCGCAGGCCGACGGCGACGAGCAAGGCATGCTTGGCGGTGAGCGCCGCGGAGAGACGAGCGTTGCGATCGTCCTCGGTGAGCGCGACCCACTCGAGGTCGAGCGTGCCCGCCACCTTCTCGAGCTGCACGCCTTCGGCCTGCGCGACCTGCACCGCCTCGGTCATGATCTCGAGCGCGAGGCGCCGATACCGACGCTGGCGCACGAGGGGGCCGAGCCGCTCGCCCGCGATCGTCCCGAGGGCGGACACCGCACAGTTGAGGGCGAGCTTGCTCCAGCGCGCGCCGCGCAGGTTCGTCGTCAGGGTCACGGGGCCGACCGCTTCGAGGAGCTCGGCGACGCGGCGCACGTCGGCGTCGATGGCGCCGGCGAGCGAGCCGAGCTGGAAGCCGCCGGAGGCCGTGCGCTCGTACTTGCCGGGCTCGGGCATGGAGGCCCCCCAGGCGACGATGCCGCCGAGCACCCGGTCCGCGCCCACGATGCCCGCGATCCGCT
>JALHPV010000410.1 GCA_022842285.1 Kofleriaceae bacterium
CGACACCGGGGGGCGCGGCGGCGATGCGGCCGACGGCCAGGGCGGGGCGGCGGCCAGCACCGGTGCCGGCGACCCCGGCATGTTCGGTGGTGGTGGTGGCGGCGCGGGCGGTGACAACGATGCAGGTTTCGAAGGCGGGGCGGGCGGCGACGGCCGTGATCTCACCGCGACGGTGGGCGGCGGCGGTGGCGGCGGTGGCGGCGGCCACCTCGGCGGCGATGGGGGCAGCGGTGGCTTCTACGGCGGGGGCGGGGGCGGCGCATCGGAGAGCGGAGAACCCGGCCTTGGTGGACCGGGGGTGTGCGTCGTGCGCTACGTCCCGATCGATCCATCACGCACCGCGCGCTAGCCGCTACGCGGGCGGGTCGTTCGACACGCGGCGCGGTTCGATCGCAGCCGAGCTCCTCGCCGCCGCGTCAGGCAGGAGCAGACGCAGCAGCTGCTCGAGGGTGGCGACGAGCTGCTCGCGGGTCGCCGCGATCGCGGCTTCGAGCTCGGACCGGTTGCCGCTCACCGCGGCCTCGAGGTGCCGGCGGTTCTTCGTCAGCGCGGTCGCGAACTGTTCGCGGTTGTCTTTCACCGCTGCGGTCACGTGCGCGTGGGTGTCCTTCGCGGTCGCGGCGACGCCGTCGCGCGCCTCCTTCACGGCCGCGCTGGTCTCTCGCACGGTAGTGTCGAATTCCCTGCGCGTGTCCGCCACCGATGCGGCGACGCCGTCGCGAGCGTCCCGGAGGACCGCGGTGGTCTCACGCACCGCGGCGGCCGCATCCATGATCGTGGCGACGACGCTGGCGCCGGCCTCGGCCGCCTTCGCGCCGGCGTGCTCGCGGTTGTCGCTCGCGGCGCCGCTCTCGCCGGCGGAGGCGGACAGTTGCTCGCGGGTCTCCTTCACGATGCTCGCGACGTGCTCGCGGGTCTCCTTCACCGTGCTCGCGAGGTGCTCCCGCGTCTCCCTCACCGTGTCGTCGAAGTGCTCGCGGGTCTCGCTCATCGTCGACGCGAGGCGCTCGCGCGTCGCCGCGACCTCCTCCTTCGCCCACGCGCGGTGGTCTCGCAGCGACGCAAACGTGGCGTGCGGCAGCAGGTCGACCGTGCGCAGAGCACCGATGGCCTTGCGATACAGGCCATACGCGGCCAGCGCGATGACGCCGCCGATGGTCAGCGCCGAGACCCACATGGGAATGACTTCGCCGAGGGCGAGCACGAGGGCGCCGATCAGCACGAGCAGCGCCACCACCGCGAGGAGCGCCGCCACCATGACGAGCAGGAGGTTCCGCACCGCCGCGCGGACGCGATCGACCATCTCGGCGGCCGCGGCGCGGAGCTCCTGATGCACCAGGGTGCCCAGGTCGGTCACGACCTTGCTGAACAGCGCAGCGATGGAGCGATCCGCGTCGGGGGCCACGGAGGCACGCTAGCACCTCCCCGCAGAGGATCAGATCTTCGTGCGGGAGCCGGGCGCGGTCTGGGCCGGGGCCGCGCGCTCGAAGCCGTTCGGCTTCGTCACGGCGCGCCGGAGAGCACTATGCCGACTTGAGCTGCTTGATGACGCGGAGGGCTTCGTCGATGTGCTTGCTGAAGCGGATCATCGAATCGAACTTGTATTGCAGGACGCCCTTGCCATCGAACACGTAGGTCACGCGACCGGGCAGGCCGAGCGTGCCTTTCACGCCCCACGCCTGGGCGACCTTGCCGCCGGGATCGCTGAGCAGCTCGAAGGGCAGCCGATGATGCTGCTTGAACTCGGCGTGCGAGGACGCGTCGTCGCGCGAGATGCCGATGACGTCGGCGCCCGCGGCCTGGAAGTCCTGATAGCTGTCGCGAAAGCTGCACGCCTGGATCGTGCAGCCGTAGGTCTCATCCTTCGGATAGAAGTAGACGACCAGCGGCTTGCCGACGCGGTCGCGGATCTTCACGGGACCGGATTCACCCTGAAGGGTGGAGTCCGGCATGGCCTGACCGACATCGAGGGTGCTCATCCGTGCCTGGGCCTGACTATGGTACGAATCGCTCTCATGTGGCAGCCGCCGGAGCGCATCAAGCACGAGCTGCCGCCTGCTGCGTGGCCCACCCGCGAGGAGGCCGCGGCGGCGCGCCTGTTCCAGCCGATCGCGCTGGGCCCGCGCGAGGCCAGGACCCGGACCTGGGTGCCGGCCATGGTGCCCTGGCGCGCGACCGAGGATGGCTTCGTCACCGACGATGTCGTGGACTGGTACCGCCGGTTCGCCGATGGCAAGCCGGGTGTGCTGGTGGTCGAGGCGACAGGCATCCGGGACATTCCGTCGGGACCGCTACTCCGGATCGGTCATGACCGCTTCGTCGAGGGCCTCTCGAAGCTGACGGCGGCCGTGAAGGAGGCGTCGGGCGGCGAGACGCTGGTGTTCATCCAGCTGATCGACTTTCTCTCGATTCGTCGCCGGCCGCCGCGCGACAAGTTCTTCGCGCGCTTCCTCGCGATCACCGAGCAGCACCGCGAGAGGCTGTTCGCGCTGCGCGGGCAGGGCGCGGCCGATGGCGACGAGGCCGAGATCCGGGCCCGGCTCGAGGCGCTGACGGACGCCGAGCTCGTCGGGGTCCTCACCGAGCGCGAGCTCGAGGATCTGAAGCAGGGCTATCGCGAGCGCGTCACCGACGTGCACCTGCCGCACATCCGCGACCTGCCCACGTCGCTGCCGCCGCTGTTCGCCGCTGCGGCCACGCGCGCCCTGGCGGCGGGCTTCGATGGCGTCGAGCTGCACTTCGCGCACGCGTACACGATGGCGTCGTTCCTGTCGGCGTTGAACACCCGCGAGGACGGCTACGGCGGATCGCGCGAGAACCGCATGCGTCTGCCGCGCGAGGTGATCTCCGCGGTGCGCGAGCGCGTGGGCACGCAGGGCGTCCTCGGGTGTCGCTATCTCGGCGATGACGTCGTCGCCGGCGGCAATCACGTCGACGATGCGGCGTGGTTTGGCGTCGAGCTCGCGCGGGCGGGCCTGGACTTCCTGTCGATCTCGAAGGGCGGCAAGTTCGAGGATGCGCGGCAGCCGAAGGTGGGCTGGGCCGCGTATCCGTACACCGGCCGGTCCGGCTACGAGTGCATGCCGACGATCTACTCGGACGAGCGCGGACCGTTCTCGCGCAACACGCCCATCGCGGCCGAGATCCGGCGCACGGTGCGCACCGCGGGCTTCACCACGCCGGTGATCGCCGCCGGTGGCATTGCCTCGTTCGCCCAGGCCGAAGCCGCGCTCGCCGCCGAGGAAGCGGACCTGGTGGCCTCGGCGCGCCAGTCCCTCGCCGATCCGGACTGGTGGCTGAAGATGCGCGAGGGGCAGGGCGAGACCATTCGCCGCTGCGAGTTCACGAACTACTGCGAGGCCCTCGACCAGCAGCACAAGCAGGTCACCTGCAAGCTGTGGGATCGCGAGGCCCTCGACGCGCCGGATGTGACCATGGCGCAGGACGGCAAGCGTCGCCTGCTCGCTCCGCGCTGGCGCTGAACGACCGTCGAGAGCGTAGTCGCGCACGAGTCGCGTATTCTCGCGTCGATGCCCCGGCAGGCCGCGAAGTACACGATCGAATGCGTCGACATCTGGCCCGATCGCGGCAAGGGCCTCGCATACCTGACGGTCCAGACCAGCGATACGCAGGACTCCTGGCGGAGCATCGTCTACACGACGAAGGACTTCGCGACGTACGACCCCGAGGCCGTGTTCGACGTGCACCGGCGGGTCGGGTCCATGTGGCTATCGCCGACCGGCACCTTCTACGCGATCGACAGCCAGGGTGAGCTCATCGCGAACGGCAAGCCGGCCGGCTTCATCACCAAGAAGCCGCTCCTGCGCATCTGGGGCCTCTCGAGCAAGCAGCTCTACGTGATCGGCCGCGCGGGCCTCATCATGCGCCTCGACGGCAAGCAGTGGCACGACATGACGATCAAGGGCGCGGGCGTCATCCATCGCATCGGCGGCACGGCTCCCGATCGCCTCTTCGCCGCCACCGCGAAGGGCCTCTACCGCTGGAACGGCTCCACCTGGCGCGCCATCAAGCTGCCGAAGAAGGTCGCCCTCCGCGGCTTGTACGTCGACAAGACCGACGTCCTCGTGACGGGCGAGAAGGGCTTCTGTGCGGCCGTGGCTGATGCGGGGGATGCGGTGACCGTCATCCCGGGGTCCGGCGACTTCGAGGCTGTCGCGCGCTTCGCGGGGGAGATCTATGTCGGCGGTGGCGCTGCCGGCATCCTGATGGCGAAGAAGGGGGCGCTCGTCGCGGTGAAGCCCGCCATCCCGGCGTACTCGCTGACGGCATCGCCGAAGCAGCTGGTGGCAGCAGGCGGCAACGCGATCGCGGCCTTCGACGGAACCGCGTGGAACGGCTACCTGCACGATTGACCGGCGAGGACACCGTCATCCGTCGCCGCGATCTAGGATGACGTATGCGAGTCATCTGTCTCCTGCTCCTGCTGTCAGCATGTGATGGTGAGAGCACCGGTGCTGGCCGGCCGGTCGCGCCAGCGCCGCTCGCCTCGGCGCCCGATCCATGTCGTGGCACAGCACTCGACCTCGATGAGCTCGTCGAGCGCTGTCGGCTCGACACGGCGCCCCCGCCATCGGCGCTGCACGTCGAGCTGGTGCCAGCCGACCCGGTCATCGGCAGCGGCGAGTCGATCCCCCTGGCCGTCAGGATGACGAACGTCACCAGCAAGCCGCTTCCCGTGACCCTTCGATCTTCCTACTTCCTGGCGAAGCTCGATCCAGGTGAGGCGCGCGCCGCCGACGACTGCGCCAACGACATGATCGATGGCGTGAAGATCCTCCCGCCCGTCCGCGTCGTCCTCGAGCCCGGCGGGACGCTCACGAAGCACGTAGAGCTCAAGGCCACCTTCGAGGCCGGCGGTAAGGCCGACGCCATGATGTTCTGCGATGCCACCGCCCGACCGTTGCCACCGGGCCGCTATCCTCTCGAGGTCACGGTTCCGCTCGATGACGCGGCGACGCCCCGCGTCCTGCGCGCCAGCGTCACGATCCGCTGACCAACGCGGGTGTGCTCTGGTCAAACGTTCGTGCCGAACGCGAACGGACGGCACGGCCTGTCCGAGTTGTTGTCCACGAGCGTGGCGCCGCCGCATTCCCTCATGGGGAGGTGGCAGTCGCGCCCTGCGTGCCCGTTCGCGCTACCGTGGCGACGGGATGACGGCGTACCTCATCGCGGGCCTCGCGGCGCTCGTCGCGGGCGTGGTCAATGCGATCGCCGGAGGCGGCAGCTTCATCTCGTTTCCGGCCCTGGTGGCGACGGGCCTGCCGCCCGTGATCGCGAGCCTGACGAACACCGTGGCGATGTGTCCGGGCTACGTCGGCGCGGCGATCGCGCAGCGGCGCGATCTGGCCGGGCAACGCAAGCGGGTGCTGATGCTCTTGCCCTTCAGCGTCGTCGGCGGCGTCGGCGGCGCGCTCTTGCTGCTGA
>JALHPV010000411.1 GCA_022842285.1 Kofleriaceae bacterium
ACGAGAGCGTGGTGAGCCCCGCGCGCTCGGCGGCGAGGCGGGGCGTGATCACGGTCGGCGGCGGGGCGGGAGCCGCGAAGCCGGCGAGGGCATCGTCCGGCGCGGGCGGCAGCTCGTCGGCGCCGATCTCGACGTCGAACAGCTCGAACAGCCCGGACGGCTTCGCGAGGCGCGGCCCGAGGCAGCGCTGGATCGGGTGGTACATCGCGTTGGCCTTCACCGCGCCGTCGGGATAGAGCGGCAGGTAGAGGCGGATCTGCGCGCGCGTGAGCGCCACGTAGGCGAGGCGCTGGTCCTCTTCCTCGGACTCGCGCGCGATGCGCTGCTTGATGTGCTCCTCGTGCTGACCGACGACGAGCAGGCGCGCCGACTCGTCGCGCATCACGCGCACGGAGCTGGGCGGCGTACCGCCGGTGCCCCCGTAGAAGAAGACGAACGGCGCCTCGAGGCCCTTCGCCTTGTGCACGGTGAGGATGCGGATGGCCTCGGCGTCGGTCTCCGCCCGCTGGACGTCGAGCTCGTCGGGCCGCATCGTCTCGTCCGTCATCCAGCGGTTCAGCACGCTCACGAGCTCGTGCAGGTCACCGCGCGACCGTGCCACCTCGGCGAGCAACAGCTCGATGAGGTGCCAGGTGTTCGTGAGCGCGCGCTCGCCGCTGCCGAGCACGAGGGCCCGCTCGGCGTAGTGGCTGTCCTCGACGAGCCGGCGGAACAGCGGCTCGTAGGCGCGCCGCGCCGCGAGCAGGGCCCACTCGTGGAGCCGCGCGATCAGCGGGTGGTGATCGGGGGCATCGACGACGCGCGCGAGCTCGGGCCACGGCACGTCGAAGAAGCGCGTGCGGAGCGCCCGCATGCGTGCCGAGCGATCGCGCGGCGCGGCCACCGCCGCGAGGACGGTCACGAGCTCGTGGGCCTCGCGCGTCTCGAAGAGCTTCTCGGGCTCGACAAGCGCACACGGCAGGCCGCGCGACCGGAGGGCGGCTGCGATCTCCATCGACTCGCGATTCGAGCGCGTCAGCACCATCGCATCGCGGAGCGTGAAGCGACGGTCCTGGCCCTTCGCGCGCCACGTCGGCGGCACCGCGTGCATGGCTTCGATCGCATCGCCGATGGCGCGCTGGAGCGCGGTCTTGTTGGCATCGGCGCTCGACTTGCCGACGAGCCGCAGCACGGCGATGGGCGCGGCCGTCGTACCCGCGGTGACATCGGCCGCGGCCGTGACGGGCTCGTCGTACGTGATGGCGCCCGTCATCATCTGCGCGGTGAGCGGGCCACTGCCGAGGATCTCGTTTACGGCCGCCACGAGCGGCGCCGTCGAGCGCCGGTTCTCGGCGAGGGACACGCGCACCGCGCCCGCGGCGAGGAGCTCGGCCTTGGCCGCGAGGTACGTGTACACGTCCGCGCCGCGAAAGCCGTAGATGGCCTGCTTCGGATCGCCGACGATGGTCAGCGACCGCGCGTCGGGATGCACCCAGACCTCGCGAAAGATGCGCCACTGCAAGGGGTCCGTGTCCTGGAACTCGTCGATCATGGCGACGGGCATGCGCGCTCGCAGCCGCGCCGCGACCTCGGGGCCGCGCGCTCCCTGGAGTGCCCCCCAGACGAGGCGCAGCATGTCGTCGTAGTCGAACTGTCCGCGGGCCGCCTTGTCCCGCGCGACGCGGGCCAGCACGTGCGGCAGGAACGTCGCCGCGATCGCCTGGTCGAGTGTGCCCATGTCGAGCATGTCGGCGAGCATCCCGTCGAGGGCGGCGTACTTGGGCAGGTCCTTCGTGTAGCTGCGGAGCTTGCTCAGCGCCTCGTTCAGGTCCTTGTCGGAGAAGACCGCGAACGCGACGGGCGGGGGCGCATCCGGGGGGAGCTCCGCGAGGGCCGCCGCGATGTCTTCCATGCGGCTCTCGGCGGCCTTCCGCTTGCTGCCGTTCTTGATCTCCGCCGCGATCGCCTTGCGATGCAGCTCGCCGCTCACGTGCTCGCGCAGCCCCGCGACGGCCTTCGTCACGGCCTCCGGATCGTACGAGCGGTACACGCGGGCCTCGTCGCCGGCCCGGGCACACGCGAGGAGCACGTCGCGCAGGTCCTCCGTGGTCTTGCCGGTGGTCAGGTACGCGCCGAGCAAGCCACGCTCCAGCTCGTGACGCGCGAACCGCTCGCGCAGCTCGGCGAGGTAGGCCGCATCGAAGGCGACTTCATCCGCGACCTGGACCTGCTCGAAGAGGCGCGCGGCCGCGAACGCATCCTCGACGAGGATCCGGTGGCAGAACCCGTGAATCGTCGAGATGGGAGCCTGATCGAACTCGGCGACGGCCACCCGCAAGCGGCGCCGCGCGTCGTCGTCGATCAGCCACGCCGGCGCATCGCCCTCGGCCGTCGACTCGCTCGTTCGCGAGAGCCGGTCGAGGAGGTCGCGCACGCGGAGCCGCAGCTCGGCGACGGCCTTCTCCGTGAACGTCACGAGGCACAGCTCCGTCAGTCGCGTGCCCGCGAGCACGAGATCCGCCACCCGGTGCTCCAGGAAGTACGTCTTGCCCGTCCCGGCCGACGCCTCGACGACGACGTACCGGGCCGACGCGTCCGGCAGCGACGCGGGCTTCGCGACCCGCACGGCGGTCACGTGCTCACCTCGAACTTGTGATCGCCCGTCATGCGCTCGACGAGCGGGCCCAGGCGGCGCCGGGCGATCTCTGCGATGTCGGGTGGCACCGCGAGGCCATCGGCCCGCGTGATGGGGCCGTAGCCTTCGGGCTTGCGCGACGGCGTCCACGCGGACTTCCCGGCCAGGGCGCGCGCGACGACATCGAAGGGCGCGAGATAGCCGTGCGCGTGATCGACCAGCTCGCTGACGAGCGCCACGAGGTACGCCTGCGCCTCGGCCTGCGACCACGGGGCATGGATCACCTCGTGCACCTTGCCGTCCGCGCCGAGCAACCGGTGCACGTGACCCCGCGGCGCGAGGCCCGCCGCCGCGAGCACGACGTGATCGAGGGCGCCCCGTAGGTGATGGCGCGAGGGTTCGTCGAGCTTGCCGACCATCGCGACGAGCGAGGCCTGGCGTCCCTCGCCGGCGGGGATCAATAGCTCCGTCTGCCCGACGATGCGCACGGTGCGCCCGCTCGGGAGCGTGATCTGCAGGGCCGGCAACAGGTCGGCGAACGCGACCGTCGTACGTCCGAAGCCGATGCGCGTGGCCCCCGGTGCGGGCAGCTCCCCGATCGCGCTGGTCCACCGCCGGAGCAGGCCGAGGTCGAGGTCCCGCGTGGCCGCGCCGAACACCCCGACGGGGAACTGACCGGCGAGGACGCGGCTCCTCGCCACCTTGTCGTAGAGGGCGTCGAGCGGCGCGCTGCGATCGCGCAGATGGGCGCCCAGCACATCGCGCAGCAGCATCGCGCGCTCTGGCTTGCCAACGCCGAACGGCTCGTCGGATCTCTGCGCGGCCTCGTCGTCGGGCAGCTCGTCCAGCTCGAGCACGGTCTGCGCCCACGCCTGCACCGGCCACTCGAGGAACGACCGTAGGTTCGCCATCGAGAGCGGGCGCTCCGTGCCTTCGCGCGCCGGGCGGTCCCCCGCGCCGACGATACCTAGCTCCGCCCGCAACGCCGCCTGTGCGGGGTGCGCGAGCAACGCGTGCATGCCGTCGGCATCGGGCACGGCCATGCCGAGCGCCCGCAGGTGGTTGCGCAGGGCATCGCGCACACCGCACGCCCAGCGTTCGCGCCGCGCCGCGGGCGATCGGATGGCGTCGGCGGGGCCGCCGAACCGATGGAGGGGATGCGTGAGGGTGATCGCGGCCAGCGCGTCCCGGCTCGACGCGGCCCCGAGATACGGCGCGAGCGCATCGGCGAGCTCGAGGACCACCGAGGACGGTGCGACCGGCTGCCCGCTCTTGGGCTCGGCCGCGACGTACGACAGCGCGAGGGTCTCGCGCGCGCACAGGAGGACATCGAGGAATGCGGCCCGGTCCCGATCGCGGGCGGAGAGGTCGCCGGCGCGCGCCGTGGTGCGCAGATCGAGGGGACTCGCACGATCGCTCGCGGGGAACGCGCCCTCGGAGAGGCCGGCGACGAAGGTCGCGCGGAACGGGATGGCGCGCATCGAGCCGAGCGGCGCCACCATGACGCCCGAGGCGAGGGGCTCCCCGCGGTCGGAGCGCGAGCTGACGAGCATGCGGACGGCGTGCTCACGGGCCTCGCGGAACCCGACGTGGCGGCCGTCGACATCGTGGTTGGCGAGGGCGGCGAGGAGGTTCCGGACGCGCTCGCGGTCACGCTTGCCGTCGTCGCCGCGGGGCGAGAGGTAGGCGTCGACGAGGCTGGTGAAGATGGCGGCCCATTCGGCGAGGCGTGCGGTGTGCGACGCGAGCCACGCGGCATCGGCGGTGAGCGAGCGGACGAGCAGGGCGAACGTCGCCGCGCTGGCCTGCTGATCCGAGCGCACCTCCTCGGGGGCGAAGTCCCGCAGGCCGATGCGCGCGGGGCCGCGATCCTTCGCCCGGTCGCCGACCATGAACGCACCGAGGGCGAGGCGGCGGACGCCCTGGTCCCAGTGAAACTGGCCGGGGTGCTCTTCCAGGTACGTGCCGGCGTGGGCCTGCTCGTCGGCGCCATGGGCGATGCCGAGCTCGTCGGTCCAGCGGATCCACTGCGCCGCGTCCGCGTGCGGGTGGCCGGCGAGGAGCGCCGGATGGGTCATCACGCGGAGGAGCTCGCGCCGCGAGCCGTCGCCGACGGGCAGCTCGAGGAGCGCGAGGACGGCTTCGCCGATGCGGCCGCGGTCATCGATCGGCGCGTCGACGAGGTGACAGGGGACGCCGACCGCCTCGAAGGCGGACGGGGCCTGCGCGAGGTAGTCATCGGGGTCGCCGGCGAGCCACACCGCGATCTCGTGCGCGGACAGCGTCGGGTCGGCGTCGAGGAGGCGCCGGGCCTCCTGCGCGATGATCTCGAGCTCGCGCCGCGCATTCGGGCACGCGTGCACGACGACGCCCGCGGCCCCGGACGCCGGATCCGCGATGCCGGGCGACCGGCGGTGGCGAACGTCGTCGAGCAGGAGCGCGAGCGCGGTCGGTGCGGCCGCGGTCGTGCTCGCGAGCGGCGCATCGAACAGCGACTCCACGTCGCCGTCGCTGCGCTCGATCAATGCGGCCACCGTCTCGCGGACGGGCTTGCCCCAGAGGATCAGCGGCAATGGATCGCTCGTCGGGGCGTCGGCGCGGAACGTCTTGCGACCACCCACGTCATCCCAGAGCTCCTCGCACGGATCGAGCGCGTAGACCGTCACGTCGGTCGTCGCGGCCAGATCCGTCAGCGCCTCGAGCTGCGCGCGCGCGAGCGTCGACGCCCCGAACACGGTGATGGGCCCCGCTGCCCGCGGGGGAGCCACGCGCGCCTGCCGCCGCAGCCACGGCAAGGCGGGCACGGGCGCCGCGC
>JALHPV010000412.1 GCA_022842285.1 Kofleriaceae bacterium
CCTTCGAGAAGCTCCAGGCCGCGGCGCACAAGCTCGCCGAGGCCATGTACAAGCAGGCCGGTGGTGGGGATGCGCCCCCGGCCGGCGGCGAGCCGGCAGGCGGGGCGGCGGGCGGTGGCCAGGGCGACGTGATCGACGCCGAGTTCGAGGACAAGACGTAGCCGCTGCGCGGCGGCCACGGGCGCCGGGCTCATACGGGCGGTCCAAACGGGCCGCCCGGTTTCGTTCCGGATCGGTTCGGGCCGTAGCCTCTGGCCCCGCGCGAAACCTTTTTGGCTTCGCCCATGCCCTGTGCATACTTACAGGGCGTGCGTTCCCTCGCTGTCCTTGCGCTGCTGGCCGGCTGTACGCAGCTCGGTGTGGTCAGCGACGGCACCAGCGTATCGGTCGGACGCTCGAACAAGGGCAAGATCGTCGATGGGGTTCGCTGCGATCGCGGCGAAGGCTTCGTCGTGCCGAAGAAGTGGCGCGAGCGCGGCAATCGGTACGGCACCGACGAGCTCGTCGACCTGATCGTTGGCCTCGGCCGCCGCCTGCACGGCCCGACGCGCCTCGCCGTTGCCGACCTCTCGATGCGGGGCGGGGGGCTGGCTCGGCCATGGCACCGCTCGCACCAGAGCGGCCGTGACGTTGACCTCCTCTATTACGTGCGCGATGCGCAGGGCAAGCCGTTCGAGCCCGAGGAGATGTACGTGTTCGACGCGGCCGGCGTCGAGAAGACCGGTACCGGCATCACCATCGACTTCCCTCGGACGTGGAAGCTCGTCCGGGAGCTCGTCACGGCTCCCGAGGCCGCGGTGCAGCGCGTCTTCATGTACGAGCCCTTCGCGGTGAAGCTCCTCGAACACGCCGTCGCGATCGGTGAGCCGGAGCTGCTCGTCGCGCGGGCGCGCAAGGCGCTGAAGCAGCCGGGCGACAGCGCGAAGCATGACGACCACATTCACGTTCGTGTGTTCTGCTCGGCGACCGATCAGACGCTGGGCTGCGAGGACGGCGGCCCGATGGACATGATGATCGGCCGCGACGAGGAGATCGCCGCCATCACGCATGCCCTCGCCACGAAGGCGACCACGGCGGTGACGGCGACCGCGCTCCCGTCCGCCGCGATCGGCGCGCTCTGCACGCCGACGCCGGCCCAGCCCGTCTGCGTGCGCCACACCGTGCCGCCGCACCTCACGCGCCTCGCGGCGCTGCTCGGTGGCGGTCGCCGCATCGACCTGCGCTGGCTATAGCGCGCCTCCGGACCAGTAGAGCTGGGTGCCCTCGCGCAGCACGGTGACCGGCGCGCCGGTCGGAAGCTCGAGCAGGATGCGGCCACTTCGGTCTCGCAGCCGCGCGGACCAGTGTCGGCCCGAAGCGTCGAGCGAGACGAACCACGTGAGACCGCGCGTGATCACCTTGCCGTTGGCCGTCGTCGACGGAAACGCCCCGAAGCCTGGGCCTCGGCGATAGCGCGCTTGCTCGTCGGCCGGCCAGTGGGCCATGAGCGGCCGCAGGTCGGAGCCGTCGTAGTTCGTGTCCGCGCCGCCGCCGCCCGAGCCGGAGTAGCTGACGTCGAACCCGAAGCGAACGACCCGCAGGTCCGGGTGTGCGCCGGCAACGAGGACGGCCAGACCGTGATCCTCGGGCGTCGCCATCACGCACGATGCATTCCTCAGCTCGTACACGAGCCACCAATCGTTTCGGATCGAGAACGTGGTGCCGTGGGGCTGACTGCCGTTCCGCCGAGCCCAGAACTTGCCCGTTGGGGCGAGGACGCAGGCCCGCGTCGGCGTCACGACGGTGGACGTGCACGCAGGAGGCGGCGCGGTGACGAGCTGGCCCACCTCCGTGAACGGTGTGGTCGTCGAGCCGCCGAGTCCTTGCGTCCGGACGACGTCGTGCACCTCGTCCTCGGCGATCGGAACATCGGGGCTGACGGCGAATGTGACCACTCCATCGCTGGCGAACGCCGGCGACGCAAAGGGGAGGGGGCCCGTCATGTCACGACACGGGCCGACCGGCGCAGGGGCTGACTCGACCGGAGGTGCATCGGCAGCGACCGTGCCGGGTGCGGAGCGGCAGCCGGCGACGAAGACCAGAGCGAGGGCGAGAGCGAGCGCGTGATGCATCGCTAGCTCAACGGCCGTCGCGACCGATCGACGCACGCAGATCGACGCGCACGACACGAAACCGGATCCTCCGGCGCGAAGCGCCGAAAACTTTTTTCTCGTCCGACCTTGGCGGGCTGCCTGGCGGCTTGGCGGTAAAAAATCTGGGGCTGCGTCGTGGGAGGGATCAAGGAGCGGCGGGCGCCTCGCACGGACCGATCGGCGGGAGCTCCGGCGCGGGAGCGGACTCGAAGGAGACCCCACCATCGATCGCGGGCGCGTCGATCGGAACCGGCGCATCAATGATGCCCCCATCCTCCGTCACCTCGACCGCTGCGACCGCGGCATCGGGCCCCGCGATCGACTCGGCTTCCTGCACCGTGAGGAGACGGACACTGCGCAGCGCCTGATCGAAGGCGCGCGCATGTTGCTGCCGGGCGTCCGCGGTCGGCGAGGCGAGGACGAGGCTCACGGCACGGTCGGCTCCTACCGCGATCGCGTGACGTACGAAGCGCTTGCCGTCGTCGTACTCGAACCAGACGAAGGGCAGGCCTGCCTGGGTCGACTCCTTCGGACCGGGCTGAGCGGGACCAACGGTGAAGCGGAGCTTCGAGAGGCTGTCGCGGAGGAAGCACGCGTACTTCTCCGTCGGTGACGAGTCTCCACACGCTTGCCACTTGCAGTAGAGCTGGCGCGTGAACGCCTCGGAGCTAAGGGCGATCTGGCCCGGCGGCTCGGTGCGCATCATCCACAGCAAGAGCCCTGGATAGCTTGGGTGCTCCGTCGCGCGCCATCCGCGCGGCACGACCATGCGCACGCGATCGGTGCGCGAGGTGAACACCTGGTTCTCGAGCTCCGCGTGCGAGTCGCGCGTCGTTCCTCCGACGAGGAATCCGACGAGCGCGAGCCCCGCGAGCAGCGCGGCTGGAACGAGCGCTCGACGAGCAGCGCGAAGCACGGCGCGAAGGTAGCCGCGCGCTCCGCAATCCGGAACCTGAACAGGGATGCAGTTAAAAACTTGAAGTCTTCGATGGTGATCTAGTTGACCGCTTATACTCAGACGAATATCGTGACAATACTTCAGCGGTACACGGCACGACGCCGCGACCTCGAAGGTAGATCAAGTTCTCAGGGCACTACGCACAGCCAGTAATCGATGGGGGGACCTGGGAGGGTCACCGTCGACGGTGCGAGCGCCACGGGTGCGTCTTCGTCAGCGACTTCGAGGGGGATTCTGTTGTTCAACCGTCATCGAGGGTGGGCTCAGCACACGGGTGCTTCGGGAACGGTCGTTCCGTTCCGCGCGCACCGCCGTGCTGACCACACGACCATCGCGCGTCGCCGCGATGACGAAGCTCCGCCCGCGCAGTCGAGCGCGTCGCGCGCGAGCGGTGGCGTGCTGGCGGAGGAAGACCTCCGCGCGATCGAGGGCACCTACGCCGAGGGCATCACGGCCGTGCAGATCGTGGACGTCTTCACGAGCCGGGGCATCAAGTTCTCCGAAGCCAGCTTTCGCAAGTACGTCCAGCAGGGCCTCCTCCCGCGCAGCAAGCGCGTGGGGCGCAAGGGCAAGCACCGTGGCTCGCTGGGCGTGTACCCGGCGAAGACGATCCGCCGCATCAACGCCGTGAAGCAGCTCATGGCGGAGGGCTACACGATCGAGGAGATCCAGGGGCAGTTCCTGCTCTACACCGATCTCGTCGAGGGTGTGGCCGAGCACCTGGCCGAGCTGTGGACGCGCTTCGGCGCCGATGCAGCGAAGGCCGAACCGAAGACACGCAAGGAGCTCGAGCGCGAGCTCGTCGATGCCCGCCGTGATGGCGACCGCGTCGTCGAGCGCTTGGGCGAGCTCGCCCGGCGCATCGCTGCGCCGAAGACCGACAGCCTCCGTCTTGCCGGCGCCGCGGGGGGCGCTGAAGACCTTCTCTAACCACCGAGGGAACCACTGCTATGAGCGACGACATCCGCGACGACGAAGACCTGGATTTGCTGGAAGCCTCCGAGGAAGAGGTGGCCGAGGACGAGAAGGATGAGGGCGTGCTGGAGGACGCCCCCGACGCGGAAGCGTCGGCATCGGGCGAGGAGGCGCCCGAGGTCAGCCGCAAGATCCGGCGCCGCCGCCGGCGCACGCGGCCGCGGAGCAAGACCATCGCGATGAAGCGCCTCACGCGCGAGGAGCTGCGCAGCGGCGCGGCGATGTACCCGCCCGTCGATATCGCGCGCCCGACGAGCCGCGAGGAGTGTCGCGGCGAGATGCGTCCGTGCCCGTGGGTGGCTTGCAAGCACCACCTCTATCTCGACATCAACCCCGAGACGGGCTCCATCAAGATCAACTTCCCCGATCTCGAGCCGTGGGATCTGAAGCACACGTGTGCGCTCGATGTCGCCGAGCGTGGTGGCATCACCCTCGAAGAAGTCGGCGAGATCATGAACCTGACGCGCGAGCGCATCCGCCAGGTCGAGGTTCGCGGTCTGCTGAAGCTGAAGATGGGATCGCCGTCTCCGGACGAGCTCGGTGCGGAGCTGCTCGCGGGCAAGAAGATCGAGCTGAACTAAGTGTGGTAATGGGGCGCATGAAGCGCGCCCTGATTTCGGTGAGCGAGAAGCGTGGCGTCGTCGAGCTGGCCAAGGTTCTGGCGACGGCTGGTTACGAGATCCTCAGCACGGGTGGGACGGCATCGGCGCTGGCAAGCGCCGGCGTCGCGGTGAAGCAAGTATCCGCGCACACGGGGGCGCCGGAGATCCTCGACGGGCGCGTGAAGACGCTGCACCCGAAGATCCACGGCGGCCTCCTCGGGCGTGACATTCCTGCGCATCGCGACGAGATGGCCAAGCACGACATCGCTCCGATCGATGTCGTGGTCGTGAACCTGTATCCCTTCGAAGCGACCGTCGCGAAGTCGGGCACCTCCCTCGACGACGCGATCGAGAACATCGACATCGGCGGTCCGTCGATGTTGCGGTCCTCTGCCAAGAATCACGAGCGCGTCGCGGTCGTCGTCGACCCCGATGACTACTCGTGGGTGGCGGAGGCCATTCGTGGGGGCGGCCTGTCGGCGGGGCAGCGCCTGCAGCTCGCCCGCAAGGCGTTCGCCCACACCGCGGCCTATGACACGGCGATCGCCGGATATCTGACCTCGATCGACGACGCGGCCGCCGACGCGCGTGAGGCTGCCCCCACGCGGCGCGCGCTCCCCGACACCCTCGGCATGCAGTGGAAGCGACTCTACGAGTGCCGCTACGGCGAGAACCCTCACCAGCAGGCGGCCTTCTACGCCGACGCGCGTTCGCCCCTCGTTCGCACCGAGTCGGCGCGGCCGAAGATCGGAAGAGCAC
>JALHPV010000413.1 GCA_022842285.1 Kofleriaceae bacterium
GTGCTCTTCCGATCTTCGAGGCGCATGGAAGACTTCGCGGTCGCTCCTGATGGCTCGCGCATCGCGTTCGTCGGGGCGCACCTCTACATCGTGGAGGTCGCTCCTGATGGCTCGCTGATCTCCACGATGAAGCACGGCCTGGCGACAGCCCGCACCATCGCCTTTGACCCGAAGGGTGGCTACATCGTCGGCGGCACCCTCGGACGCAACACCTTCCAGGTTGCGAACGTCACGCCCACGGGGCGGACGACCCTCGCGGAGACCCAGAACGACATCATTCTTCTCGCTCGGCCGTCCGCCTCGGGCGATCGGGTGATGTTCCTCGCCCGGGTCTACACCCCGGCGGTGCTCGCCATCGATCTAGCCAACTAATAGCGGATCCGAAACATCGGCACCACACCGTTCACCTGTCGGCCGTGATCTACGCGGCTAGCCGCCGAAGAGCTTGGCGAGGGCCCCGAGGATGCCTTCGCGGCCCTTCTTGTCCGGCTCGGCATCGGATCCATCGTCGTGGACGGCGTCGGACTTGAACAGCTTCGCGTCGGAGAGCAGCGTCGAGAGCTCGAGCGCGTCGAACCACACGCCGTGCTGCGCGCAGCGGTCGAGCGCGACATCGGCCAGGCTCACCGCGGTCATCGGCGCGGCGCACACGGCGCACACGCGCTCCTTGTCCTGGGTCCGCGGCTGCCACGGCAGGAACACGAGGGCACTCGTACGCTCCTGGAGCATACCCACCAGCGTGTCCTCGTGGACCCACGCCCCATCACACTGCTTGCAGCGATCGGTGTAGCCCGCCTGGGTCAGGGGCTTGCGACAGGTGGGGCACGAGAGGTCGGACATACCTTCAGTATGCCTTGGCCCAGACCACGCGCTTGGCGCTCGGCTGTCCCGTGAACGGGCACGTGCCGGGCTCGCCGTCGGCGAGGGGGATGCACCTGACGGTGACGCCGAGCTCGTCCTTGAGCTTGGCCTCGAGGGCCGGGTCGCCGTTGAAGTGCGTCATCGCGAAGCCGCCGTGGATGGGCGTCGGATCGTTGGCGCTCTTCGTCTTGGGGGCGGCGAAGTACGCGCGGAACTCCTCGGCGGTGTCGATCTGCTTGGTGTGCTCGGCGCGGAACGCCTTGGCCCGCTCGTAGAGCGCGTCCTGGATCGACTGGAGCGTGGTCGCCACGTTCGCGATGAACTCGGCGCGCGGCTGACCGGCCTTCTCCTTCGGCCCCTTGTCGCGGCGACCGACGAACACGGAGTCCTTCTCCATGTCGCGCGGGCCGACCTCGACGCGGATCGGCGCGCCCTTCTTGATCCACTGCCAGACCTTGTCGCCGCCGCGCATGTCGCGATCGTCCATGTGCACGCGCACCGGCGCGCCCGCATACGACTGCGCCTCGAGGTCCGTCTTGAGCTGCTTGCAGTACGCGATGACGCGCTCGCGATCCTCGGGCTTCTGCACGACGGGGATGATGATCACGTGCTGCGGCGCGAGGCGCGGCGGGCAGATGAGGCCGTCGTCGTCGGCGTGCGTCATGATCATGCCGCCGATGAGGCGCGTCGACACGCCCCACGACGTCGTCCACGCATGCTCGAGCTTGCCCTCGCTCGACTGGAACTGAATGCCCGAGGCCTTGGCGAAGTTCTGGCCGAGGAAGTGGGAGGTGCCGGCCTGCAGCGCCTTGCGGTCCTGCATCATCGCCTCGATGCAGTAGGTCTGGACGGCGCCGGGGAAGCGCTCACCGGCCGTCTTCTCGCCCTGGATGACGGGCATCGCCATCCAGTTCTCGGCGAAGTCGGCGTACACGCCGAGCATCTTCATCGTCTCCTCGACGGCCTCGGCCTGCGTGGCGTGGGCCGTGTGGCCCTCCTGCCAGAGGAACTCCGCCGTCCGCAGGAACAGGCGCGTGCGCATCTCCCAGCGGACGACGTTCGCCCACTGATTGATGAGGAGCGGCAGATCGCGATAGCTCTGCACCCACTTCGCGAAGCTCGCCCCGATGATCGTCTCCGACGTCGGGCGCACGACCAGCGGCTCCTCGAGCTCGCCGGTGGGGATGAGCTTGCCGTCCTTCAGCTCGAGGCGGTGGTGCGTGACCACCGCGCACTCCTTCGCGAAGCCCTCGACGTGTGCCGCCTCCTTCTCGAGGTAGCTCACCGGAATGAAGAGCGGGAAGTACGCGTTCACGTGGCCCGTCGCCTTGAACATGGCGTCGAGCGCGCGCTGGATGTTCTCCCAGAGGGCGTAGCCCCACGGCTTGATCACCATGCAGCCACGAACGTCGGAGCTCTCGGCGAGATCCGCGGCCTTGATGACCTCCAGGTACCACTCGGGATAGTTGTCAGCGCGGGTGGGCGTGATCGCCGTTGCAGCGGCCTTGGCGTTGCTCATCGTCGGGGGGAGGCATACTACATGGGGCCATCGATCACGACGATCCAGTCCAGCTGGAACACCAGGCGCTGCAGCTCGAACCCCAGCTGGGTCCCCTGCGGCAACGTGGGCAAGCCAGGCTGCGTGACCGCGCGCAGGTCGCCACCCTGGTCGAGCGTGCAGTCGATGGTCGCCCCTCCGGAGATGGCGAGCGAGAACGGCCGCGTGGTGTCCGGTGTCGCCCCCCCCGGCACGATGGACACCTCGCCCACCGCGTTCGTGAATTCGTTGGTCAGGTCGATGCCCTCCCCGTTGGGAATCCCCCGGCAGCGCTGGTCGACGGTCCCCTTGCGATTCATGTAGACGCCGATGAAAGACGTTGCGATCTCGAACGTGTCAATTCGTCCGCCGATCACGAGGTGCGGATTCATCAGGGTCTCGGCGCCGGCATAGAATAGGCGAAACGAGGGGATCGCCGTCGTCGGGCTGAACATCACGCTGGTCTCGGAGGTCGTGATGCCGTCCAGGGTTCCGTCGACCTGGAAGGGGGCGAAGTCGTCATTGAACCGGCCCAGGAACGTGACGATCCGGTCGCCCGGGACGGCCTGGTGCGGATCGCACGCATCGCCGACCTCGTCCTCATCCATGTCCGCCTGGTCGAGGTTCGAAACGTGCGGGCAGTTGTCGGCGGCGTCGACACAACCATCCACGTCCTCGTCGGGTCCGCCTCCGGAGCATCCCACGGCCCCGTCTGGCATCGGCGAGCCATCGTGCGCTGGTGGACCATCGAACACGCCGGACTCGAGACCGAAGATCTGCGAGCACGCTCCAAGGGGAGCTACGAGCAGCAACCAGAGGCTCGGGAGACGCATCGGGCATGCCCATGATGTCATGGACAGTCGTCGGCGAGCGTGACGGTTTCCGCATCTGTGCGGACGACCCAACGGCCACCGAACTCGACGGATAGGTCGCCTCGATCGGCCAGCGGGTGCCGCACCGTGACGCGTTCGCGAACCAGCGCGAGGGAGCAGCGGGGGCGCTCGATCAGCGCGCCATCACATGGCGGCTGGAGGACCTCGACGGTCTCCCGGGTGCCGCGCAGCGTGACCCGCACGCCGCAGTCGGGGAGGTGAGCGGCGAGCGCGCGCGTGACGACCACCTCCACCAGCGAATCGGATGCGTCGAGCCGGATCGAGCCCGCGGGGGTGACATGCGAGATCTTGAACGACTGGAGATTGGTCGCGGACACCTGCGAGAAGGCGATGGCGAGCGCGTGATCGAGATAGATCGACCACTCGATCGGATCCAACGACTGAGCATCGGCGGGGGGCGCGACGACCGCTTCGAGCGTCTTCGGCGGCGCGACAACGACGGGCGGTGGAGGTGGCGGACGCCACGGCTCGGGTGGGGATGCGTCCTCGCGCTGCGAGCGTGCGACGCCGATGCCGACGGCGATGCCGATCGCCGCGACCGCGATGGCGCCAACGGCAAGCCACGGGGCCCCGGTTCGGCTCGGAGGCGGCGCCACGACCGGCGCCTTCGTGATCGCGACCGGAGCGAGCCATTCGCCGGCGAGCGGCTTCCATGACTCGCGGCCGAACGCCGCGGCCGCATGGCGCAGTGCCTTGCTCATCGCGGCAGCCGTCTCGTAGCGATCTTCGGGGCGCTTCGCGAGCGCACGCAGGATCACGTCCTCGACCACTTGCGGGAGATCGGGCCGCAGCGAGCGCGGCGGCGGCGGGGCCTCCTGCACGTGCGCGCGCATGACGTCCCAGTCGCTGCCCGCAAACGGACGCTTGCCCGTGACGAGCTCGTAGAGCATCACCCCGACGGCGTAGAGGTCACTGCGGGCATCGGGGGTGCCACCCGCCACCTGCTCGGGCGCCATGTACTCGGGGGTGCCAAGGACGACGCCGGTGGCGGTGCGCGGACCGGCGCCGTGAGCCCGCGTGAGCTTCGCGATGCCGAAGTCGAGGACCTTCGCGTGACCGCGCGCGGTGATCATCACGTTGTCAGGCTTGAGATCGCGGTGGACGATGCCGATCGCATGCGCGGCCTCGAGGGCGGCGAGCACCTCGATGATCGCGTGGACCACGCCGCCGATCGGCGCGGAGGGCTTCACCTCGCGCAGCGTCTGGCCATCGACGAGCTCCATCACGATGTACGGCCGGCCATCGGGGAGGCGATCGAGATCGATCACGCTCGCGATGTTCTCGTGAGCGATCAGGTTCACCGCGCGGGCCTCGGTGAAGAAGCGTTCGATGATTCCCGGATCGTCCGCGAACGTCTCGGCGAGGACCTTGATGGCGACGCGATTACCGGCCGCTTCGTTGACCGCGGCGTACACGCGGCCCATCCCGCCGCGCCCCAGCATCCGCTCGAGCCGGTACGGACCGACGCGCGCGGAGACGAGGTCTACTTGCATTCATCGGGGTACGACGCCACGAGGCCCGTGTCGTCGAACTCGTTGTCGAAGAACCACTCTCCGTCGGAGAGGAACGAGATCTTCGCGACCGTGCGCTTGTCGGCGCCGGCATCGATGGCCTTCTGCCAGACCTTGGCCATCGTGCACCGCGGCAAGGGCCGGATGGGCCAGCGACATGACTCGTCGATCGCTGACAGCGAACGCTTCGCCACGGTCACGTCCTTCGCCGTCACCGTGACCTCGACGTAGCAGAGCAGCTCGTACTCGACGTTCGGGGGAACATCGGAGGGCCGATCCGACAGCGACGGAGCACGAAAGTAGTACTCGACGGCGTCCTCGGTCTTCGTCAAGTCGGCGAGGCCATCCGCCCGCACGAACGGCACGTCCATGCGCGTGAAGCCCGCATCGGCGACCTCCGCCTTCGCCAGGCGCTGCGCCTCGGGGAGGAACGCCACCGCATCGAAGTGCTCGGGGTCGAGCTTCACGCCCTTGGCCGTCGAGGGCGGTGGAGCTTGCGTGCGGACCGGCGGCGTCGTGGTGATGCCTGGCACGGCCGCGGCATCCGGGGTGGCGACCGCGACCGGTCCAGGGGGGGGCACGCCGGCCGCGC
>JALHPV010000414.1 GCA_022842285.1 Kofleriaceae bacterium
AACCCGCTCGCGCGTCCCATCGGCCAGGCCGCCGGGGCGGTCGTCGGCGCGGGCGTGGGCTACGCAAACAACGTGTACAAGCAGGTTCGCGGCTGGTTCCGGTAGTCGGTTCGAGCCGGCGACACCGCTGGCCACGCGGGTGACCGGTCTGGGGAGATCGACTAGCGGAGCAGCCTGGGAGCGAACCAGGGGCTCCACGCTCCACTGACCAGGGCCTTGTGATCACGGGGCCGCCGCCACCGTGATGGCCCCGCGATGACGGAACACGCGTTGCAATCATCGGCGGCATGCGTCGGCTGTGGCTCGCCCTGATCGTTGCACTCGCTCTGGGCGGCGGCCCCATCGCGTGCGTGGACACCGATGAGGACGAGACCGTGCCGATGCCGGACTGGGACTTCGGCAAGGCGGATGGGGTCGACCCCGGACCGCCGCCAGCGTTCGAGGACCCGACCCCCGGCCCCGGTGAAACCGTCACCGCGGCGCGTGCCCGTGCTCTCACGGCTTACGCCGCGACCCTCATGGACTGGATCCAGCCCGTGATCGACGAGACGTTCCGATTCCGCAAGCTCGACGGGGCTCGCCTCGACGAGACGTATCGCCTGCTTGTCGATGGCGGTAGCTGCTGGAGCGAAGCTCCTCGGTGGGGATCGAACAACGACATCGTCAGCGACAGCGACCGGCTTCGCATGGTGAGCCAGGTGCAGTTCGGCGTCGAATTCCTCCGCCGGTTCCACGAGGACGCCAACGGTCAGGGCAACCGCTCGTTCGACACGGTCGTGATCTGCCCGCGCGACGTCGTGGGGGCGCTCCTCAAGCTGGAAGGGAAGACACTCTTCATCGGCATCGACGTCGTCGCCACCCGCATCCAGGTCAAGGACGCGTTCGCCCTCCGGTCTGCGTGGACGGCGGGCGAGCATCTCGCGGCCAATGATCCGAGGCGTCGCGTGTGGCCGACGATCGACCCCGTCGGAAGTCTCGGCATTCAGCTTCGCGATGGCATCGCGTCGGCCGCGACCTATGTGGGTAGCCGGCTTCACGCGGTGCGCGACCTGACCGAAGTGCGGTTGCGCGCCGATCTTCGCGACCTCATCAGCGCTCATGTCGACTCCGAGCTCGAGGCCGCATCCGGCGCACGCTTTCGCGACGAGGCGCTCGCGCGAATCGAGACCCTCTCGGCGAGACAGTTGCGCGAGCTCGCAACGCTGTGGCGCGACTTCGTCAACGACCCCGATCACCACGAGGGCATGAAGGAAGCCGTCCTCGCCACGCACCAGGCCACGGCCAACAAGAGCTACGACGTGGACGTGCTGCAGATCGGGATCGTGAACGTCGGCAACTTCCACGACATCCAGGTGGCCGTCAGCCTCCAGCTGTCGCGAGGGCGTGAGTTCGTGCCCTACGTGTCGATCGAGGTGATCCGGAACAGCATCCGCGTTCGGCAGATCGGACTCGTGAACGTCTACACGATCGATAACGTCCAGGTGAACCTGAACGTCGCCGCGGACCGCGGAATCGAGACCGCAGGGCTGCGCTACGCGCTTGATCGCGTGCCCTAGCGAGGTCCGGCATCGATTCAGCGTGATGCCCGCGCGACGAGTCGCTCGACTCGCTCGATCACCTTCGCGAAGTGCTCGCGGAACACGACGCGCGGCCACCGGAGCACGACCTTGCCATCAGCACCGATCAGTACGGCCGAGGGAAGGATGCCCGGGACGTGCTGACCGTAGATCTGGTGCAGTCCCATCGCATCGTACGCAGCGATCATCTCCCCGGTGGGGTCGGTGAGCTGATGGCTCGGCGGGATCGTGTTCCTCGTCGAGTTCACGACCCGCTCGTTGCTCACTGCGAACGCATGGGCTCCAAGCCGCCGAAGCTTCGGAAGCGCCTCCACGAATGCATACGTGAGGCTCCGGTTGGGATCCGGGTAGAAGTGGAGAACCGTTGGCGTGCCCAACAGGCCGCTCGTCGAGATCTCGGCTCCATCACCCGCCACGAGCGCGAAGGCGGGTGCCGGCTGGCGGCTCTTGATGGGCATAGCTCCTACGGCCGCTTGACCATGGCCCGCCAGACCTCGATTGACGACCGGCACGGGCCTTCGCCGTAGGCCACGACAGTGTCTAGGTCGAGGTACCAGGCGCGACCGGCGCGCTTCGACATCACCAATGTGCCGTGCTCCGTGCCGAACGAAACAGCATCCTCGGGGAGCTGGGCGAGGAGCGCGTCGACCTTGGCGCGGCCAACGGCCTCCAGGGCGGGACTGGGGGAGTAGTTCTCCAACCAGTGCGGAATCTCGGCCTCGAGGTTCGTCCGGGTCGTGGGCGGCTCCCGCACGAAGGCCGAGAAGGTGCCTAGCTCTAGCATCAGCTCGGGGGGGCCACTGGGAAGCGCGGGTACGGCGACGATCGTGGCATCGTGGCAGTCCCAATCGCCGCGGCCCTTCGAGCACGAGATGGTGGGAATCTGGAGGTGGGGCAGGGCGATGCCCTTCCCGCTGTCGATCCACACCGTCATGGGCAGGGACAGGCGGAGCTCGTAGATCGGTCCGCCGGGGACATCGCGGGTCTCCTGGGCACAGACGGCCGGGATGTAGTAACCGCCGAGCTCGCGGTCCTCGCCGAGGACTGGCCGCTTGCGATCCGAGCATGCAGCGACTGCGAGGAGTGCCACGATCCGGACTAGGACCCAACGCACCACGGGCGAGGGTACCAGACGTGGTCGCGCGAGAGGGGAGCAGGTGCGCGCCGGCTGTCATGCCGCCGTTGACATCGGAGCCCGCTGACACAGTCCGCGCCACGGGCTGACGCAAGTTGTTGCAGTCGCCAGCATGCACTGCCGTCGTTCCGCTAGCTTGAGCGGGGCACCAAGCTTGCTGTTACGCCATGGATGCGGATCCGAACTCCTCGCTCGCTCTCACCGCCCATCGCTCTCGCGTGGGTCATCCCTGTCGCGCTGGCTGTCGCCGGCTGCTTGGACGAAACGGAACCCGAGCATGTCGCAGAGACCACGCAGGCGGTGGGGAACATCGACGATCTGGTCAATGTCGATCAATACGCCCTTGGCTGCTACGCCGAGCTCGAGGTCAAGCCGGCGGACATGGAGCCGATCAAGGGCTTCGACTGCAAGGCGGGCGAGCGACTGACCACGACCTGGACCCACAAAGGCACGCCATACCCGCTCAAGGCGGAAGACACCACCGCGACGTGGCCCGATGGGTCGCAGCGGGTGGCTGGAACCCAACCGCCGATGTGCGACACCCCGATGTGGCTATCCGGCGAATGTCATGGCGCGCAAGCCTACGTGACGAAGCTGCCGACGAAGAACAAGAACGTCGACGCCGTCCTGCTGTGTCGACACAAGAACGTCTGGAGCAACGACGACGATAACTTCGACGACGTCGCGATCATCATGCACAACAAGAAGAACGGGAAGACGTGCTGGTTCCAGGCGCTTGACCCCAAGCTGAGCCGCGTCGTTCCCCCGCCCACCACGGCCGCTGCGAACAACTACTTCATATCGCCGCAGCGCACAGCGACGATCGAATGCTACAAGTGTCATGACAACGGACCATGGATGAACAGTCCATGGATCTTCCAGGCGGGAGAGGTTCCAAAGGATCGGCATCGCCTCTATTCGAGCCCAGGCGCGGCCTTCAAGGCGTGGCCCGAGATGAAAGCGGTCGCCATTGGCACACGCGGGCTTCCGGTGGGGAAGGAGTCCTGTACCTCGTGTCACTCGATCTCGACGGTCGCGAGCGGACCGAGGACCCACGATAAGTGGATGGATCGCGTGATCGGCCGCAAGCACAACGATGCCACGTCGCCGCATGGTCAGACGTGGGAGCTTGCGGGATGGATGCCCGCGGACGATTGGCCCGGGAACCACGGCTACAAGACGATGAAGGACTTCGACAAGGCCTACGACCACACGCCCGAGCGAGCCGATACTCGGCCGAGTCACATCGCCGAGCTCAAGGCCTGCATGGCGAACCCTCCCGCGCAGCCCCTACCCCCTGGACGGGTGGACGAGTGCAACCCGGCGCCCCGGGTAGCAGCGAATGTGAACCCGGCCTTCGGCGCGACTGTGTTGGCCTCGGTCACCGTTCCGAATGCGCCGCCCAGCGTCCATGTGTCGACCGCGACCGGCAACTTCGCGCCCGTCGTAGTCACTCTCAGGCCCCAGCCCGTGACGGTGAGGTTCGACTGGGAGAGCTACGGCATGCAAGGCGGCATCGCAGATGGTGGCTGCTTCCTCGAGTGGACCTTCCCATCGAGCTTCGAGCCGCAGCCCGATGTGAAGGTCGAGGTCTCCGTGCAGGGATCCCGCACCTTCACGCTGGTCCCTCCTCCGCCAGGCACGCCGACGATCGACGAGCGGCGCAAGTACAGCATTGCGTTCAAATGTGATGGCGCAGAGATGGTCTCGCGCGCACAGGTCGACTTCTGGTTCGCGGAGCCGTCGACGAAGACGTGTCCGAATCCCGAAGATCCGTTCGACCCCGAGTGCCCGTGCGAGGTGCCAGGCGACCCGCGCGGCTGCGTACCGAGCTGCACCGGTGACGACGAGTGCCCCGACGGCGAAACGTGTGAGAGCGGTACGTGCACGCCGGGAGGGTGCGGCGACGACCGCGACTGCCCGACGGGCAGCATCTGCGACGGCGGCTCATGCACGCCAAGCGAATGCGGTAGGGATGTCGAGTGCCCGATCGGCAGCGTGTGCGACGGCGGGCGGTGTACGCCGGGCGAGTGCAGTAGCGATGTCGAGTGCCCGTTCGGTAGCGCATGCGACGGTGGCTGGTGCACGCCGGGCGAGTGCAGTGGCGATCTCGACTGCCCCGGCGGCTTCTGCAACGCGGGGACGTGTGGCGGCTGCATCTCCGACGCCCAGTGCGGAGCGGGGACGTGCCAGGCTGGGGTCTGCACGGGCTGCGCATCGGATCTCGACTGCGACGGTGGCTCGTGTCGCGCCGGCACGTGCGAACCGGTCAACTGCCCCGGCGGCGAGTCGTACGTATGCACGTCGTGGCCAAGCTTCGCGTCGGTGGTTGCGTGCCAATGCGAGGTCGCGGAATGACACCCTCGGCGCGGGCCTCGAAAGCCGCGCCTCGGGGGCAGGTCTACTTCCGCGGGCGAGCGAGGCCAAACTCGGTGAGGCGGCGAACGAGCGTCGCGCGCGAGATCCCGAGCGCCTTGGCCGCGCGGCTCTGATTCCCGGCGGCGACCCGCAGGGCCGCCTCGATGCGTTCGCGCTCGGTGAGCTCGCCGGCGGCCGCGTGGGGCACGTGGTCGGTTCCGATCGGTACGCCGGTTCCGAATGCGAGGTGCGCGGGCTCGATCGGTGCGCCGCCCGCGAGCAGCACCGCCCGCTGGATCGTGCTCC
>JALHPV010000415.1:0-680 GCA_022842285.1 Kofleriaceae bacterium
GCAGGAGGACGGCTCGGTCATCGCGACCGAGAACGACGAGGTCAAGGCGATCTACGAGCAGGTTCTCGAGGCGAGCGCGACGCAGTCGGCACACCTCGGCCAGTGGAGCGACGACTGGTTCGCGGGGCTCGCCAACGGCGCCTTCGCGACGATGCTCTGCCCCGGCTGGATGCTCGGCGTCATCTCGGGCAACGCTCCCGACGTCACGGGCTGGGACGTCGCTGACGTCTTCCCCGGCGGCGGCGGCAACTGGGGCGGCTCGTACCTGACCGTCCCCGCACAGGGCAAGAACACCGAGGCCGCGGCGAAGCTCGCCGCCTGGCTCACCGCTCCTGAGCAGCAGCTGGAGGCCTTCGAGGCCGCGGGGACTTTCCCGAGCCAGGTCGAGGCCTACGAGAGCGACGCTCTTCTCAGCGCGACCAACCCGTACTTCAACGAGGCACCCGTGGGCGAGATCCTCATCAACCGCTCGCAGGCGATCGACGTGGCGCCGTTCAAGAGCGTGAAGTACTTCCCCATCAATGACGCCATGCAGAAGGCGCTCACGCGTGTCGACGCCGACAAGACCCACACGATCGAGTCATCGTGGGAGCAGTTCGTGGCCGACGTGAACGCGCTCGGCTAAGCACGAGCGCCATCCACCCCCAGGGCCGCGGGGCGCCCCCAAACCCCCCCCGGCC
>JALHPV010000415.1:690-5369 GCA_022842285.1 Kofleriaceae bacterium
CATCGCGCCGCGCGGCCCCACCCCTCGACTGACCCCCTCGGGAGCATCCATGAACACGACCGCCCCGCGCCCCGTGCGCACGGTCCTGAGCCCACCGTCCGCCGCGCGACCCACCCGCTCGCCCCGGCGCATCGCCTTCTCGCACACTCTCTCGCGGTGGGATTTCAAGCTTTCGCCCTACCTCTACATCTCGCCGTTCTTCATCCTGTTCGCGATTGTCGGGCTCTTCCCGCTCATCTACACGGCGTGGGTCTCCGTCCATGAGTGGAACCTCATCGGCGGCCAGGGCGACTTCGTCGGCTTCGACAACTTCGCCTTCGTGCTCTCGCAGCCGCCCTTCTGGATCGCGCTGCGCAACACCTTCTCGATCTTCCTCATCTCCTCCGTGCCGCAGGTCATCGCCGCCGTGCTCATCGCCGCCGTGCTCGACCGCAACCTGCGCGGCAAGACCTTCTGGCGCATGGGAGTGCTGCTCCCCTACGTCGTCGCCCCCGTCGCCGTCGCCCAGATCTTCAGCAACATGTTCGGCGACCAGTACGGCCTCATCAACAACATGCTCGGCCGTCTCGGGCTCGACCCGATCGGCTGGCACTCCGAGATCCTGCCCAGCCACCTCGCGATCGCGACGATGGTCAACTTCCGCTGGACGGGCTACAACGCGCTCATCCTGCTCGCCGCGATGCAGGCCATCCCGCGCGACTACTACGAGGCCGCCATGCTCGACGGCGCCGGCATCGTGCGGCAGTTCTTCTCCATCACGATCCCCCAGCTGCGTCCGACCCTCATCTTCGTGATCGTGACCTCGACGATCGGCGGACTGCAGATCTTCGATGAGCCGCGCATGTACGACCAGTTCGGCCAGGGCGGAGCATCCGCTCAGTGGATGACCATCACGATCTACCTCTACAACCTCGGCTGGGGGCAGCTGAACTTCGGTCGCGCCGCGGCCGTCGCGTGGCTGCTGTTCCTCATCATCGTCATCGTCGGGCTGATCAATCTCGCCATCACGCGCTCCATCGCGTCGGGCGACAGCCCCGAGAAGGTGCTCGTGCGATCGCAGCGTCGCGCCGCCCGGAAGGAGCTCGCCCGATGAGCGCGCCCAGCATCCCCGTCGCCCCGATCTCCGATGATGCGGATGCTCCGCGCGGGTCCTCCCCCGCCGAGCGCTCCGCCGCACGCCGTGCCGGCCGCACGCCTCGCCGTCGTCGACTGGTCAACGGTCAGCGCCCCGGGTGGATGGCCTACGGCTTCCTCCTCGCCGTGCTGCTGGGCTCGGTCTTTCCGCTCTACTGGTCCTTCCTCATCGGATCCGGCGACGCCTCGACCATCACGCGGCAGGACATCGTGTGGTGGCCGGGCGGCAACTTCCTCGCCAACGCCGCCGCGGTCATCGAGAACGACAGCGTCAACTTCTGGAAGGCGATCACCAACTCGATCATCGTCTCGACGGTCGTCGCCGCCTCGGTCGTCTGGTTCTCGACGCTCGCCGGGTTCGCCTTCGCGAAGCTGCGGTTCCGCGGCCGCAACGGCCTGCTGGTCTTCGTCATCGCGACCATGGCCGTGCCGACGCAGCTCGGCGTCGTGCCGCTCTTCATCGCGATGAGCCAGCTGCAGCTCGCGGGCACGCTGAGCGCGGTCATCCTGCCAGCGATCGTGAGCGCGTTCGGCGTGTTCTGGATGACGCAGTACCTCAGCCAGGCGCTGCCCTACGAGCTCATCGAGGCCGCGCGCGTCGACGGCGCGAGCATGATCCGCACCTTCTGGTCGGTCGCGCTGCCCGCCGCGCGGCCGGCCGCATCGATGCTCGCGCTGTTCGTCTTCATCTCGACCTGGACCAACTTCTTCTGGCCCTTCATCGTTCTCGACCGGCAGAGCCCCACGCTGCCCGTCGCGCTCTCGCTGCTGCAGAGCAACTACTTCGTGGATTACTCGGTGGTGATGGCCGGGGTCATTCTCTCGACCATCCCGCTGCTGATTCTGTTCGTCGTCGCCGGCCGCCAGCTGGTCAGCGGCATCATGCAAGGAGCAATCAAGGGATGACCCTCTCGACCCCGGCGCCCACCACGGCGCCTCTCGCCGGCGTGCGCGCCTTCCCCGCCGACTTCCGGTTCGGCGTCGCGACCGCGGCGTACCAGATCGAGGGCTCGACCCACGTCGACGGCCGCACCGACTCCATCTGGGACGCGTTCGCGCGCGTGCCGGGCGCCGTCGTCGGCGGCGAGTCGGGCGAGCCGGCGTGCGATCACTACCGCCGCTCGAGCTCGGATGTCGCGATGATGCGCGAGCTGGGCATCCAGGCCTACCGCTTCTCGACGTCGTGGGCGCGCGTGCAGCCCGACGGCCGGGGCGTGAACCCGGCGGGGCTCGACTTCTACTCGCGCCTCGTCGACGACCTGCTCGAGGCGGGCATCCAGCCGTGGCTGACGCTGTACCACTGGGATCTGCCGCAGGCGCTCGAGGAGGCCGGCGGCTGGCCCGAGCGCGACACCGCGCATCGCTTCGTCGAGTACGCCGGTCTCGTCCACGACCGGCTCGGCGACCGGATCACGTCATGGACGACGCTCAATGAGCCGTGGTGCAGCGCGTTCCTCGGCTACCTCGGCGGCGAGCACGCCCCCGGTCGGCAGGACCCGCAGGCGTCGATCGACGCCGCCCACCACCTCCTGCTCGGGCACGGGATGGCCGTGCAGGAGCTGCGTCGCCGCGACCCCGCGCTGCAGCTCGGCATCACGCTGAACTTCACGGTCGCCGACCCGGTCGACGCGACCGACCCCGCCGACCTCGACGCCGCGCGCCGCATCGACGGGCAGCACAACCGGTGGTTCCTCGACCCGATCTTCCGCGGGGCCTACCCGGCCGACATCGTGGAGGACCTCGCGGGGATCGGCGTCACCGTCCCCGTGCACGACGGCGACCTCGCGGCGATCGCGACGCCCATCGACGCGCTGGGGGTCAACTACTACCACGGCGATGCGGTGAGCGGGCATCCGTTCACGGGAACCGCGCTGCAGCCGGCCGCGCCGTCCGAACGCCCGAAGCGCTCGCCCTTCCCGGTCGCGGACGGGGTGCACTGGCACCCTCGCGGGCTGCCCGTGACGTCGATGCAGTGGGAGGTGCAGCCCGAGGGCCTGACCCGGCTGCTGACTCGGATCCACGAGGAGTACACGGCCCCGGCAGGCACCGCGCTCCACATGACCGAGAACGGCGCCGCGTACGACGACGTCGTCGGCTCCGACGGAGGCGTCCACGATGCCGAGCGCGCCGCGTTCCTCGAGGCCCACCTCGCGGCGATCCTCGATGCCATCGACGCCGGCGTGGACGTGGGCAGCTACTTCTACTGGTCGCTCATGGACAACTTCGAGTGGGCGTGGGGCTACGACAAGCGCTTCGGTCTCGTGCGCGTCGATTACGCCACGCAGGAGCGCACGGTCAAGGCGAGTGGCCGCCACTACCAGCGGATCATCGCCGAGCGCTTGCTGCGAGAGCCGGGGCCGGGCGACCGCGGCGTGCTCGATGCCGGTTCGACCGCTGAATAGACTGCGCACCATGACGATCGAGGCTGGCTCCGCACGCTCGGCGGCGACCCTGGAGATGGTCGCCGCCGAAGCTGGCGTCTCGCGCTCGACCGTGTCGCGCGTCGTCAACGCATCGCCCAAAGTCAGCCCGGAAGTCCTGGAGGCCGTGCAGGCCGCCATCACGCGCCTCGGCTACACCCCCAATCGCGCGGCGAGGTCGCTCGCGAACCGGCGAACGATGGCGATCGCGCTCGTCGTGCCAGAGGACACCTCGCGGTTCTTCGGCGACCCCTACTTCGCGGCGGTCGTGCGCGGCATCAGCCGCGTGCTCGACGCCTCGGACTACGTGCTCAACCTGCACCTCGCGAATCCTGGCCCTTCGCAGAAGACCGTCGACTATCTGCTCAGCGGCAGCGTCGACGGCGCGATCGTGGTCTCGCACCACTCGAGCGACCGATTCCTCGAGAAGCTCGGCGGCAGCATCCCCGTCGTCTTCGGAGGCCACCCGCTCGGGCCGGATGCCGACGCGGGCGCCTACTACGTCGACGTGGACAACGTCGCAGCCGCCGAGGCGGGCGTGCAGTACCTGATCGAGCGCGGGCACACTCGCATCGCGACCATTACCGGTCAGGCCGACATGCCCGCCGGCATCGACCGCGCGGCCGGCTGGCAGCGCGCCCTTGCGGCGGGGGGCCTCGAGCCGGGCCCACGCGTGGACGGCGGATTCACGATGGCCGGAGGAGCACAGGCGATGCGTGAGCTGCTCGACCTCGGCGGGTTCGACGCCGTCTTCATCGCGAGCGACCTCATGACCCTCGGCGCCCTCTCGGTGATCGCGGAGCGCGGGGTGCGCGTACCCGACGACATCGCGGTGCTGAGCTTCGACGACAGTCCCGCCGCGGCCGCCGCGATCGTTCCGCTCACGACGGTGCGGCAGCCGAGCGAGGAGATGGGCGAGCAGATGGCGCGGATGCTCCTGCAGCGTCTGCGCGGCGAGGAGACGAGCCGCACCGCCATCCTCCCGACCGACATCGTCGTGCGCGCGAGCGCATAGCCCGGGCCGCGCAGCGCCCGCCGGCCGCGGCCGGGGCGGCGACGACGGCGGCCGACTCAGCGCAGCCTGAGTGCCGTGTGCGGCGGCGCGGGTAGGGTGCCGGGATGAGC
>JALHPV010000416.1 GCA_022842285.1 Kofleriaceae bacterium
CCACCTCGGGCGCGGTCCGGTTCGCCCGGCCGCCGGAGGCGCCGCGCCCCCTCGCGCCGGGCACGTCGCCGCCCCCGAACGACCCCCAGCTGGTCGCGGTGTTGGACCTCCTCGGGAAACGCCAGTGGGACGCCGCCCGCGTCCAGCTCGACGCGCTTGCCGCCAAGCATCCGGGGTCGACCCGGCCGCAGGCCCTCCAGGCGTATGCCCGCGGTCGCCGCGCCCAGCTCGAGCAGCGGCTCGACGAGGCCCGCATCGAGCTCGACCGCGCACTCCAGCTCGATCCCGATCTGCAGCCCGCGAAGGCGGCGCTCGCCGAGCTATTCACGCGCCGTAGATAGATATACTCGCCCGGTAGATGGGGCGCGTCATCGGCATCGATCTCGGCACCACGAACTCGTGCGTGGCCGTGCTCGAGGGCAGGGAGCCCACGGTCATCCACAACCAGGAAGGCGGCCGGACCACACCGTCGATGGTGTCGTGGAACGCCGACGGCGACGTCGTTGTCGGCGCCGCGAGCAAGCGCCAGATGGTCACGAACCCGCAGCGCACGGTATTTGGCGCCAAGCGCCTGATCGGCCGCAAGGCGAGCGAGGTCCAGCAGCTCGCCTCGCGACTGCCGTATCACATCGTCGCGGCGAAGAACGGCGATGCCTGGGTCGACGTCGCGGGCACGCCGCGGTCGCCGCAGGAGATCAGCGCGCACGTCCTCGCGAAGATGAAGCGCGTCGCCGAGGACTACCTGGGCGAGTCCGTTCGCGAAGCCGTGGTCACCGTCCCGGCGTACTTCGACGACGTGCAGCGCCAGGCGACCAAGGACGCCGGCGCGATCGCCGGCCTCACCGTGCGTGCGATCCTCAACGAGCCGACGGCAGCCGCGCTCGCGTATGGCGTCCAGCACCAGGCGAACCAGCGCCTCGCGGTCTTCGACCTCGGTGGCGGCACGTTCGATATCTCGATCCTCGCGATCGAGAACGGCGTCTTCGAGGTCCTCTCCACGCACGGCGATACGGCCCTCGGTGGCGACGACTTCGACCGGGTGATCATCGACCTGCTCGCCGACGACTTTGCCGCCGAGCACGGTCACGATCTGCGGGCCGATTCGGTCGCTTTGCAGCGCCTGAAAGAGGCCGCCGAGCGCGCGAAGATCGAGCTCTCGAGCGCGATGACCACCGACGTGAACCTGCCGTTCATCGCGGCCGGACCAGCAGGGCCCGTGCACTTGATCCGCGAGCTCGAGCGCGGGCAACTCGAACGCGCCTGCAAGGTGCTCCTCGACAAGCTGGAAGCGCCATGCGCCAAGGCGCTCAACGACGCGCATTGCACCCCCGCGGACATCGACCAGGTGCTCCTCGTGGGCGGCATGACGCGCATGCCGGCGGTGCAGGAGCGGGCCGTCCAGATCTTCGGCAAGCCAGCGAGCAAGGGCGTGAACCCGGACGAGATCGTGGCCATGGGGGCCGCGGTCCATTCCGGGATCATGGGCGGCGAGCTCCAGGAGGTCGTGCTCCTGGACGTCACGCCGCACAACATGGGCGTGAAGGTCGCGGGCGACCGGATGTCGGTCGTGATCTCGGCCAACACGTCGATCCCGACCCGCGCCAAGAAGATCTTCGCGACGACCGAAGACGACCAGACCTTCGTGGCGATCGAGATCTTTCAGGGCGAGCACGAGCACGCGTCGCGCAACCGCCGCCTGGGCCGCTTCGTGCTCGGCGACCTGCGCCCGGCACCGCGTGGCCAGACCAAGGTCGAGGTCAGCTTCACGATGGACGCCGATGGCATCCTCGAGATCGCGGCCGCCGAGATCGGAACCGGAAGGGCCGCGTCGGTCACGATCGAGGCCTCCAGCGGCCTCACCGCCGAAGAGATCGCGCGCCTCGGCAACCGGCTGGCGCGCTGAGGTTCGTGCCATGCCCGGGTTGGGGCGGGTTAACGGCGGGGCCTCCCCCTCGAGGTACTGGTCGCGTCGCAGAATCGGCATTATGTCAACTCACGTACCAGGTAACGGGCGGATATCTGGGGCTTCTGGGCCGGCGCCACCTGGATTGGCGGCACGACCGCCGCTGGCGCGGTTCGCCTGTCCTTCGGCGGCTCCTGCGCCACGGCCTGCGGCGCCAAGTCAGGTTCTCCTGCTAAAAGCCGAGTCGTCGTTGTGAAGCCCCATGCCGTCTTTGTGGTCTCGGATGCGGGCAACCTGGTCCTTCAACTCGACCGTGTGCCCGCGACCGTGGGCCGGTCGCGGCAGTGTGAGATCCGGGTCGATGACGACTCCGTGTCGCGAACCCACGCGCGGATCGATGCCGACGGGACCGGTGGCTACACGATCACGGATCTGGCCAGCGTGAACGGGACCTCGGTCAACTCGGTGCGGATTCCGGCGGACCGTCCCACGCCGGTCCGGCTCGGTGATGCGGTCACGCTCGGCAGCTGTCTGCTCGTGATCCGCGAGGTCACGTCGGCTCCCCTGGTGCCCGCCCTGTCGCTGCTCGGCCCGGCCGCGATCGTGCGGCGACTCGAGTCGCTGGTCCGGGATGCCGCGCAGACCGGGCTCGGGTGCGGCATCGTCCTCGCCTCCGCGCGTGGCGAGCTCGGCCCCGCCGACCTGGATCGGCTCGCCTCCGTGGTGCGTGCGCCGGACAGCGTCGGGCGACGGTCGCTGCACGAGTGGCTGGTGGTGATCGACGATACGCCCGTGGGCCGCGCGCGAGCGGTCCAGGGCCGCGTGCAGGCCGCGCTCCGTGAGACCCGCGATGACCTCGTCTTTGGCAGCGCGCTCTGGGGCGCTGATGGCCGGACGGCGACGGAGCTCCTCGCGTCGGCCAGCGCGGCGGCGAGTCGTGGCCTCGCGCGTCCGGCGCCGCGGTTCGGGCGTGGCATGACCGACGTGCTCGCGATGGTCGATCGCGTGGCTGGCTCCAACATCTCGGTGCTGCTGCACGGCGAGACGGGCGTCGGCAAGGAGCTCCTGGCCGAGCGCATTCACGCCCGGTCGGCGCGGTCCGATCGCCCCTTCATCAAGCTGAACTGCGCATCGCTGACCGAGCCGCTGCTCGAGAGCGAGCTGTTCGGGCACCTTCGCGGGGCGTTCACGGGGGCGGATCGGGACAAGGTCGGGCTGCTCTTCGCGGCGGATGGCGGCACCGTGTTTCTCGACGAGGTCGCCGAGCTGCCACTGCCCGTGCAGTCGAAGCTGTTGCGCGTGCTCGAGAGTGGCGAGCTGCGCCGCGTGGGGGCGGTCACCGCGGAGACCGTCGATGTCAGGTTCATCGCCGCCACGAACCAGTCGCTCGACGACGCGACGCGGTTTCGGCGCGACCTCTACTACCGGATCGCCGGCGCCGTCATCGACGTGCCGCCGTTGCGTGCGCGCGTCGACGAGATCGCCCCCCTCGCACACGAGTTTCTCGCGCTCTATGCGCTCCGGCTCGGCGTGTCGCCGCCGCAACTCGGTGACGCGGCGGTGCGGATCCTCGAGGCTCACCCGTGGCCGGGCAACGTGCGCGAGCTCCGCAACGTGATGGAGCGCGCCGCGATCCTGTGCGACGGCCTCCGCGTCGAGCCGGGCGATATCCCCCTGCCCCTCGCCGACGCTGTCTCGGCGGCGCCGAGCATCGCGGAGAACGGTGAACGCACGACCGCCGTCCACATGGTCTCGCGACAGGTCACGCGCGCGGAGATCGTCGACGCCTTGCAGGCGCACGGAGGCAATCAGGGCCTCGCGGCCGCGCACCTCGGCGTACATCGCCGTACGCTGATGCGATGGATGGACGTGCACGCGATCCCGCGACCACGTAAGCGCTGATGTGATCGCGCAGGGCCCGATGTCACTTCAAGTGAAACACCGCGCTGCGCAATGTGCTCCAAGCCGGCGATATCGCGATCGTGGCGCGGGGCACGGTTCGTGCGTGCGGGAGCAGCGATGAGCGTCAAGCGGTACATCGGCGACTACGAGGTCGTCCGCAGGCTGCGGGTAGGTGGAATGGCCACCCTCTACCTCGCGCGGCGCCATGGCGCGGCTGGGTTCTCGCGGCAGGTGGCGATCAAGGTTGTCCACCCCCACCTGGTGGACCAGCCCGCCTTCGCCCAGATGTTCGTCGACGAGGCGCGCATCTGCTCGCAGATCGCTCATCCCAACGTCGTGCACGTCGAGGAGTTCGGCGAGGTCGACGGCCTGCACTACCTCGTCATGGAGTACATCGACGGCTGCTCGTGCAGCGAGCTCCTCCACCGACTTCGCGCCGATGGCAACACTCTCGATCCGGTCGTGGCCGCGCGCATCATCATGGCGGCCGCGGCGGGGCTCCACGCGGCGCACGAGACAACCGACGACGACGGTCAGCCCCTCGACGTGGTTCACCGGGATGTGAGCCCATCGAACATCCTGCTCACGCCCTCGGGGCACGTGAAGCTGATCGACTTCGGCATCGCCAAGGCGCGGAACCGCGTCCAGGAGACCGAGGCGGGCTTCTCGATGAAGGGCAAGTACAGGTATGTGGCGCCCGAGCAGGCGACGCGCACCCATGTCGATCGCCGCAGCGACATCTTCTCGCTGGGTGTCGTCTTCTGGGAGTTGCTCACGGGCCAGTCATTGTTCGCCGACGACACGCAGGTCGGGCTCTTCAATCGCCTCACGGAGACGAATGCCCGGCCCCCGAGCACGGTGGCGCCCACTGCGCCCGCCGCGCTCGATGCGGTGGTCCTGGCGATGCTCCGTCACGATCCGGCCGACCGGCCCGCGACGGCCGCCGAGGTGGCGAAGCTCATCAGCGCCGCTCTCCCCGCCGCTGCTGCGACCGATCCGGGGGTGCTGGGGGCACTGGTCGCCGACACCCGCGCGCGCCGGCGTGGCCAGTCAGCGAGCATGTCCGCCGAGAGCGAGCTATCGCACTCGAGCCTGCCCGACACCCGTCGGTCGCAGCGCATGGCCGCGGCGCCGCCGGATCCCGATTACGCGATCGAGATCACCGCTCCCGATCCAACGATCGCCGCGTCGCCGCCTCCTCCGCCCGCGCTCGCCCCGCCCGCGCCGACGCCCCGACGGTCGCGCTGGCTCGTTCCGGCGGCGCTCGTGGGCGGTTTGATCTTGCTGGGGATCGGCGTGCTCGTCGGCTCGAGTGGAGACAACCCGCCGGCCGCGGCGGCGAGTGCAACGCCCGGCACGACCCCGGCCGCGCCCGCGAGCATGGATGTGCCCGTGGGGGTGGTCCCCGCGCCGGCCGCAGCGGCCCCGGTCGTCGACACCGCCGACATCGCCGAGGCGATTCCCGCTCCCACGCCCAAGCCGAATCCGGGCCCCGCGAAGGTGCTCGCCAGCACCGAGACCGCGAAGTTGGTGCGCGCCCCCCGCGTGACGGCGCGC
>JALHPV010000417.1 GCA_022842285.1 Kofleriaceae bacterium
GCCCGCAGCCGGGGCCACCGGCGTCACGCCGCCCGACCCGGCCGGAGCCATGCCCGAGCCACCGGGAGGCGGCGTCATGCTGGGGCCGCCCGGGCTGTGCATACCGTCGTGGGGACCGTGACCGTCGTGCGGGTCAGGACCGGTCGGCGTCGGAGTGGCCGGCGGCGCCTTCTCCCCGAAGACGACGGGGAGGTTCTCCTCGGCACGCTGTCCGGTGTCCGGACGAACCATCCCGGGGACGCGCGTCGCCTCGGTCACGATGTAGTACTCGGTGACCGAGTCGACGGGGAGGGTCGGATCGGCCTGCTCGGAACGCTCGCCCTGGCGCGTGCGCTTGTAGAAGGTCAGCGTGCCGAGCTTGCCGTTCGACGCGTCGTTGTAGGTCACGCGCATGATCGGCGTGAGGCTCGCGACGTCGAGGGTCGAGGCGTACTCCATCGGGCGGAGGTTCTTCACCGTGTCGAGGAAGCTCGAGATGACCGCATCGGGCTTCTTGGTCGACGCGTCGCCCCAGGTCTTCTGCGTCTGGCCCGCGTCGGTGGTCGTGATCAGCGCGGCGCGGCGCGACTTGCCCTGCGACGAACCGAGACCTTCGATGGTGACCGCTTCGACCTTGATCTCCTCGAACCCGCGCGGGTCGGAGAGCTGGAGGTTGATCTTGCCGGAGTCGAGCGGCTGGACGTAGTCCTTGGCGACGACCCAGCCCTGACCGGTAGCGGGATCCATGACGTAGCGATCGCTGCCGCCGTAGATCGTGCTGCCGACGGTGAAGACGCGCTTCTCGCCCCCCTTGAAGGTGACGGTCAGCGTGGTCTTGGAACCGTTGATCTTGTACTTCTCCTTGTTCTCGGCGGTCAGGACGCCCAGGTCGGCGAGCGCCCGGCCCGCGCGGAAGGCCGCGACGAGGTCGTTCCCCGACTTGCCGAGCGGGAACTCGGCGGTCACCTTCACCTCCTCGAACTTCGGCTCCTCCTTGGCGACCGCAGCCGAGCCGGATCCGGCGGACCCGGAGCCCGACCCCGCCGATCCGGAACCCGCCGCCGAGCCCGAGCCGGCCGCCACCGCCGCGGAGCCCGAGCCCGCCGAACCGGCCGCCGAACCGGCGTCGTCATCGGTCTTGGGCGGAATCGGCTTCTTCTCGGTCGTCGTCTCGCTCCCCCACCAGTAGCCCTCGGCCTTGCGGTCGAGGCGTGTGGTCTTGCGCTCGGAGACGTATTCGATCGACTCGAAGTCGGCGTCGGTCTTGTTCCAGAGAACAACGGTCCCGACCGTCTTCTTCACGTCCTTGTCGCGGGTCCACGTGCGGTAGCCGTAGACCAGCATGATCAGGAGCAGGGCGCCGTGAACGATCGCGGCTCTCATGTCGTCACCAGTTCCTTCTTCGAGCCGCGCGAACGCCGGCGCAGGGTGAAGAACAGCCCCACCGCGAGGACGACGAGCGGCGCACCGATCATCGTGAGGAGGAACCACTTCTGATCCTGGCCTTTCGTGCGGTGGATGGCCTTGTCCTCTTCGCTGACGGCTTCGCCGACGAACGACTCTTCGCCGCCGAGCCACTTCACGACATCCTTGAACATGCCGCGCCCGTACATGACGGGGTTCGCCGCGCGCGCGTTCATCGCGTCATAGTCGGCGAACAGCTCGGCGTCGGAGAACACCATCGCGCGGAAGCCGTCCTTGCCGCCATCCTTGTCGTCGAGCTTGGGGCCTTCGACGGCGTAGATGAGGTTCCACTTCTGCTTCTTCTCGGCGCCATCCATCTCGAAGTTGTCGTTGAGATCGAGGTAGCTCGAGTCGAGGGAGCGGAGGACGACGGTGCGCGTCGGCTGGCCTCCCGGCCCGAACGGCGCGTCCTCGAGCGCGGCGGCGTCGATCAAGAAGGCGATCTTGTCGCGGGCCATCGAGGTCGTCGTGGCGTGCGCCGCGTACTGAGTGCTGCCCGTGTAGCGGCGGTCGGTGTTGTTGTTGCGAACCACGTAGTGGTTGAGGTCGTCGGTGAGGCGACCATCGGGGATGGCCTTCACGCCGATGCGAGCCTCGAGCGGCCCCATGCTCTGCTCGCCGATCGGGTCGATGGCGTAGAGGAGCTTGCCGCCCTTCTGGAGATAGCGGTCGAGGGCGGCGAACTCCTGCGTCGTGAAGAGCAGCGTCGGCCGGAGCACGATCACGAGCGCCGCGTCGGCGGGGACGTCCTTCGACAGGTCGGCGACCGTGAGGTCCTTCACCTCGTAGTTGAGGTCACCGAGCTCCTTGCGGAGGACGGTGGTGCGACGGACCGGGACGAGCACGCCGCTCGGCACCGACTCGGGGTGGTTGAGCTCGCCGTGGCCCGACGTGATGTACGCCTTGCGCTTGTCGCGGGCGAGCTTCATCAGCAGGGCGTTCACCTCGCGGTCGAGGTTGCGGAGCTTGCCGGTGGCGCGGCGCGCCTTGTCGATGTCGGTGTCGACCTCGAACGTGAAGCTCTTCTCGGCGTCGCCTTCGCCGCGGGACATCACGACGATGCCCTCCTTCGCGACCTTGTACTTCTGCGCGAGCTGGCCGTCCCGCAGGCGGTCGCGCTCGTAGACCTCGAGCTTGTTGGTCGCGGCCGCGAGGGTGTCGAAGTAGCCGCGGATCTGCGTCTTGACCTCGCTGCCCTCGGGGAAGAACAGGTTGACCTTGATCGGCTCGCTCGACTGGAGCAGCACGTTCTTGGTGCTCTCACCGGGGGACGACGTCTTGAAGTACGAGACGTCGCGCTGCGCGTTGCGCTCCTTCGCGACACCACACGTGGCCATGAGGAAGCTCGCGGCGAGCGCGATCGTCAGACCGGACCACGCCATCTCGCGCACGCGGAAGATCTCGACCGACAGATCGTCGGTGTCGCTGCGCACGTCGAAGCCATCGCGCAACGCCACGCCGAGCGAGAGCTCGACCATGAGCACCGGCACCGTCGAGCACAGGAACATGACGGTGTAGATGGCCATCAGGCCGCCCGACCACCGCGGCGCCGACTCCTTGCTCACCCCGAACAGGGACTGGCCCCAGCTCGTGGAGAACAGGTAGACGAGGAGCGCCGCCAGCGTGAGCAGATGGAAGCCGAGCAGGACGCGCTCGACGCGGCGCCGCGCCCCGCGCGAACCGAACGTGGCCCAGGCGCGCGCGCCGGTGATGGCGAGGACCACGAGGAGGCCGAAGCCCGTCATGGCCATGCGGATGTCAGGGCTCGTGGTGACGAGACGCTCGCTGACAAAGATGAACAGCAGGCCCACTGCGAAGATCAGGGAGGCCCACCAGGGAGACGCCGTACGGCTGTTCATTGCCATCGCTTCGCCTCCATCGTCTTCACCGCGAGGAGCAGGAAGAAGTAGGTCATGGCCAGGTAGAAGATGATGTCTTTCAGGTTGAGGATTCCGCGCTGAAAGCTCGGGTCGAAGTGCGTGCGGCGGAGGTCGAGATCCATCACGACCGTGCGCACGACGCCGTCGAGCTTGGCGCCGAAGAGGTTCATCACGAGCAGCAGGATGATGATGACCAGCGACACCACGCCCGCGATGAGCTGGTTGTTCGCCAGGGCGCTCGCGAACGTGCCGATGGCGAGCGTCGCGCTACCCACGAGGAACAGGCCGATGTACCCGACCAGGATCTGAGCGCTGGTGATCTTGCCGTTCACCTTGATGAGGAGCGGCATGTAGATCGACAGCACCAGCAGGATCGCGAGGAACGTCAGCGCCGCGAGGAACTTGCCGACGACGATCTCGGTATCTCGGATCGGGGAGGTGTTCAGCAGGATCAACGAGTGGGTCTGTCGTTCCTCGGAGATGAGCCGGAACGACAAGAGGAGGCCGGCGGCGATGGCCACGCCGCACATGATGAAGAAGTAACGCTCCAGGACGATCGCCGACAGCATGTCGCCGGCGAGCGCGTACGCCTGGAAGAAGACGCCGGCCACGAGCAGCAGCAGCGCCGACAGCACCCACGCGAAGGGCGACCGTAGATACGCACCGAGCTCGCGGCGGTAGATGATCCTAGTTGCTCGCATCGGTACCTCCGACGAGTCGAATGAAGGTGTTCTCGAGCTCGCTCCGCGAGAAGTCGAGCCGGATGAGGTCGTACTTGGCCTCGACGACCGCGCGGCTCACGTCCGCCCGGCAATCGCGCTTGGTGTCGAGGGAGAACAGGAGGCCGTTGTCCCCCTGATCGAGGACGTCCGCGATCTTCGTGACGCCATCGACGGCCGACAGCACCTGCTTCACCGCCTCCTCGACATCCTCGGATTCCTTCGGCGGCCGGATCGTGACGCTGATCTGCATCACCGAGTCCTGCTTCGCCGACAGCTCCTCCTCGGTGCCGGCCCCGAGCAGCTTGCCCTTGCCGAGCACCAGCAGCCGATCACACGTCTGGCTGATCTCCGTCAGGATGTGACTCGAGATGAGAACCGTGTGCGCCTGCTTCAGGTCATGAATCAGGTTGCGCATCTCGACGATCTGCACCGGGTCGAGGCCGCGCGTCGGCTCGTCGAGGATCAGGAACTTCGGCTGGTGAATGATCGCCTGCGCGATGCCCACCCGCTGCCGGTAGCCGTGCGACAGCGTGCCGATGAGCTCGTTCTGCACGTCATTCAGGTTGGTGACATCGAGCACCTCGGGCATCCGCTTGCGCGTCTCCGCCCGTGACATCCCGCGGAGCTCGCCCGCGTAGGTCAGGTACTCGGTGACCACCATCTCCGGGTAGACCGGCGGATGCTCGGGCAGAAAGCCGATGCGCTTCCGCACCTCGTGCGGATCCGCGACAGCATCCGTCCCGCCAACCTCGATCGAGCCCGAGCTCGGCCGGAGGTCACAGGCAAGGATGCGGAGCGCGGTGGTCTTGCCTGCGCCGTTCAGGCCCAGGAAGCCGACGGTCTCGCCATCTTCGATCTCGAAGCTGACGGGACCGAGGGCGCGCTTGCCTCCGTAAAACTTCGACAGATTCGTTGCGCGGATCATGTAGCCTCGTGCGCCAGTGGTGCGGAATCGCTGCGTTTTGTAGATCGATGGCAGCGCAGAAGCAAGCTGACTGGCGGCCCACCAACCGACGCTGCCCCCCAGGTTCTTCCCGAGGCCTTTCGCTGCGCGCCCCGACCGCGCTATCCCGTCCTGGTGGAAGTCCCGCGCGGCGAACGCGAACCGGCCCCGCGCTGGCTCCTCCCCCTCGCGGGCGTGGCCGCGGCCCTGACCGTCCTCGCCATCCTGCTGGTCGACCAGCCGCTCGCACGCACGATCAACGCCTACGAGGCCCTCGCCGTCTGGGACCGCGGGATCGACTTCCTCGAGTACTTCATCCTCTATCCGATCCACCCCCTGCTGCTGCCCTGCGTGCTGGTGGTGGCGATGCTG
>JALHPV010000418.1 GCA_022842285.1 Kofleriaceae bacterium
TCGGCCAGCGCCGATGGGGCCCCGCGCAGCAGGCGCGCGCGCGCCCGCGCCAGCACGAGCCGGGCGAGCCGGGCCCGATCCTCGTCGTGCCACCGCGTGCCGGCCGGGCCACCGATCCTATCCACCGTCTCGAGCTGCTCGATGGCTTCGCTCGGCCGGCCGGCCTGATCGGCGAGCGTGGCGAGCGCGAGCCGCGCCTGCACGTCGCGCGGATCATCGGCGATGCGGGCCGCCAGCTCGATCCGCGCGCCCGCTTCGCCACGTGCTCGGATCAGCGCCCCGACGTCGAGCGGCGCGGGCGCACGGACGCCACACGCGGCAACCGCGACGAACAGGGCCGAGCTGACGGCCACGAGGCGCATCGTGCCGATGGTATTCCGACGCGGCCCGCAACGTTCGCTCCGCGGCGTGAAGCTCGAAAAATCTCCTCCGACCTTGGCGGGCCGCCCGGCGTCTTGGCGATGACAACTCCGGGTGGAGAGCCCGGCACGAGGATGCGGCGCGCAGCGCCCGAAAACCCTCTCCGACCTTGGCGGGCCGCCCGGCGTCTTGGCGGTGAAAACTCCGCGTTACCGGCGAGGCGGGGGGCGCACGCCGCGCTCTCGATATGCGACGTAGTCCGCGACGATGCGCGCGTGGTCGAAGACGAGGGGGCCAGGGAGCTGGTCGGGGGGGCACACCACGCACGCGGCGGCATCGTCGGATCCGACGGGCGTGCCCGTGGCCGTCGCGATGAACACGACCGACATGGTGTGCTTGCGCGGATCGCGGGCTGGATCCGAGTAGACGTGGAAGAGTTCGGTGAGCTCGATGTCGAGGCCGGTCTCTTCCTTCGCCTCGCGGATCGCGGCGTCGGCCACCCATTCCCCCGCATCCACGAAGCCGCCGGGGAGGGCGAGGCCCTGCGGCTCGTTGGCGCGCACGATGAACACCAGCTCTCCGGGCCGACCGGCGAGCTCGACGAGCACGTCGACCGTCGGGATCGGGTTCCTGAACTCCTTCGCGCCGGTGCTCATCGACCGCCGCCCTGCGCGAGCGCGCCTTCCATCCAGCCGGCGAGCTGTGACTTCACCTGCGCCGCGGTGGCCTGGTCCGACTCGAAGAGGTTCTTGCGCTCCTCGGGGTCCGCCGTCAGGTCATACAGCTCCCACGCCGAATCGCTGACCTTGTAGAGCACGTGGTACTTCGCATCCGCGGTCACCATCGACTTCCAGTCATGCGGCCACTCCGATACGGGCTGCATCTCGGAGAACGCTGGCTTGGGCGCCACGGTCTGCCCCTCGATGAGTGGGACGAGCGACGTGCCGCGCCAGCTCGCGGGCGCCTTCACGCCGAAGAGCTGCGCGATCGTGGGGGCGATGTCGATCAGCTCGACGACGTTGTCCACTTCGCGGGCCTTCGCGCCGGGGACGCGGAACATGAGCGGCACGTGGAGGACCTCGTTGTAGAGCGTCATGCCGTGAAAGAACTGGCGCTCGCCGCCGTATTTGTGGACGCCGAACGCCTCGCCGTGGTCGGACACGACGACGACGGTGGTCGTCTTGTCGAGGCCCGTCGAGGCGAGGTGGTCGAGGAGGGCGCCGATGGAGCCATCGACAGCGTGGATCTCGTAGTCGTAGAGGAACTTCAGGCGCTCGTCGCCACTCACGGAGACGGCCGGATCGCCGGCGTGTTCGACATAGGTCGAGTGCGGCTCGAAGAGGTGCACGAGCATCGCGAACTTCTCGCCGCTCTTGGCCAGCTCGGTGAGGCGCTTGGTCGACTTCTCGACGATGCGGGGCCCGGCGATGTCCCGGTTGGACTCGGCGATCGTCTTCGCCCCTTCGTTGTCCCACTCGGCGGCGCCTTGCCACACGTTGGTGTTCATCGAATCGCGCACGCCCGGGCACGACTGCGGTGACCGCTTGCGATCGCAGAAGTAGAAGTGCGAGGTCATCCCGATCGTCTTCATGCCTGCGGCGCCGAGGGCCTCGAACAGGAAGTCGCCGTCGTCGGAGATCGCCGGGTAGTTGCTCTGTGGCTTGTCGACCTTGAGCTGCGACGGATACCGCGACGACAGGAACGACGGCACGGAGCGCGGGGTGTTCGGCGCCTGCGCGTACGCCTTGCGGAAGGAGACGGCCTCCTTCGCGAACGCGTCGAGGCGCGGCGTGAGTGACTTGCCGTCGCGCTGATAGCCGGTGACGCCGAGGCGGTCGTAGCGGAGCGTATCGACGAAGATGACGAGCACGTTGCTGCCCCCGGAGAGACTCGGCTTGGCGGGGGGGGCATCGACCTTCTGGTTCGGATCGGGGGGCGGGGTCTCCGCGACGAGCGGCGCATCGCCGTTCAGGCAGTTGTCGTCGATGCCGTTGCCTGGCACCTCGGGCGCCTTCGGGTTCACGTTCGGATTGCTGTCATCACAGTCCGGGCCACCGAAGAACGCGGACTGCCCATCCCCGTCGGAGTCCATGAGCTTGCGCAGGACGGGGATGAGCTTGGGGCCGAGGTACGAGTGCTCGGTGACCGCGGTGCGGGTCTCGACCGTGGGCGACCGGAGTCCGATGAGGATCAGGGCCACCGCGATGACGCCGCCGACCGCGGCGACGATGCCACGGGCCGGAAGCTTGTCCTTCAGTGCCGCCGCCGGTCCGAACGCGATGGCCCCGATGACCATGGCGAGCACGGGGAGAAGCGCGATCATGATCAGCGAGCCCAGGCCGAGCGCCTGGTAGTCGAGCTTCGTGTAGATGATACGGCGGGCGACGTAGAGCACCACGAGGAGCGCGACGGCCACGATCGCGACGAGGCGCGAGGTGATCTTCGGCGACGGGAGCAGCTTCGCGACGTGGCGGGCGGCGCGGTACGCGGGCAACCCGATCAGCGCGAGCACCGGCAGCGCCACGACGACCACGACGCCGAGCAGCAAGGCGCCGATGCTCTTGCGCTGCACGTCGCCGACGAGCGTCAGCGAGCCCACGGACACGAGCCCGATCACGAGCACCGCGACCACACCGCCGGCCAGCAGCATCGCGACGGCGCGCCGATCGAGATCGTCGTCCTCTTTCAGGGCCCGGAAGCCGCGGCGGATGAAGCCCGTCCCCCACTGCGCATTGCCGGCGCCCAGCACGATGCCCGCTCCGATGGCGAAGGGCAGGGCGAGCAGGGACCACAGCGCGAGGATCGGAAGCGCGGCGCCACCGGCGTGCATGATGTCGATGATGGCGAGCACCAGCGCGGCCGCGAGCACCACGCCGAGTCCGGTAGCCATCCCGACCGCGTACGGTCTCTCTGCGCGCGACTCGTCTGACATCGCGCAGGGAGTAACACGAGGCTAGCTGCGCTTCACCTCGACGAGCACGCCCTCGACGAAGCGGGGATCGATCTCCTTGTCTGTCACGTCGCCAAGGAGCGCTTCGAGGTCAGATAGCCATCCCGCGACGAGCGCGCCGAGCACGGCGCTCGAGGCCGTGAGCTGTGCCGCCCCGAGCCGACTCTCGATCGCGGCGCGGGCGGCGGCGCGGGCGGCGGCCGTGAACGTACGGCCCGCCATGGAGCGCGTGCGCATCGCCACGAGCTCCTGCTGCGACAGGGCGTCGCCGGTGAGTACGCCGCCCCCGAGGACGCGGGCCAGCGCCGTGCGGACGAGGTCATCGAGGCTCGGGCGCGGCTCGGGCGCCTGCGAGAGGGCCACGACGTCGACGCCGAAACTCTCCACGAGCGCGATCCGTACGGTGAGTCCGGTGAGGATCTCGCCGGCGCGGCGGAGGTCGTGCGCCGACTCGAACGGACGCACGCCGCTCGTCGGCGGATCATCCGCGATGCACGGGAACAGCGGCCGGGGCGAGCAGAGCGCGGCCACGAGCTCCCGCGCCGGGGTGCCGGCGGTCGGCGCGCGCGGAGCCAGAGCCTGCGCGAGGCGCGCGAGCTTCTGTGTCACCGTGTAGCCGACGCGGAACAGCCGGATCATCGCGATCGTGCGCAACGCCTCGGTCGCCTTCGCCAGATCGCCGCGCGCGATCGTCTCGAGCCCGAGCGACAGCGTGGCCGTCGCATACAGCGCCCCGCGTGCCACGACCTCTCGCTGGCCCGGCTTCGCGCGCCCGGCGGCGAGCACCTTGTTGACGAGGATCATGAGCGCGCCCTCGAGTCGCTCGGCCTCCTTGGGATCGTCGATCGCCGAGAGTGCGCGCGCGAGGAAGCTGCGCCCGATCACCTCCTCGACCACGACGAGCGGCATGCGCGACGCGTCCTCGTCGACGGAACGATCCTGCGATCCTTCGCCCACCTTGACGTCCTTGGCGTCGAGCGGCCGGAACAGCTCGAGCGCGTCGTAGAAGTCGACGTAGCCCTGATCGGCGAGGCGCCCGGCCCGCCACCGATACGACTGCTCTTCGAGGTGGGACGGGAGCTCGCTGCGGGCCGACATGATCGTGTGGCGCGCGAGGTCTGCGTCCGCCCGATAGAGGTCATCGACCAGCGCCTGGATGAGGCGCTGTGACTCGGCGTCCTCGCCGAGGAGCTCGAGCATGAAGAACCGGTCGACCGTCGCCACGATCGCGTTCTCGTTGTCCTCGGCCGGCTCCTCGCCGAACGACACGTCGTAGACCTTCACCTGGCGCTGCAGGATCAGAGCCCGCAGCTCGCTATCGAGACCGGCCCAGACCTCACCCACCTTCTCGAAGCCGGACTCGAGCATCGACGCGATCCACGGCTTCAGCGGGGCGAAGTCCAGCTGGTCGTTGGTCCAGCCGTCGAGATCCATCGCGCCCTGGTACTGCGCCGGCGTCGCGTAGATGAGCAGCTCCTGCGCATCCTCGAAGCCCACCTCGTGTACGAGCTCGAACAGCTCGGCGGGCGCGAGGGCAGCGATGGCGGCGGGGGCGTCGTCCTGGGAGAGCAGCTCGTCGACCCGACGCATCCCGCGGGGCCCGGCGAGCTGGCTGCGGAAGCGGGCGAGCGGCGCGGTGGACGGGGGCTCGCGGTCTGCCATGGGGCCCTCATAGGAACCCGTGGCGTTTTGTGCAACCTGCCCGGGCAGCGATTCCTGCGCCTGCCTCGGGTCGCTCGATCCGGGGACCCGATTGGTTGGTACCGTGTCGGCATGGGCAGCGACCCCGTGCTGGCGGCGACGTGTGCTGCGCTCGGGGCCATCGGCGCCGGGCTGTACGCCGTGGCGTGCTCTGGCGGCGCCGACTCACTCGCACTCGCCGATGCGGCGATCCGTGTGGCCGGGGCCCATCACGTCGTCGTCGTGACGATCGACCATGGCCTGCAACCGGGTTCGGCCGAGGTGGCCGCGCGGGTGGGGGCGTGGGCGCGCGGGCAGGGGGCGGCGGCGCTGGTCGAGCGCGTCGCCGTCCGAGCGGGAGCCT
>JALHPV010000419.1 GCA_022842285.1 Kofleriaceae bacterium
CGCTGTACAAGGACCTCGAGCGGCAGGTCACCGTGACCGCCGCCACGGGCTGGGGCCTCGATCGCCTCGAGATCGAGGATCTTCTCGAGAGCGCGCTCGACTCGGTGTGCCGCGTGGACCCGCTCGCGCGTCGCTCGCTCCGCGAATGGATCGACGCCGAGCTCCGGCGGCTCGGCGGCCCCGTCGAGGACGCGTATCTCCAGCGCAACCGGGATCTCGACGCGGTGAAGGACCTGCTCGTGCTGACCCGCATGAGCAAGCTCCTCGCCCGGGCCGATGAGGCCTCCGGCGAGTGCCCGTTCTGGATCGGTCTCGAAGAGCCATTCCGCGGCCGGCAGGTCAGCGAAGGGCGGTGGCAGCTCTCGTTCGGTGGCGGCGGGAAAGGCATCGCGATCCAGCAGGGCGACCAGGTCGACTTCTCCGCGGGCGGCGCCGGTCGCGTGGTCGTGGGCCGGACCTTCAAGGGCGGCGACGGGCTGTATGCCGGCCTCGAGTTCGGGGCCAGCGCGGCCTTTCCGAAGGATCCCACCGGCCAGCGCACGGCCCTGGAGATCGCCGCCGACGTGGTGGCGCCCATCGTCTACCGTCGCACGCTCACCAGCGCGTTCTTCGAGGCCGAGGCCGGGTACCTGGCCCATGCCACCGAGCAGGACTGGGACCAGGTCGACCACGGGTTCCGCGTCGGGGTTGCCTTCGGGGCCCGGGCGCTCAGGACCCGCTTCTTCTTCCCCGGGGCTGTCCTGGGCATCTCCTATGACCGGACCTTCCTGCCAGGTGACGATTTGATCCAGATCAAGGTCGGGGCACGCGTGAACTTCGACCTGGACCTGTGAGCACGTGCTACAGAGGCGTCACCTTCACTGTCGCCTCCTGCTCCGGGGACAGCGTCGATCCTTCCGGGAGCTCGCAAGAGGCACATGTCCGCACGTCTGTACGTTGGCAACCTTCCCTACAACATCACCCAGGACGCGATCCAGGCGCACTTCGCCACGATCGGTGACGTCACTGACGTGAAGATCATGACCGATCGCGAGACCGGTCAGCCCCGCGGCTTCGGCTTCGTCGAGATGGGCTCGGCTCAGCTCGCGCAGGATGCCGTCGCGAACCTGAACGGCAAGGAGCTGATGGGGCGCTCGCTGCGCGTCGACATCGCCGAGGAGCGTCGCCCGGGTGGTGGTGGCGGCGGTGGCGGCGGTGGCGGCGGCGGCGGCTTCCGCGACCGTGATGGTGGCGGGGGGCGTGGTGGCCGCCGTGGCGGGCGATAACCGCTCCTTGCGCGGTCGCCCCGAGCGCATCTTCGTATCGATCGACGCGAGCACCGGTAACTCGGTCATCTCGTTTCACCCGACGGACGTCGGTTCCCCGATCACGGGTACCGATGACAAGACGGGGGATCGCGCGATGAGCGAAGCCAAGGCCATCGCCTCGAAGTATCCCGGCTCTACCGTTCATGGGCCGCACTTCCACGAAGCGCGGCCCACCGGTAAAGGTCGCGGGCGCCCCCGCCGGGCTCCCTGACCTCGCGCGGACGAGCCGCGACCCTCACGGGACCGAAATTGACGATGCGGCGAGCCAGCCTCGCCGCGTCATACCGCCTTCACTCTGGCCCTCCCCGGCCGGCTGTGACGCGCTATCCTCGTATCGGCCATGCTGCTGACGCGCGACGAGATGACGTTCGACTTCGGCGGCGCGAAGCTCGACCCGACGCGTGATCGGGACATGCTCGAGTGGATGCTGAACCAGTTCCTCTACGGCGAGGTAACCGGCATCCAGATCGGCCACTGGCTCTATGACGCCCCCGACATGGAGGCGGCGCGGTTCCTCGCGCGCCAGTCGCTCGAGGAGATGCAGCACGTCGACAACTTCCTCCGCATCATGGGGATGCTCGGGTGCCGTCCCAAGCCGGCCCACGCCGCCGTGCGCTTCCTCGCCACGGGCATGATGGGCGGCTCGTGGGCCGAGCACGTCGCGCTCGAGATGGCGCAGGGCGAGGGCTTCGTCCTCCAGGCGTTCTACGCGATCATCGATACGCTCGATCACAAGCCGTCCGTCGACATCCTGAAGCGCGCCGTGAAGCAGGAGGAGCGCCACGTGGAGTTCGGCGAGCAGCAGACCGCCAAGGCCATCGCCGGCAAGCCGTGGCTCCGGCGCCGCATCCTCGGACTCTCGCTTGTCTCGATGTGGGGCGTGAACCGCCTCGCCGGCTTCATGAAGAAGCGCCTGCCCGCCGACCACCCCGTGCTGCGGCACCTCCCCGCGTTCCTCGCCCACGCGAACCAGTGCGCCGAGCTGCGCCTGCGCCGCATCGGGGTCCTCGAGCGGCCGCTCGCCGAGCTGTCCCGCGGCAAGCGCGCGGCCCTCGTGGCCGAAGCGTACGGCGGCAAGGCCCTCGGCGGCCTCGGCAGCCTCCTCACGTGGCCGATCCGGATCCTGCCCTTCTACCCGAAGCGGAAGCGGCTGACGGACACGTACCTCGCGGACCCGCACGTCACCGGCTTTGCCCTCCCCGCGCCCGCCGCGGCCGAGGATCTCGCCGAAACCTAGAGCCCCGGTCTATTCGCAGGCAACTTCGAGCGGCTTGGGGGACAGGAGCGACGTCCCGAAGATCGTGTTCGCCAGCTCGATGTCCCCGATCGGCTGGCTGATGTGCGCCTGGACAGCGATCCACTGCTCGTTGCGGCGCTCGAACACGAACGTCCCGCGCATGCGGACCTTGCCCGCGGGAATCCCCGGCCGGCCCGGCACGCTCGCGACGAAGTTCCCGACCCAGTAGGCGATCGTCGCGGCCTGCTCGGATCGTCCGACGACGCCCACGAGGCGATCCTCGGCGCGGAGCTGGAGCGAAGACAACCGCGACGCCGCGATGTCGGCGCCGCGCCACTCGTCATCGAGCCCCGGCCCGAGGACGAACGACTCCGGCCCGGTCGCGATCACGCTCTCGTTGCGCTGGCTCGCCTTCAGGAGGCCCTGCGCCACGACCCCCGAGAGAGCATCGCGGAGATCGCCCGAGCTCGACGCGGGAGGAATCTCCTTCGCGGGGAGCTCGCCCTCGCGCTGTGGCATCGGCTGCCGACCGAACGACAGGTGCTCGAACACCGGCACCCACGTATCTCCGTCGCGCGCGTAGAGCGCGGTCATGCGCAGCGGGATGGCGGCGGTGCGTCCGCACACGTTGATGCGCCACGAGACCTCGTCGGAGGCCCACGCCGCCGAGCTGTCCTGGGCCAGGTAGACCTCGAGCCGCTTGCTGCGCGCGGTGGTCGTGGTGACCGTGGGATCCACGTCGAGCGGCCAGCGACTGGGCGCGCGCTCGATCTCGATGCCGAGCAGCACGTCGCCCGGCCCGACTCCGATGCGTGCCGATCCGACCTTCGGATCGAGCATCGCCGTCTCGATCTCGGGCGGCTCGTCGCGCTCGTACGAGTGCAAGATCTCGTCGGTGAGCTCGGCCCGCAACGTTCCGGCCTGATCCGGGTCGACGCGCTCGACTTGATCGCGCAGGGGCGTCACCCCCGAGCTCTTCGGGCCCGGGCAGGCCGCCAGCACGACGAGCAGCGCGAGGCGCTTCACGCGAGCGCCTCCGCGTCCGCGCGCGTATCCACGTCGCGGAGGACGCCCGCGTCTCCGACCACGACGGCCGTCACGTTGCTTGCCTGGATCACGGTCCGCGCCCCCCCCGCGAGATTCGTACAGGCGGCGAGTCGTGACCAGACCGCGCGTGCGATCAGTGGGGGATGTCCGCCGCGGCCCTCGCACCGCGGCTGCGCCACGTCGTGGTCGCCCAGCGACGCGACGAGCGCGCGCAGGGTCTCGACGGCCACCACCGGAATATCCACGGGCCAGAGCCACGCCGCGTCGGCCTCACCCTCGGCGATCGCGGCAAAGCCGAGCGCGACCGAGCTCGCCATCCCCCGCGCCGGCTCGGGATTCACGACGACCCGCAGCCCGAGCGCCCGCGCGTGGTCGGATACCACCGCTCCGAACGGGGGACCGACGACGACGACGGCATCGACGACCCCCACCGCGCGCGCGGTCGTCGTGATGCGTTCCAGGTAGGTTCGTCCGTTACTGACGAGCAGCGCCTTGGCCGCTCCGCCGAGCCGCTCTCCCGCCCCCGCGGCGAGGATCACCGCCCCGAGCCTCGGCCGGGCCGTCACCAGGCCCCCGCGCCCGTCTCGCCCCGCCGCCGTACCGCGACGAGCTCGGCCGCGATCGCGATCGCGATCTCGTCGGGCGTCTCGGCTCCGATGTCGAAGCCGATCGGGGCCCGTAGCTTCGCCCAGCGCCGCTCGCCGTCCTCGCCGTCGAGGAGGCCCTTCGCCTCGAGCCGCTTGCGGAACCGCCCGACCTTACCGCGACTGCCGATCATCCCGAGGTAGCCGAGGTCGTCACGCTGGATGAGCCCTTCGAGGATCTGCTGATCGACGGCGTGGTCGCGGGTGATCACGAGGACCCGATCGTCCGGCGTGAAGCCGCCGAGCAGCCGTTCGACCTCCGCGGGGTCGAACGACTCGATCACGCGCGTCGCCCACGGTGGAGGCTCCCCGAGCGCCCCCGTCTCCCCGTCGTCACACGCGATGACGGAGAAGCCGAGATTCGCGAGCAGCGGCCCCAGAGACCGCGCGACATGCCCGAGCCCGAACAGCACGGCCCGCTCGACGACGTTCACGCGTTCGACCAGCACACCATCGACGACCGCGGGCCGATGTGGCGCGGGATCCCCGACGCGCACCTCGCGCACCGCGAGGGCTGCCCCATCGATCGGGGTGAGCAGCGCGTACGAGTGCCGGCCCTCGGTCACCGCCACGAGGACCGCGCGCGCGTCGAGGAGCGGCGTGATCGCCACCGCCATCGAGCCGCCGCAGCACATCGCGAGATCGCGGACGAGATGCTGCCGCACGACCGCCGGCGCCGCGCCCCCCGCCACCTCGCGGGCGCGCTCCACGACGACCTGCTCGATCTTCCCGCCGCCGACCGTGCCCCACTGCTCCCCGTCGGCGGCCACGACCATGCGTGCCCCCAGGTGCCGCGGCGTCGAGCCCTGCGCGCCCACGACCGTCGCCAGCGCCACGCCTCGGCCTGCATCCAGGGCCCGGAGCGCAGCCGCGAGAACGTCGACGCGGGCCATCGAGGGACCTTAGCGCGGCAGCTTCATCACGTGCGCGATCAGCTCGCGCAGACCCGCTCCCTCGGCGCGCTCGGTCAAGAATGCGGGCTTGTGCGCGAGCTCGTCCCACCAGACCCGCACGTTGGCCACGCCGACCGACGTCGGGAAGCCCCGGAACATGGGCGCGTCGTTCAGCGCGTC
>JALHPV010000420.1 GCA_022842285.1 Kofleriaceae bacterium
CACGCTGCTCTCCGGCGCGACGAGCGAGGGGCTCGAGCTCCTGAAGCGCGATGGCTCGTGGATGCCGGTGCACACCGGCTTCGACACGATCGTCGTCGATGCGGGCGACATGCTGCAGAACGTGACGAACGGCCTCTACAAGAGCACCACCCATCGCGTCGTGAATCCGAGCGACACGGCGAGCGAGCGCTTCTCGATGCCGTGCTTCATCCACCCGCGCGCCGAGGTGGACCTGACGCCGCTGCCCTCGTGCATCGCGCGGACTGGCGGCGCCGCGAAGTATCCGTCGATCACCGCCGGCGCCTACCTCGTCCAGCGGCTCCGCGAGATCGGACTCGGCTGATGCGAAGCCGCGGGGTACGGCCAGGCGTCGTGCTCAGCACCGTAGACTCGCCACCAGGTCCCGACGAGGAGTGAGCTCCTCTTCGACGCGCCGGCGGGTATCTCGTCGAGCGGCCGTGTGAGATACGACGGGACTGATGCGTATTGCTGTTGCTCTCCTCTTCGCCGCTGCGTGCGGTAGCTCGTCTCCTGCCCCGGCCACGCCGGCAAACTCCGGCGAGCCGATGGCCGGCACCGACCCAGCGGCGCTGGCCGCGGGTGGTACGGGTGTGGGAACCCTGACGTGGGGTGCCGACGAGGCGGCCATCATGGCGGAATTTCCCCAGGCGACCGCCAACCCGAAGGGCGGCCTGTGGGAGATGGGGACGGCGCAGGGCATGTCGGCCATCACCGTGTTCGACATGCAGGACGGCAAGCTCGCCGGCATTCGCGTCGAGTTCACGGAAGGCCTCATCTCGATGGAGGCGTGCTCGGAGAAGTGGACGGAGCTGCGCGCGAGCTTCGACGGAACGTTCGGTCCGAGCCAGTCCGATAACCTCGCCGCGTACTGGACCACCGCGACCACGGCCATCGTCATGGATTGCTCGCCGAACGAGAGCGGCGCCGGCATCCTCGCGATCTCGTACTCGCCGCCGACCGCCGAGTAGTTTCCCGACGACGGTGTTGCACCGTCGCCACGGCACGGACCGGCACACGATCCGCCAAGCCGCAGGAATCGTGATGCCACCCGCGCGGCCAGCGTCTTGCTTGGTGTCGAGCATGCTTCGAAGGGCCGCCGTCGTCGTCCCGCTCGCGCTGGGAGGGTGCGCGACCTACCAGCCGGGCTCGTTCTCCAGTCGTACCGTGCCCTTCGAGGGCGAGCGCACCACGGTGGGGTGCCTCGACATCGCCGTGGCGCGGCGGTCCGAGCCGTTCGTCGCCAACATCATCCAGTACCAGTTTGCCAATCGCTGCGATCGCCCCGCGCTCGTCGATCTGGGCGCGGTCGCGGTCGTCGGTCGCACCGCTCAGGGCGCCGAGGTCTCGCTCGAGCCGTACGATCCGGACGCCGAGATCAAGCCGTTCACCCTCGATGCGCGGCTCGTCGGGCAAGAGGCGCTCGCCTACGAGTCCAGCAAGCCTCTCACGCAGATCTGCGTCGACATGGCATCGATCGGGCGCGCCACGCCGGCGCAGTGGCATTGCTTCGCGACCCCCGAGGGCATGCTGTGAGGGCCCTCTGGATCGCGGGCGGCGCCTTCATCGCCCTCCTCGGCGCGACGCGGATGCACCTTCGCTCCGCCGAGGCGTGCGGCGGTGGTGGCGGCGGCGGTGGCGGTGGTGGTGGTGGTGGCGGCGGTGGCGGCGGTGGCGGCGGTGGCGGCGGTGGCGGCAGTAGCTCGTCGGAGCCCGCCTGCGTCGACGAGTCGGATGTCGTCGGCTACCGCAAGTGCACCCCCTTCGGTGCCTGGGCCGCGAACACGCGCATCCCGCTGTTCTTCTTCGAGGTCGGGACGGCCGTGCGCTCGTTCGCGAGCTCGCTCGGTACACACGAGGCGACGCTCACGCACGACGCCGAGTCATTCACCTATCGCGTCGTCGCCCCGTCGAGTGCGGCCACGACGAACGACACGGGCGTCGTCTCGACGTTTCGCCTCGGCTTCGGCCTGTCGCGTCACGTGTACCTCGCGTTCGAGGGCGAGCTCGGCGGCATGACGAAGGCGGCGCGGGGCGAGCTCGACATGATGACCGAGGGCCTGCGCGGTCGACCCACGTTCGAGCAGGGCTCGGCGATGCTCGTCGGGGGGACCGCGATCGTCGGGTATCAGTCCTCGCTGAGTCGCTTCTCGCTCGGCGCCGAGGTCGCCGCCGGGAGCCGGTCGGTCCTGTACTCGTACTCGTCGCACTATGGCGCCTGCGACCAGTACACGACCATCAGAGAATCCTCGGGCATCGTCGAGGCCCGCGCCCGGGCGTCGACCTGGCTGAGTCCGTTCATCTCGGCGAACGCCACCCTCGGTGCCTCGGTCATCGACAAGAACGACTGGATGGCCGGTCTCTCCCTGGGCTTCCACTCGCGCGCGTTCGGCGGCCTGCGCTAAGCTCGCGTCCTCTGGGGGCGCCGAGGACAGAGCTAGGGGGAACGACCACCTCCAACCGCTACACCATCCTCGGACGGTTGGCGGGGGGCGGGATGGCCGACATCTATCTCGCGCGCGTCGCGACCGAGGCGGGCGTGCAGCGTCACGTGGTGCTCAAGCGCGTGCAGGCCGAGCGGGCATCCGACGTCGAGCTCGCGAAGATGTTCCTCGCCGAGGCGCGTCTCGCCGCGCAGCTCCAGCATCCGAACATCGCGCAGGTCTACGACATCGGGAAGCTCGGCGGCTCGTACTTCTTCACGATGGAGTACGTCCACGGCGAGGACGTGCGTCGCCTGATGCACACCGTCGTCTCCGAGCGGAAGCTGCTCCCGATCAACCTCGCGCTGCAGATCGCCGCGGGCGCGCTCGCCGGCCTGCATCACGCTCACGATCGTCTCAACGACGATGGCCAGCCGCTCGGCGTCGTGCACCGCGACGTGTCGCCGTCGAACGTGATGATCGGCTTCGAGGGCACGGTGAAGGTCCTCGACTTCGGGGTCGCGAAGGCGACGGGCCGCGACGGCGAGACGAACTCCGGGACCATCAAGGGCAAGGTCGCGTACCTCTCCCCCGAGCAGTGCCAGGGCAAGCGAGTCGATCGGCGTAGCGACATCTTCGGGATGGGGATCGTCCTCCACGAGATGCTCACCGGTGAGCGGCTCTACAAGCGCGAGAGCGACTTCGACGCGATGGTCGCGATCGTCTCCGAGGATCCTCCCGCGCCGTCGAAGAGTCGGCCGGAGATCTCGGCCGCGCTCGATGCCCTCGTGCTGAAGGCGCTCGCGAAGAAGCCCGTCGATCGCTACGCCACCGCCGAGGAGATGGTCGAGGCGATCGAGACGCTGGCCGCCAAGGAGGGGCATGTCCTCTCGAACAGCGGGCTCGCCCGCTACATGCGCGGCCTGTTCGGTCAGCGCACCGAGCCGTGGAACGAACGCACCGAAACGACCCGCTCGGTGACGGTGACCGGTTCGTTCGATGGCGTGGAACCGATAACTGCGGCGAGCCAGAGCTTCGACCAGCCGACGACGCCCTTCGTGCCGCCCGAGGTCGAGCCCGAGAGCGACGCCGCGCGCGACTTCGAGGCGCAGCTCCTCGCCGCCCAGCCGCTCTACTCCGTCGATTCCGACAGTCGTCCGTCGTTGCCGCCCCGGGCCGTCCCGCCGCCCGTTCCCGTCCGGCCCACGCAGCCGGGCATGGCGGTTCACACCCCCATCCCCGGTGCGGGCCCGTCGCCGCTGTCGACGGTCGCCTCCTCCGGGCCGCTGTCGACGGTCGCCTCCTCCGGGCCGCTGTCGACGGTCGCCTCCTCCGGGCCGCTGTCGACGGTCGCCTCCTCCGGGCCGCTGTCGACGGTCTCCTCCTCGGGCCCATCGACGCTCTCGCTCGTCGGCATCACGCCCGGTCCCATCGCCACCCCCGTGCCGATGGCGATGGTCCCCGAGCCTCGCCCGGTGACGAAGCAGTCCCGGACGGGCCTCATGGTCGTGGGCTTGCTGGCGGCCAGTGGTGTGGGCGTCGCGATCGCCGTCGTCGCCGCGGGCAGTGACGAACCCGTCGCTGTCGAGCCGGTGGCCACGCCCACGATCGATGCGTCGGTCGGCGTGCCCGCCCCCGATGCCGCGCTGGTCGCGGTCGAGCTTCCCGATGCGGCCCCCGATGCCGCAGCTCCTGACGATGCCTCCATCGCGGCGGTCACCGTCGTCGACGGCGGTGCCCCCGATGCCTTCGTCCAGGACCATCCGCCCCCCCAGGATCTCGCGGCCCTCATCGACGCCGGCGACTACCAGGCCGCGCTCGCCCAGTGCGGCTCGAAGGCGAGCGCCATCTCCGCCTCGCACCGCATACCCTGCGGAATCGCGGCCTGCCGGCAGAAGCAGCGCTCCCTCGCGAGGTCGCTCTTCGAGGCGGTGCCCAAGCCGGACCGGGCGCCCATCGAGGAGGCCTGCAAGGCGACCGGCGTGTCATTGCTACCCGCAAAGACGCCGAAGCGGCCCCCGACCGGCCCTGACCCCTGCCTGGCAAATCCGTTAGACTGCCGCCGATGAGCCGTCTGTCGGTCGCGGTGCTCGTGCTGCTCGGCGCCGTGCAGCCCGCCTACGCCGACGACGCCGACAAGCTCTTCACCGACGCCAAGGCGCTGCTCGCCGCCGGTCAGGTCGACGAGGCGTGCGCGAAGTTCGAGGAGAGCCAGCAGCTCGATCCGCAGCTCGGCACCGAGCTGAACCTCGCCGACTGCCGCGAGAAGCAGGGCCGCCCGGCCGACGCCTACAAGCTCTTCCTCCTCGTGCAGAAGGAAGCGCAGCTCCGCAACGATCCGCGCGCGACCTTCGCCCGCGATCGCGCCAACGGCCTCCTCGCCGAGATCGTCCGCGTCCGTCTCTCCATCACCCCGACCCCGGGGCTCGCCATCCAGGTCGCCGGCACCACGATCGACCTCACCCAGAAGGACGACCTGATCGTGAACCCCGGCGAGTTCCTCGTCGAGGCGAGCGCCGCCGGTCATGTCCCCTTCCGCGAGACGCGCAACGCCGCCGGCGGCGATCTCGTCGAGGTCAGCGTCCCCATCCTCGCCGAGCTTCCTCCGCCCCCGCCCCCGCCGCAGCCCGACATGCGGCGCTCGCGTGTCCCCCTCGCCGTCACCGGCATCGGCGCCGCCGTCGCCATCGGCGGCCTCGCCTACGGCATGAAGGTCGACGACGACTTCCGCGAGCTCGGCATCAGCCCCTCGGACCCCGACTACGACCGGCTGAAGGAGCCGTACGACGAGAAGCGCAACCTCGCGAATGCGGTGCTCCTCGTCGGTGTCAC
>JALHPV010000421.1 GCA_022842285.1 Kofleriaceae bacterium
GACGTATCGCCGCTGGCCGCGCCGCCGCCGGAGGACCCGCCGCCGACCTCGCCGGATGCGGAGACCGATGCGCCGCCCCCGCCGTCGCCGCCGCCCGCCTCGACCGATCCAGTGACGCTCGACGACGTCGAGGAGCTCGACTCGCCCGACGAATCGACTGTGCCGGTCGCTTCGCTCTTGCCGGTGACCGACGCGGTCCCCTCGGGACGCTTGACCGCCGCGGTCCCCGCGATGCTCGCAGTTCCCGTCGCGCTTACACCGTCAGGACCAAGCGTCGCCGACCCAGCCACTTCGCCAACGGCCGACACGTCGACCCCGGCCGCCTGCGCCGCCGCTTCGATCGCCGCCGAACCGCTGACGGTGACGCCATCGGGGCCGATCTCGATCGCACCCTCGAGCGAGGACTCGATGGACGGCGTACCAGGACCAGGCGGGGTGCTGGGCGGAGCAATCGGAGGCGTCGCCCCTGCATTCGCGGCCGCTGCGATGTCCCGGCCGGGCGACTGCATCGGCTGAGAGGGAGGCGCGGCCGGAGCCGGCTCGGGTGTCGCCGGCCCACCCGTTACATCGTTGCCACCACCGCTCGCGCCGCCCGACCCAGACGTCACGCCGCGGGACGTTGTACCGCCACCACCGCCGCCACCGCCGCCGCCGCCACCACCGCCACCGCCACCGCCACCGCCACCGCCCTCTTTCTTCTCGTCAGCCTTCTCGGCCTTGATCGCGCTGATCGAACCCTTGCCCGAGCCGCTCACCGTCGCGGCCGCGCCACCGCCGACGTTTGCACTCGTCGTCGATCCCGAGATCACGATCTTCCCGCCGCCCTTGAGCGTCGCCTTGGCAGCCGCGTGCCCGAGCATGTCGGCGCTCGCCTTGCCCGAGATGCTCGTCTCGGCGGTCATCTTGATCGTGTTCGCGTGAAGGATGATGTTCTTCTTCGCGATGACGTCGATGTCGCCCTCGGCGGACTCGATCGTCACGGTCTTGTTCTTCGAATCGAGGACGATCTTGTTCTTCTTCGTCTTGTCGACGATGACGATCTGCTCCGCGCCTTCCTTGTCGCTGAAGATGATGCGGTGACCCTCGCGTGACTTGATGAGCTTCGTGTCGTTCTTGCCCGACGTGTTGTTCTCGACAGGCGGCTCGGCTTTGTTCCACGCCGCGCCGATGATGATGGGACGGCTGATATCGCCGTGCTCCATCAGCACGATCACCTGATCGTCGATCTCGGGGAGGAAATACGTCCCGCGCTGCGCGCCCGCCATCGGGACGGCAATGCGTGCCCAGAACGAGGTCTCGGCATCCTCGAGCCACGGATACTTCACCTTCACGCGGAAGCCCGGGTTGTCGGCGCCTTCCTTGTTATCGGTGACGATCGCGTAGCGAGGCCCGCGCACCTTGGCGGCGCGCCCGGCTTGGCCGCTCGGGTTTTCGGGCTTGAACATGGTTGGTAGGGGTCAGTTAATCTCGATCATCGGAGCGTCGTATGCGACGGGAGCGCTCGCGGTCAGCTTCGCGTTCGAACCGCCTTCCATCTTGAGCTCGCTGCCGGCCTTCACGTCGATGGTCGTCTTCGCGTTCATCTTGATGTTCTGCTCGGCCTTCAGCTTCAGCGTGCCCTTCGGGCACCAGATGTTGAGGGTGCCTTCCATCGAGGAGAACGAGACGCCGTTCGTGCCCGCCATCGGAGGAATGAACACCGCCGACTTGTTCGGACCGGCGCCGTCCGCCTCGAACTCGCCCATGCCGAGCGTGTTCTTGCCGTCCTTGTCCATGAAGACGATCTTGGTCTTCGCGGTGTCATCCAGAATCAGCCGGTGCCCCGAGCGGCTCCGGTAGCCGCGGAAGTTGTTCTTGCCGTCCTCGTTCGGCTCCGGCGACACGTCGACCTTGCTCCAGATGCCGCCGAACGCGACCGGCTGTCCCATGGCACCGGCGATGAACATCACGGTGACCACATCTCCGATATCAGGCAGCGAGTACCAGCCGAACTCCTTCCCTTCCATCGGCGTGATGTACTGGCACCAGTTCGACTCGTCTTCGTCGCCCTTCTCGAGCCAGGGAAACTTCACCTTGATCCGCTCGAGCTTCTCCGGATCTTGATTCTGCGTGACGATCCCGTAGTGAATCCCGTAGCGCGGGTTCTCCTTCGACGATGATCCCTTGGGGAGCGGCTTCACGGATTACCCGTCCTCCGCGTCGCGCGCGAGGCTGAGCACGGTCACGAAGCCTTCGTTGGCGCTCTTGCTGAGCACGTGCTCGTGCTTGATCCCCATCACGTAGTACTTGCCGTTGAACGGGTCTTTGCCCATCGCGTTCTGCTCGATCTCCACGACGTCGGCGAGCTCGAAGTCCGCACTTCCGGCGCACTTCGCCTGGCCCGTGATGAAGTTGAGATTCCGCTCCAGCAGTCGAGCCTTGGCGAGCGCCTTCGCTTCCTCCTTGCTCGCCACCGGCTCGTCGACAACGAACAACTCGGGCGTGCCGCCGTCATCGGCAGCGGCTGAAGCGTGCTTCGAGCCCAGCTTCGATCCCGAGGCTGTCTCGGTATGGACGATGAGCTCCTTCTTCTCGGGATCCCACGACTTGACGGTCACCTTCTTCAAGCCCGCCCCATCGAATCGGTAGGGCTTGAACGAGCGAAGGATGCCCGCCTTGTCGACCGACAGCTTGGTACTCGCAGTCTTCGAGAAGTCAGGCTCCTTGACGAAGACCTTCTTGTCCCAGCCCCAGATATGGCAGCCGATCCGAGATGCGCGCTGGGTGATGAAGTCGAGGGCGTTGAGGTTGTGCTGGTAGACGTGCTTGTGGACGATCTGCGGCCCTTTGAACTCGAGCGTGAGCCCCGCCTTCGAGAGGATCTCTTCGATGATCTGCTTGTCGTTTTTGTCCTGGAACGTCAGCGACTTCGCGCCGAGCGTCCGCAGGCTGTCGAGCTTGCCCACGCCGCGAATCGCCGCCGACGAACCTCCGCCATTGCCGGAGGTCGGCATGCCTTGACGCACGGTCCCCATGAAGACCGTCTTCTTGTCCTTGCCGATCTTGATCTCGAGCGACTGTCCGGGCTTCAGCGAATCGGCGTGCACGTCACTCTGGTTCGTCACCGTGATGGACGCCGTATCGGCGTAGCCCATCTTCCGGTCGACGACCCATGACTTGATGTCGCCGTCTGGAATCTCCTTGCCGTTGACGATGATGTCTACGTTAGGTGCTCCAGGCTTCCCCTCATCAGCCACGGTTACTTCGCCTTCTTCTGCGCGACGCTATCCGCTTCCTTCAGCTTCACCGTGCAGGTCGCGCGGAGCGGAACGCCCTTCGAGGAAAACATCGTGTACTTCGTCGAGAGTGCTTCGATGACGCACTTGAAGCTCGGCATACCGCCGTCGCCCCAGCTGACGATGCAGTGATGCGGACGGCGCATGTTCTCGTCGTCCGACGACGGGTTGCGTACGCGCGCCATCTCTTCAAGCTTGCCGACCTGGCCGGCGATGCTCGTGCCCTTCTCGTACCCGTCGAACAGGAGCTCGACGCTCATCGTGCGGCCTTCGGCGCCCGTGAACTCGAGGGTCAGATAGTTCTCGTCCTTCTTGTCAGCGTTCGTCTGGTTCGCAGACTGAGGCTTCTTCCAAGGCACGGTCTGATCGACCTGGAGCTCCTTGGGGTTGTACTGGGCCTTCACCGTCAGCCCCGAGTTGTCGAGGCTGCCGATGGTGAGTTTCGCTGAGGCCGGATTGAAGCTCATGTGAAGTCTCCGGATGCCATACGGACCTGCTTCTTCAGTTGTTCGAACTTCTCGTAGACGTCTTGGGCGATACTTTCGAGATCGAGCCCCGAGTCTTCGTCCTTCTCGTGCGGACCGTGGTCGGCGACCGCCGTGTTCGCCTTGCCAGCGCTCACGCTATCGGCGGCGATCGCGCCCGACGGGGCGTTGTTCACGAGGGTGAGCTCGGCGAGCGAGATGCCCTCGGCACCGCCGGTCGAGCCCTTCTCGGCAAACATCCGGCGCGCAGCCGCCTCGAACCAGGCGGGGATTTCGGCCTCGCCGCCACCGGAGCGGCCCGAGGGACGGCCGGTCTGGACCATCTCCTGGGCGGCCGTCGGCGCGCGACGGATCGCGCCTTCGTTGCCCGCATACGAGGAGGACGACGAGAACGACGAGCCGGAGGGAATGGCCTGTTGTGTGACGTAGGAGCCGAGCGCCTCGCCCGCACGCGCGGAGAGCGAGCTCAGGCCCGGACGACCATCGACGGCGAAGTCGGCGTCAGAGCGTCCTGACGAGGACGATGAGGAGCGCGTGAGGTCGCCAGCGACAAGCGTTCCTTCCCAGCCGCGGAGGGCCGCCCGGCGCTCGAGGCCGCGGAGCGGCGCGCCACCGATGAGCGCGGCTTCCTCGGCCGCATCTTCGCGGTCGTAATCCTCGGCGAATACGACGGGCAGAACATCCCACGCAGCGGCGGCACGCTCGCGCGCAGAGAGGGACACCCCGTCGTCGGCGCGGCCGGCGAGGGCAAGCGCACGGGCGGCGCGGGCGGCCGGAGAGAGCGAGCGGCCTGGTCCCGTCTGGCCGAGGGCGACGTAGAGGGCGTCGAAGCGGATGCGGCGGTTCACGTCGACCATACCGCGCGCCTGGCTGACGACGTCGGCCTCGGGTAGCTCGGCGCCGGGGCCGTCGGCGTTCGGGGCCGTGTCGGGTGTCGCGGCACGGCGACCGTCGATGACCTGCTGGGCGGTCGCGAGGCGCGCCTGCCCACCGGTCACGGCAACATCATCGAGGTTCGTCGCATCGGAGGACGCATCGAACGTCGCCCCGCGCGTCGAGACCATTGGTGCGTGATCGCCGAGGGCCACGAACGTGCCCAGCTCGGCAACGGACTGGGCCGCGAGGAGCTCGAGGGCGGCGACCGACATGGACGATTCGCCGTCAGGCGCGGCGGCGTTGAGGCCGAGGGCGGCAACCGTGCCGGCAGGCCAGAGGGTCGCACCACGCGGAGTGCGGCGCTCGACGCCGAACGCCGAGGCGGCAAGCGGCGCCGCTGCGAGCGGCGTCATCATCGGGGCCGAGCCCGAGAGCGGAGACGCCATCGGGGCATCCAGCGCATCGCTGGCCGACGGGGTGAAGCCGCCAGCGAGCGACGGCGTGCTCGCCGGGGCCTGCGCAGCCGCGTAGCCCGTCGAGGACGAGCCCGCGTAGCCCGGCATCGTTCCGCGACGCTCGGCCTCGATGGCGAGCGCCTGGACGAAGGTG
>JALHPV010000422.1 GCA_022842285.1 Kofleriaceae bacterium
CCAGGCAGAGGGCGGCGCGGGCGGTCGTGGCCAGCAGCACGTTGCCTTTGCACGTCTCCGCGATCTCGGTGCGCTTCATCTGCTCGGCGGCGGTGAGCAGCTTGCCGTTCGCGTCGCGGGTACCTCCGGAGCTGCCACGCAGGTCGGCGCCGAAGACGTTCACGCTCCCGATCAGCACCGCGTGAATCGCGATCGCCGCGCCCACCGCCGTGGCGGTCTTCTGGCGTGTAGCGAGGCTATGTCGCAAGAGCTTCGACATGACGCGCGCGGGCCCTGGATTATAGAACGCCGCGCTGGTCCGAGCGGGTCTAAATCACGGTTGTCTCGTCAGAGCGGGCGCGAGGCGTGAGGTGAGAACCCACCCGATCCCGACGAGTCCGAGGAGGCCAAGGATGGACAGGATCGAGGTGTCGACGTCTCGGCCAGTGTCGCGCGGCAGCGCGTAGCCGCACACGAGGGGCGGCGCGACGTCGAGCTGTGCGAGCTCGACAGCATAGGCCGTCGCGAGGCGCGCGAACTTCGCCGCGTGCTGGGCGTTGTGGCCGCTCTGCTCGAGCGTGTCCTTGGCCGAGTGGATGTGCCGGTTCATGTCGCGCGAGCGCGCCTCGAACGGCATCGAGGCGGGGATGCCCGCCGCATGCCACGCGGCGTGATCGCTGCACGCGTAGCCACACCGGTCAGAGCCCCACGTCGTATCGGGCAGGTACGTCTCGATGAGCTTCACGAGGAACGCGTTCTGCGCGCGGCTCGTGTGGTCGTCGATGATCCAGATATCGCGGTCGCTGCCCTGGAAGTTCGTCATGTCGAGCTGCAACACGCCCACGACGTTCACCCGCCGCTTCTTGAACTCCTTCACGATCGCGAGAGAGCCGCGGAGGCCGATCTCCTCGGCGGCGTACGCGATGAACTTCAGCGTCCGCACCGGGCGCAGCTCGCTGGCAAGAACGACCCGCGCCACCTCGGTCAACGTGGCGATCCCCGAGGCGTCGTCGTCCGCGCCGGGCGCGTTGCTCGACATGCCGCCGAGGGCGATCGAATCGAGGTGACCGCCGATGACCACGACCTCGTCGGTGAGACCGGGGATGGTCATGATGACCGACTTCTGCGGATAGCCCTGGTCGAAGAGCTCGATGGTCACGTCGCTCCGGTCAGTGAAGCTCGCCCACTTCTTCGCGAGCCACGCCGACGCCGCCGCTCCGCTCTCCGACCGGTAGTAGCGGTTCTTCATCGCGGAGAGCTCGGCGATGGTGCCCTGGATACGCGTCGCCTCGATCTGCGGAAGCAGCGCACCGACGATCGCGGGGCGGCGGAGCGTGTAGTCGGGGGTGGCCTGGGCGTCGGGCGGAAGCAGCGCGAGCTCCGCGTCGATCCGCGTCTCGTGGAGCATGAAGCCGCCGCATCGGCCGTGGGCCTCGTGCATCGCGTGGGAGAGCGCTTCGAGCTCGTGCTCCTCGATGGCGAGGATGGCCGCATCGTCCGTGGTCGCGAACACCTGCGCGAGCTGGCCGTCCTGCGCCGACACGGCCAGCGCGGTGGCGACGGCATCGCTGCCGACGGTCACGAACCGGGTGTGAGAGGTCTGTGGGGTGCTCGAGCACGCCGCCAGGGCAATCGCGATCACAAGCCCGCTGCGCATGCTGCGATCATAGCGCGCCGTGAAGCCCTGTCCGCTCTGCCCCGACCGGGCCGCGGACTCACCTGCCTGCGACTCGAATAGCTGACATATAGCTGTCACCTGCTGGCGCGAAGGTCCTTGGATGTCGACCAAGACCTATCAAGGCAGCTGTGTCTGCAAGGCCGTCCGCTTCGAAGTGGACCTCGACCTGACGAAGGGCACCACCAAGTGCAATTGCACCACGTGCTCGAAGCGGCGCTGGTGGGGCGTCCACAGCAAGCCCGCCGAGTTCCGCTCGCTCGCCGGCGCCGACGCCCTCCTCCCGATGCGCCCGACGAAGCTCCCCGGCGGCTTCTGCAAGCACTGCGGCGTCACCTGCTACCAGTACGGCGAAGGCGCCGAGTGGAACGATGGGGACTACGTCTCGGTCAACGTCGCGACGCTCGATGGCGTCGATCACGCGACGTGGTCGGCCCTGCCCGTCACGTACCTCGATGGCCTGCACGACACCTGGGATCCCATCACGGAGCACACCTCTCACCTCTGATTGCTCACGGTGACCTCTGGCCCGAACGCCTTGGTCTCGCGCGCTGCCGTCGTAGGATAGCCCTATGGCTTCTCCTCGCTTGCTCGCACTCGCCACGGTCGCGGCCCTCGCGGTCCCGTCGCTCGCTCACGCGGGTCCCGGCTTCCGCGTCGGCCTCATCGACGACCCGGACTCGGTGTTCTTCGGCTTCCAGTACCGCGCGCCGCTGACGGCGATGGGCCCCGGCACGCTCACCATCAAGCCCGGCGCCGATCTCGGCATCGTCGACGGCCCGATCGACTTCCTGCTCCGCGGCACGCTCCACTTCGAGTGGATCATCCCCGTGAACCGCAACGTCGCGCTCTACCCGCTGATCGGGCCGGGCCTCTACTACGTCAATGTCGATGGCGCCGACGATTCCGAGGTGGGGCTCGACGTCGGCTTCGGGGCCCTGTTCAAGGGCTTCTCGCTCGAGCTCTGGGTCGGCGCCGTCGACGCGCCCGATCTCACCTTCGCGGTCGCGTTCTCGCTCTAGTACCTCCCCACAGAGGAGTCGAAAGGCTAGTAGTACCAGGGCACGCCGGACCAGTCGGGCGCGCGCTTCTCGAGGAACGAGTCGCGGCCCTCCTTGGCCTCGGGCGTGCCGTACGCGAGGCGCGTCGCCTCGCCGGCGAAGAGCTGCTGACCGACGACCCCATCGTCGGCGAGGTTGAACGCGTACTTCAGCATGCGCACGGCCGTCGGGCTCTTGCCGAGGATCTTCTCGCCCCACGCGATGGCGACCGTCTCGAGCTCCGCGTGCGGCACGACGGCATTCACCGCGCCCATCGCCGCCGCCTGCTCGGCCGTGTAGGCGTCGCCGAGGAAGAAGATCTCGCGCGCCTTCTTCTGGCCGACCATCTTCGCGAGGTACGCCGAGCCGTAGCCGCCGTCGAAGCTCGCGACGTCGGCGTCGGTCTGCTTGAACATCGCGTGCTCGGCGCTGGCGATGGTCAGGTCGCAGACCACGTGTAGGCTGTGGCCACCGCCGGCCGCCCAGCCTGGCACCGCACAGATGACGACCTTCGGCATGAACCGGATCAAGCGCTGGACCTCGAGGATGTGCAGGCGACCGAGCTTCGCGAGATCGGGGACCTTTGGCGCCTCGGCCGCCGATGCGCCACTCACCTCGTAGCGATAGCCGTGCTCGCCCCGGATGCGCTGATCGCCGCCGGAGCAGAAGGCCCAGCCGCCATCGCGCGGGGACGGGCCGTTGCCCGTCAGCATCACCACGCCGACATCGCTCGAGATCCGCGCGTGCTCGAGCGCGCTGAACAGCTCGTCGACGGTGTGCGGCCGGAACGCGTTGCGCACCTCCGGGCGGTTGAACGCCACGCGCACCATGCCCAGGCGCACGTGCCGGTGATAGGTGATGTCGGTGAGGGTGAAGCCGGGAACGGGACTCCACTGCGACGGATCGAAGATCTCGCTGACCATGCGCGCACCCTATCAGCGTTCGAGGAACTGCCGCACGGGACGCGAGATCAGCGGGTAGTCGACGAGGAAAGCGTCGTGGCCGTTCGGCGTCTCGAAGTCCATGTGCTGGACGGTGACGTTGGCATCACGCATTCCGCGCGAGATGCGCGCCGTCTCCAGGCTCGGGAATAGCCAGTCGGTCGAGAACGACACGAGCAAGGCGCGGCCCCGAAACCGCCGGAACGCATTCGCGAGCGAGCCAAACTGCTCTTGCAGATCGAACTCGTCCATCGCGGCCTGCACGCGAATGTACGAGTTGGCGTCGTAGGCGGCGCCGAACTTCGCGCCCTGGTACTCGAGGTACGAGTCGATCTCGAACTGGCGCGTGCCGTTCCGACGCTGCCGGCCGAACTTCTTCTCGAGGGCCGCATCGGAGAGGTACGTCATGTGACCGACCATGCGCGCGAGCTGCAGGCCGCGGAGCGTCTCGCCGGTGCCGTAGTAATCGCCGCCGCGGAACGCCGGATCGCTCTGCACGAGCTTGCGGCCGATCAGGTGCCAGCCGACGGTGGCCACCGGCACGGCCGCCGCCGACGCCATGCAGATGATCGATTCCACGCGGGTCGGATGGAGCGCCGCCCACAGCAACACCTGCATCCCGCCGAGCGACGCCCCGACGACGGCGCGCCAGGTGGCGATGCCCAGATGATCCGCCACCACGCGCTGCGACTCGACCATGTCGTCGACGGTGACCCACGGGTAACGCGAGCCGTACGGCGCGCCCGTCGCCGGATCGACCGAGGCCGGCCCCGTCGTCCCCCACGGCGAGCCCGGGAAGTTCACGCACACCACGAAGTGGTGCTCGAGATCGATCCCCTTGCCGTAGCCGACGAGGCCATCCCACCAGCCGGCAGCCGCGTCGGTCGCGGCGTACTTCCCGGCCGCATGCGCCCCCGGCGATAGCGCGTGGCACACGAGGATCGCGTTGCTCTTCTCGGCGTTCAGCTCGCCGTACGTCTCGTAGACGATCGTGAACGGCGCGATGCGCTCGCCATGGTGGAACGCGAAACCGTCGGCGAGGACGAGCTCCTTCGGGGGCTCACAGAGGAATGTCGCGTCGACCAGGTGCGGCACGGTCGACGGCTATCTACTCCGATCACATCCGCGACTGGCAAACACCATCGCCCACATTCATGCGCCGAGCTGGCGATCGCGCGCGGCTCAGATCGGCGCGTCCCAGAAGGTGGCTTCAACCTTGTTGCCGTCGAGGTCACGGACGAAGCAGCCGTAGTACGGCTCACCGTATGCTGGTCTCGGCCCGGGCTCGCCGTCGGCGCTTCCTCCCGCGGCCACGGCCGCCGCAAAGAAGGCGTGCACCTGCTCGCGCGAGCGGGCCGTGAAGCCGACGTGGCCACCGTTGCCGATGCTGGCGCGCTGGCCATCGTGCGGCAGGTGCACCCAGAACTCGGGGTACCGCGCGCCGTACGCGACCATCCCCTCGTGCTCCATCAAGCGCCGGGCGCCGAGCGACGCCAGGACGCGATCATAGAACGCCGTCGCGCGCGCTAGGTCGTTCGTGCCCACTGACACATGCGATACGAGGCTCTCCATCGGTCTCCTTCA
>JALHPV010000423.1 GCA_022842285.1 Kofleriaceae bacterium
CCTCCGACCGGCGCGAGCGGCTGCAACACCCCGGCATGCGCGATGGCGGAGATGAAGCGCTTCCGCGACGACATGTGCAAGTGCACCGATAAGGACTGCGCCATGCGCGTCACGACCGCAATGACGACCTGGGCGCAGGAGATGTCGAAGTCGTTCGGGGCTGAGAAGCCCGACGACGCGATGATGAAGGAGATGGAGCAGGTCGGTAAGGAGCTCGGTGACTGCACGACGAAGGCGATGATGGCCGGCATGGATACGCCCCCGACCGGCGACCTCGCGCTGCTACCGCCGACCGCGGGCTTCCACAAGACGCGCACCACGCCCATCGGCAAGGCGCCCACTAACAAGCCGGCGTGCCTCGAGAGCGGCCAGCTCGGGTCCGTCCAGTGCGCGATCGACGCGATGGGGTACTACACTGACATGATGTGTGCGTGCCCCGACAAGACCTGCGGTGAAGGTCTCGTAGAGGAGATGACCAAGTGGGCCCAGGACGCCGCGAAGTCGGCCACGACCACGCAGCCCAGCGCAGCTGACATGAAGAAGATGGAAGAGATCGGGAAGCGCCTCGACAAGTGCACCTCCGACGTGATGTTCACCGATCCCAACGCGAAGTGATGCGGGACCTCGCCTGAACTACGCTATCCTGGAGGGATGAAGCGGCTCGCGCTCGCGCTGATCGTCGCTGCGTGCGGTGGTCGCGAGCCAGCCCCCGAGGCGGCGAGCGCCCCGGAGTGCGCGCCGCAGGACGACGACTGGCACTGCGGGATGGCAGCGGAGAGCTACTTCCTGGCGGCGATGTGTGCATGCCACGACCCGAGCTGCGTGATGGCGGTCGAGGCCGATGTCGCACAGTACCGAGACCGGGTGGCGCGACTGCCGCGCGCGACGCCGTCGGCGGACTACCAGGTGCACGTGGCGGAGGTGGCGTCGATGATGCGGACGTGCCGGAATGCGGCCGTGACCACGCAGGCCACGTCGACGCAGTAGTACGCTCGGCGCATGCGCGGGCACCCGGGCTCCGTCGAGATCCTTGCGCGCGCCGTCCTCGAAGAGTTCGGGGACCTCGATCCGGCGCGGCTCACCGCCGCTCTCGAGCGCGGCGTGGCCCGAGCCGCGAGCGCGACGCTGAACACCGAGGGGCATCGCATCATCGATCTGCACCTCGCGCGCGTCGAGGCGACAGAGGAGGCGGCGGAGCGAGCCAGGATCCTGCGCGAGCTGTCGGCGAGCCTCGAGGAGGATCGGGGCGACGCGGAGCGCGCGCTGGCCGTGCGGCTGGCCGCGTGGGCGGAGGCCGGGACCGCCCTGGACGTCGAGCCGCTGCTGCGGCTGGCGCGGGTGACGGAGCGCTCGGCCGAGCTGCCGCTCGCGGCGATGACGGCGGTGCTGTCGACGGAGGACGCGGCGACCCCCGATCGGCTCGTGGCCATCGCGAAGGTGTGGCAGCAGCTGGGCCGCGAATACGCGGCGGCCGATTGCCTGGAGCGAGCCCTCGCGCTGGCGCCGGCGCACACGGAGGCGCACGAGGCGCTCGAGCTGTTCTACCGGAGCACGGGGGAGTGGCCGGTGTTGATCGAGCTCCTGGCGCGGCGCGCGGTGCACGTCGAGCCGAAGGAGTGCGCGGAGCTGTTTCGCGAGCTGGCCGGCATCTACGAGCGCGAGCTCGGCGATGACCTCGGGGCGCTGGATGCGTACCGCGAGGCAGATCGACTCGCGCCGGACCATGCCGACGTGCTCGAGGCGATCGCCCGGGTGGCGCTGAAGCTCGGCGATGTCGACGGCGAGGCGCTCGCGACCCTGGAGCGACTCGTCGCGCTGACGCGCGAACCGGGGGCGCGGGCGCGGATGCAAGTACGGGCCGCCGAGGCTGCGAAGCTGTCGAACTGGGATCGGGCGCAGGCCCTGTTCGAGGCCGCGCTCGCCGGTGACCCCGATCTGCCGTCGGCGGTCGATGGGCTCGCGTCCCTGATGCGCGATCGGGGTGAGTTCGCGCAGGCGCTCGAGCTCTTGCTGAAGGCGGCGGCCCGCCCCGCCCTCGCGAGCGAGCGCTCGCGGTGGCTCGCGGATGCGGCCGACTACGCGGTGGCGACGGCCGACCTCGAGCGAGCCAAGACCCTGTACCGGGAGGCGCGCGTCGCCGATCCGACGAACGACAAGGCGGGGCTCGCGCTCGTCGAGCTGCACTGGGACACCGGCTCGGTGAGCGATCTGGTCCCGGTTCTCGACGAGCTCATCACGGTGACCGTCGAGCCGCATCGCCTGCACGCCTACCTCTTGCAGCGCGCGAAGGTCGCGAAGGAGCTGGGCGAGACGGAGATCGCACGGACGTCGCTGGCCCGGGCCATCGAGCTCGTCCCCGACGATCGCGATGCGGCGCTCGAGCTCGTCGGCCTGCAGTACGAGCACGGCGACTGGGCAGCGACCCTCGCCCTCGTCGAGCGGCTGCTCGATCACGAGGACCTGCTGCCCACCGACGCGCCGATCGAGCTGCACTTCCAGGCGGCTCGCAGCGCCCGCGAGCTGGGCGAGCTGGACCGGGCGGTACGCCACGCCGGGGTGACGCTGGCGCTCGCCCCTGATCACCGCGGCGCATTGCTGCTCCGGCAAGAGCTCGATACGGCCGACCCGTTCGCTCATGCCGCCACCGAGCTTCAGCTCGCGAACCTCGCGCCCCCCGAGGAGAAGGGCGTGCGCTTCGCCGCGCTCGGCGACCGGTACCTCGGGCTGGGCGATCGCGCCACGGCGCGCGAGATGTATCGCGAGGCGCTCGTACACCGCCCGCACGATCACATCCTGCTGACGAAGGCGCTGAACCTCGTCGTCGAGGAGGGCGACTATAGCTACGCGCTCGACATCGTCGAGCGGCTCGTGGCGAGCGAGAAGGACGCGAAGGTTCGCGCTCGCTACCACCACCTCGCCGGTCAGATCGCGCGCGACGAGCTCGCCGACACCGAGCGTGCCATCCGCGATCTGGCGCGGGCCGTCGAGGCGGATCCGGCCCTGTTCGCTGCGGCCGACGAGCTCGAGGCCTTGCTCGCCGCGGCCGAGGAGCGCGACGCCCTCGTCGCGTTCTACTATGGCCGCCTCGAGGCGATGCGCACGACCGAGGCCCGCGAGCGCGAGCGGCTACGCCTGTGGGATGCGCTCGGGGCGGTGTGTCTCGCCCTCGGGCGACGCGACGATGCGATCGCGGCTCTCGAGGTCGGACTCTCGCTGGCTCCCGACGACGCCGAGCGCCGCCGCCGCCTCGCGGACCTCTACGTGGAAGGCGGCGCGGCCACGCATGCCGCGTCCGCGCTCGTGCAGCACCACGCGGTGCTGCGGGAAGACCACCGCCGCGAAGCGTCGTACGACGCGCTACGCATCCTGTACGAGCGCCTCGAGCAGCCCGACCGCGCCACGGCAGCCGCCGAGGCCGCGGCCGTGATTCGTCGCCTGCCGGCCTCCGAGCCCGTGCGCGCCGTCGTGCCCGACAGGGTCGACGCCACGCATCGAGCGAGCGCCGCGAAGATCGCCGCGCTGTTCGATCCATCGCGCAACACGGGCGCGGAGCCCACACCGGCCCGCGGCCTGGCCCGGCCGCTCCTCCCCGAGGACTGGGCTGCGCTCTCCCGGATCGACGTGGACGCGGGCATCTCGGCCCTGTTCGCGCTCGTCGCACCGGCCTTCGCGCTCGATCGCGCCCGCCTGCGTCCGCCGCTGCCGATGCCGATGAAGGACCACGAGCTGCCACCCGCGGTGGCTCGCACCCTCGCCCGGGTCATCGCATCGTTCGGCATCGCGCGCCCGGCGGCGTTCGTCGATCGCGACCAGCGCACCATCGCCAAGGTCGTGATGCGGCACCGCGACGGCGCGCTCTTGCCGGCCCTCATCGTCGGCGGAGGAGCGGCCACCACCGAGGAGCACGAGCTGACCTTCCGCCTCGCGCGCGCCCTCGCCGATCTGCGCTCTGATCGCATCGCCCGCCTGCTCTGTCCCCGGCCCGGCGAGCTGGCCCAGATCCTCGAGCTCGTCCTCGCCTACGCCGCCGACCCGTCGAGCCCGGCCTCGCGGTGGCTCGCCGCCACCCTCCACCCACTCGAGCTCGACCAGACACTCGCGATCGCCGCCCGCCTCCGTGATCGCGGAGTGAAGCCGCTGCGTGCGGCCCAGGGCTGGCTCGCCGCGACCGAGCGCGCCGCCGATCGCGTGGGCTTTGTCGTGGCTGGCGACCTCTCGGCGTGTGCTCGCAGCATCGCCGCCGAACCGGGCGTGGACCCGGAGCGCGCTCCCGCACTGGTCTGGGCCGCAACGACCGAGGAGCTCCTCGGCGTGCGCTTCTCCTAGCAGCAGCGCTGGACGACGCTCAGGAGATTCTCGAGCGACACCGGCTTCGAGAGGTGCGCCAGGGCGTCGAGCGCATCGCGCTTGCGATCGAACTGGTAGTCGGCCGTGAGCAGAACCACCGGAATCTGCGCGATCGCGGGATCCGGGTCCTGCTTCTGCTCCTTACGAAAGGTCAGGCCATCGCAGCGAGGCATCATCCAGTCGAGGAGGATGAGGCACGGGGCGGGGTGCGTGTGGAGCCAATCGAGGGCATCGCGCCCATCCGCTGCCGTTGCCACCTCGTACCCGTGATCGGTGAGCGCATCCGAGAGGGCTTCGCGGATGTCGCTGTCGTCGTCGACGATCAACACCTTCATCGGGAGACCTTCGGGAGCTCGACTCGAATCGTAGTCCCTCGATTTACTACGCTCTCGAGCGAGATGGCACCGCCATGCTCGTCAACAATCTGTTTCACTAGCCAGAGCCCGAGGCCCAGGCCGGCGTGGTTGTTCGACGAGACGGCGCGCTCGAAGCGCCCGAAGACGCGTCCGTGATCCTCGGACGCGATGCCAATCCCATGGTCGCGAACCTCGAGCGAGGCATGACGGCCACCATCTGTGACGCGGAGCACGATCGGTTTCCCGGCCCCGTACTTGATGGCGTTGCCGAGGAGGTTGGATGCGACCTGCTCCACCCGCAGTCGATCCCACTGGCCGTGCACGGGCTCCACGTGCAGCTCGAGCACCGACCCTGATGCGGTGATGAGGCCCGCGTGCCGCTCGACGACCTCGGAGACCACATCGTGAAGGCCACACAACTCGCGCTCCAGCGCGAAGCGACCGTCGGCGAAGCGCGACACGTCGAGGAGCTGACTGATAAGCCCGGCGAGCCGGTCCGCGTTCC
>JALHPV010000424.1 GCA_022842285.1 Kofleriaceae bacterium
TCAACAAGATGGGGGCTGAACCCAAGGTCACATTCACCGGCGCGATCGTCCTGCCGATCATCAACAAGGCGGAGGTCATGGACCTCTCCGTGAAGACGATCGAGATCTCTCGCCGTGGCAAGGAAGGTCTCATCTGCAACGACAATATCCGCGCCGATATCAAGGTCACGTTCTTCTTGCGCGTGAACAAGACCGTCGATGACGTGCTGAGGGTGGCGCAGTCGATCGGCTGCGCGCGCGCCTCGCAGCAGCAGACGCTCGAGGAGCTGTTCTCGGCCAAGTTCTCCGAGGCTCTCAAGACTGTCGGCAAGAAGATGGAGTTCGAGCAGCTCTACACGCACCGCGACGTGTTCAAGGATCAGATCATCCAGGTCATCGGCAAGGATCTGAATGGCTACGTCCTTGACGACGCCGCCATCGACTTTCTCGAGCAGACGCCGGTCGAGATCCTCGACCCGCAGAACGTGCTCGACTCTCTCGGGATCAAGAAGATCACGGCGATCACGACGGCCGCGAACATCGAGACCAACGAGCTCCGCCAGAAGGAGCGCATGGAGCTCGGCAAGTCCAACCTGACCGCGCAGGAGGCGATCTTCCGCTTCGAGCAGCAGCAGGCCGAGGCCGAGGCGAAGAAGAACAAGGAGATCTCCATCGCGTCCTCGCGCGAGGAGAACGAAGCGAATCGCTTCCGGCTCGAGGAGGAGAAGCGTACGCACGTCGAGCGGCAGCGCGCCGAGGAAGCCATTCAGATGGCGGAGCAGGCCAAGCTGCGCGCCGTCCAGGTCTCCGAACAGGGCCGGATTCGCGAGGTCGAGGTCGAGAAGGTGCGCGTGCAGAAGGCGCACGACCTCGAGGAGGTGACGCGCGCGCGTGAGGTGCAGATCAATCAGATCGAGATGAACAAGGCCGTCGAGGCCGAGAAGCGCACCATCGCGGACATCATCCGGGCGCGCGTCGCCGTCGACAAGACGGTCGCGGTCGAGGAGGAGGCCATCAAGGACCTGCGGACCGATGCGGAGGCGAAGCGCCACAAGCACGTGACGGTGGTCCACGCCGAGGCCGCCGCGCAGGAGGTCTTCATCAAGGACATCAAGAAGGCCGAGGCCGAGCAGCAGGTCGCCCAGTCCCACGCCCGGCGGCAGCTGATCCTCGCCGACGCGGCGATGGAGGCCTCCGACAAGGAAGCCCGGGCGAAGATCCGGCGTGCCGAGGGCATGCAGGCGGAGTCCGCGGCCGAGGGCCTGGCCCAGGTGCGCGTGCACGAGGCGCAGGTGGCCGTCACTGACAAGGAGGGGCTCGTCATCGCCGAGAACACGCGTCGCAAGGCGCTGGCCGAAGCGCAGGGCCGCGAGGCAGATGCCGTCGCGATCGAGAAGCGCATGCTCGCCGAGGCCAAGGGGCTGGCCGGCAAGGCCGAGGCCATGAAGGCTCTCGATGGCGCCGCGCGCGACCACGAGGAGTTCCGGCTTCGCCTCGAGACCGAGCGCCAGATCGCGCTCGAGCAGATCAAGGCGCGGATCGCCATCACCGAGCACCAGAGCAAGGTCATGGCCGAGGCGATGGGCAACGCTGATATCAAGATCGTCGGCGGTGATGGCCAGTTCTTCGACCGCTTCGTGAAGGCGGTGAGCCTCGGCACGGCGATCGACGCGGTGGCGGAGAACAGCGACGTGGTGAGCAAGCTCGCCCCGCTCATCGCGAGCAAGGTCGCGAGCGATGACTCCGTGCGCTCGAAGGTGACGGCGCTCCTCGACCAGACGAAGCAGGTCGGCATCCCCGAGGACAAGGCGAGCTGAGGGACCCCATGGCCTCCACCATCGACGTCGACGCGGGCCTGGCCGGCGGCAACTACGAGGTGCTTCGCGCCCGCCTCGCGGCCTCCGGTGCGGAGCTCGCGAAGCGCGCCGAAGCGCTGAACGCCCGGCGCAAGCAGGTGTTCGGCGGGACGGAGCCCGAGCTCGTGGCTACCGAACGCGTGCGCACCGATCACAACTGCGTGCCGGTCGACATGGTGGCCGTCGGTCGCTACCTGCTGGTGGGGTTCCACGTCTTCCTCGGGCTCAAGTCCGAGACGAAGGTCAGCGATGTCTTCGCGCTGCACCGGTTCGAGCCGACTGCCGAGGGCTACGACACCGCCCGGGTGCCCCTGGACGCGGCCTCGGAGCTCGGGTCGTTCCTCGCCAGCCCGGAGCTGGCTCGCGACTTCGCGAACCTTTACCGCTACCACCGCGACGCGCGGTTGCTGCAGCTCGTCAAGCGCGACACCCGGCTCCTGGCCGTCTTCCAGGCGGGGGCGACGTGGAAGGACATCAAGGTCCTGCGGTGGCGGATCGAGGCCACCGGTGAGGTGACGTACATCGACGACCGCGGCGACCGCGACTACGCCGACGGAGTGCCCGCGCCGTACGACGTCGAGTGGCGCGAGGTCACCCGCGATCACCAGGTCGCAGGTAAACACCCCCACTACAACGTTCTCGATACGGTGTTCGTCGAGTGCGTCGCCGGCGATCTCACGATCAAGGTCGAGAACAACACCGAGGACGGGCTCGGCATCTACGCGGAGCCCGTCGATGACCACAACCAGTCACTCGACGATGCACGGATCTTCTACGCGTCCGCCTGCAAGGGCGGGCTGGTGTTGCTCAAGGTGCTGCCGTTCCGCGAGACGGTCTGGCGCTACTTCGTGTTCGACGTGCGTTCGAAGCAGGTCGTGCGCGCCGACTCCATCGGGCAAGGCTGTCGGAGCCTGCCGGAGGACCACGGCGTCATCTTCGCAGGGGGCTACGTGCTCGTGGGCGGAGAGCGCAAGCTGTTCGATGGGGACCGGGCCGACTTCGTCCTCGAGCGGATGCTCCCATCGCCCAACGGCGAGGACATCCTGTACGTCTACCAGCGCGGGCACGACGGTGCGTACCTCTTGTGCCCGTACAACCTGATCGCGAAGGCGGTAGCGGCGCCGATTCCGTGCCAAGGCTACTCGTTGTTCGCGGACGGGCACATGGCGGTCATGCGCAGCGTGGGGACCGAGCCGACGCGCGTGCACCCGCTCCAGGTCTGGCGTACGCCGTTCACCAGTGTGGAGCACGCTGCGGCCACGCCGACCGATGGCAGCTATCTCGCCAAGGTCGGCAATGCAGACCTGGTGCGCGGGCTGTCCGACGCGCTCGCGATCTCGCGACTCGCAGGTGTGAACGAGCCCCGGCGCATCACGTACGAGGACATCACACAGTTGTCGACGCGCGCCATCGACGGCTACTACTGGTTGGGACACGCTGACGCTGGCGATCTGCGGGCGGCCGTCGCCGACGTGCGCAGCACGGCCAAGCTGATCCTTGACGAGTACGAGAAGGTCGTCGCGCTCGAGCAGGCGGCCCGCCGCGCGCTGGCCGACGTCGAGACGCTCGTCGCGGAGCAGCTCCGCAGGGCCCACAGCGAGGGCTGGGATCGCGTGGAGCCGTTCCTCGAGACTCTGACCGCACTGCGGGCCCTGCGCGGACAGCTCATCAGCAAGCAGGAGATCCGCTTCATCGACACGGCCCGCCTCGAGGCCCTCGAGAGGGAGGTCGCGGAGCGCTTCGAGCGAGTGACGGCGGACTGCGTGGCCCTCCTCGCGCGGGGGGACGCGTTCGGTGAGATCGTGGGGCGCGCGGCGGAGGTCGCGGCCCAGGTCGGGGCGCTGACGACCGCGGTGGCAGCCAAGCCCATACGCGAGCAGATCGATCAGGTCGCGCAGGGGCTCGATCTCCTCGGGGCCGTGATCGGCTCGTTGACGATCGATGACACCACCCAGCGCACGTCGATCCTCGAGAACATCACCGATGCCTTCGGTCAGGTGAATCGCGCGCGCGCCACCGTGGAGGGGCGGTATCGCGAGCTGGCGGCGCGGGAAGGGCGGGCCGCGTTCGGCGCCCAGGTGAAGCTGCTCACGCAGGCCGTCGCCTCGGCGCTGGCTCAGTGCGATACGCCCGATCGCTGCGATCAGGAGCTGACGCGCCTGCTCGTCCAGCTCGAGGAGCTCGAGGGGCGGTTCGCCGATGTCGACGAGCTCACGGCCGAGCTCGCCGCGAAGCGCGAGGAGATCGTCGACGCCGTCGGTGCCCGCAAGGAGCTGCTCGCGTCCGAGCGGCAGCGCCGCGTCGCGAATCTGCAGAAGGCGGCCACCCGGATCCTCGATGGCGTCGCGCGGCGCACGCAGGCCCTCGCCACGGCCGACAGCGTCAACGCGTACTTCGCTGCCGACGCGATGGTGCAGAAGCTCCGCGACATCGGCGCGGAGATGGCGGCGCTCGGCGACAGCGTGAAGGCCGACGAGCTCGAGTCGCGGCTCAAGGCGGCCCGCCAGGATGCCCTGCGCGGACAGCGCGATCGCCAGGACTTGTTCGAAGGGGGCGATGCGGGGCTGATCCGCCTCGGTGCGGCCCGGTTCCCCGTGAACCAGCAGCCGCTCGAATTGATGCTCGTTCCCCACGAAGACGGCCTCGCGGTGCATCTGGCCGGCACCGACTTCTACGAGCCGGTCAGCGACCCGCGGCTCGTGGCCGCGAAGGAGCTGTGGAGCCAGGATCTGCCGAGCGAATCGCCGGCCGTGTACCGCGGCGAGTACCTCGCGGCGAGTGTGCTGGCGGAGGCAGAGGCGGCCGGGACGCTGGACGCGCTCCACGCGGCCGCCCGCGCGGGGATGCTCGAGCCACTCCTGCGGCAGACCGCGGCCGAGCGATATGACGAGGGCTACGAGCGCGGCGTGCACGATCACGACGCGGCGAAGATCCTCGAGCGGCTCCTCGCGATGCGCGAGAGCTCCGGCCTCCTGTCGTACCCGGCCTCCGCCCGCGCGCTCGCCACGGTGTTCTGGGCTGCGCCGGCGTCGGCGCAGCGCACGCGCTGGCACCGCGCGGCTCAGTCGCTCGCCCGGCTGGCTGACGTCCTCGGTGACCGGGGCGGTAGGCAGACGCTGGCGGGCGAGGTCGCGGCGGCGATGCGAGACCTGCTCGCGCGCGAACCGCTGCTCGTGGCCGGTGGCCTGCGCATTGCTGACGCCGACCAGGCGGCGGCCTACCTCGTGGGCGAGCTCGCCGTGGCGCGGCCGCGTTTCGTGAGGTCCAGTGCCGCCCACGCGCTCGTCGAGGCGTTGCCGACCGCGCAGGTGCGAGAGGACCTACTCGCGATCCAGGCGTCGCCGGGCTCGGCGTTCG
>JALHPV010000425.1 GCA_022842285.1 Kofleriaceae bacterium
CCCGCGCACCCTTGGTGATGTTCAGGTCGAGCTTGCCACCCGCGTGGAACGAGCCGTAGTCGGTGTCGGGGACGTCGATCTGGGCATCCGACTCGAGGACGTAGTGCTGCTGCCCGTAACCAACACGGGCGTCGAACGCGAGCAGCTCACCGATGGGCTGGCGCCAGTGCACGTCGGCCTCCCAGCCCCCGAAGTTGATGGCGTGCTCGACCACGTCGCCGTCGTCGTTCTCGGCGAGGAACGAGCTGTTCGGGGCCTTGTAGACCTTCGCCGAGAAGCCGATGCCCGAGACCTGGCCGTCGTACTTCTTCTGCGGGAGGGGATACACCGCGCCCTGGACGACGATGCCCTTGCTGCCGATTCCCGAGAAGTTCTGCGGGTCGTCGCCCTGGAACGCCAGGGTGCGCGACGTGTACTGGAAGCCACCCTCGAGCAAGAAGCGGGGGGTGCGAACCGGCGTGCGGTTGACGGTGGTGCCGATGAGGGCATCCGTCTCGACCGCTTCCTTGCCGAAAACGTTCAGGATCATCTTGTCCTCGGCCGTGGCGCGGTCCGTCGGAGCGGGCGTGTACGTCGCGACCTTGGGCGACGCCTTGCGCGAGCTCCGGCCGTCGTCCGGCTGGTCGTACGAGTCGTCCTCGAACTCGACCTCGGCCGTACCGCGGCCGCCGATGCCACGCGTACCACCGCGGGTGGTGCGGCGCGAGCCCGGGCCGATGACCTCCTCGTCCTCGTCGGAGCCGTAGTCCTCTTCGTAGGCGATCGTCGACTCGCGCTCGCGCGACTCCGACTTCTTGCCGACCTTGCGGTCCCGGATGTCCTTCGCGGACGCCGCGGGGAGCTGCGGAGCCTCTGCGCCCGGGGTCACCCACTCGAGGAGCTCCTCGAGGTTGTTGCGGAGCGACTGCTCGGTCTGCTCGCTGATGCCGTTCTTGCCGATGCGGACCTGGAAGTTGTCGATCTCCGTGCCCGTCTTCGCATCGCGAACCTGCACCGTCAGCAGCTTGTAGGAGCCCTCGTCATCCACCCACCCTTCGACGACGGCGTCGACGCCGGCCTGGCGCGCGGCCTTTGACCAGGCCGACGGGCCCTGGCTGTTGCGGCCGTACTGCGCGCGGGCCTCTTCCCACCGCTTCGTCGCGACGACGTCGTACGTCTCGCCGAGGAGCGACACGACCGTCGAGCGGCTCTGGTCAGCGACCTGGCGCTGGCCGTCGAAGTCGAGGACGACAACGCGGCGGGGCTTGGCCTCTGCGACCTGAACGGCGCAGACGGTGGCGGCGGTGGCGAGAGCGAAGCGGAGGTAGTTGGTGGTGAACATGGGGTCTGGCTCCTGGGCGGGGAGGTCGGTGGGCTGAGAATCCCTAGAGCACGCGATGTGCCACGCGTTTCGTCATGGAGATCCAGGCACCTGCGCGTCGATCCGTTCGATCACCCCGTGGGTGGGGGCCTCTGATCGCTTCCCCCGGTTTACGACTCCCAGGATTCCCCCACCGTCGGAAACCCACCCCACCGTCACCTCGCGAACGCGGGAGTCGTGCACCGCAGGGCGCGGGCCGAAAACGCAAAAACCGCCGGGCTTCCCCGACGGTCATGTACGAGGCCGGAGGCCGCGCGCTACTGGCAGGTCACGGTCGGGCACGGCGTCGTGTCCGTCGCGTTGCGCTCGTTGACCATGTTGCCGCCCATGGTGCCGACGCAGGTCGAGATCGCCGCGACCTTGCAGCTCGGCAGCACCGGGTTGTCGGTGATGCGGACGCCGAGGGCGATGCCGGTCCAGCCATAGACGCCCGAGACGTCCGAGAGCTGCGAGTTGCCCTTCACGATCAGCTGGGTCGCGAACTGGACGTACGAGAGACCGGACAGCGACTGGAGGGCGTCGTTGTCGTCGATCGTCAGGATGCCAACCGTGGTCAGGTCCGTGAACGGGTCGATCGTGCGGAGCTTCGGGTTGTTCATCAGGTTGATATTCTTGGCTTCTTCGAGCTCCGAGGCCGAGAACGCCTCGAGCTTGGTGTTCATCCGGATCGTGAAGTCCCCGTCGACCTTCTTGAGCGAGTTGAAGTCGAGCGCGGTCAGGTTGTTGTTCGTCGTGATCTCGATCTCGCCCTTCACGACGCGGAGCTCGCGGAGCGAGATGGCGGTGAGCGCGCCGTTGTCCTCGATGCGAAGGTCCGTATCGAGCTCCTTGATGTACGCCAGCGTGCCGAGGTCGGTCAGCGCGCGGTTGTCGGAGACCGTGAGGCCGAGGAGGTACTCGGGGTTCTCCGGCCAGCGCTCGAGCGACATGTTCGCGATGCCAGTCAGGTTGTCGTTCCCGTCGATGAACAGGTTGCCGTAGACCTCGACGGTGCGCTTCGTGTCCCAGGTGGTCAGCCCCGTGTCGACGATCTCGAGGTGGTCAACCGAGCGGAGACCGTTGAGCGCCGCGACGCTGGTGATGGCCGTGCCCTGGATGCGGAGCGTGCCGTAGAGGTCCCAGCAGCCGCTGCGGGGGACGTTCGCCTCGAAGTCCGACATCGAGTCGATCACCATGAGCTTGTTGGTCGGCGAGACTTCCTTGCAGTCCTTGTCGTCCTCGCGAACCGACGCCATGTCGTTGTCCGTGTCCGGGTCCGTCTGGCGGGGGTCACGCGTGTCGTAGCCCTCGATGCAGGCGGTGGTGGCAAACGAGGAGGCGAGGAGGACGGCGGCGGTGGTGAGGCGGCGCATGGTGACCGTCTCTAGTCCAAGGTTCGTGCCGACTGCCTACCGCAGCTGTTTCCACAGGTTGACAGGTGTCGACCTGGGTTTCGGGGCTGGGGATCGAGCCCCGAGGTTTACAGACCTGGGCCCTGCGTCCCCCGGGTATCGATGCTCGCTACTTACCGCCGGGGCGGACATCCACCCCGTACTCGGTCAGGAGGGTGCCGGTGATCGACCTCAGCGCCGCGACCTGGATGTTGTAGTCGGCGATGGCGCGGGCCTCGCGGATGCGGGCCTCCACCTCGTCCGACCTCCGCTGGGCCACGTTGCTGTTGCTGCTCTTGAGGGCCTGGAACAGGACGTTCTCCGCCTCGACGTTGAGGCCGGCCGCCGTCACCGCGCGCTGGGCGAGCTCGACCCGAACGGCGGCGCTCTTCACGAGGCGAACGCTCTGGACGACCTCGGTCTCGAGGGTGCGCTCCTGGTCGATCCGATCGACCTCCACGCGGGACTTCTGGGCCTCGGCGGCCTCGAGGTTCGACTTCGCAGCCCCGGAAATATCGAACTGGACCGAGAGGTTAGCGACGACCTGGAAGCCGTCCGCCCCGAACGCAGCCCCGAACGCGCTGCTCGTACTATCGCCCTGGCCGAGCAAGCCGCCCTGCAGCGAGACGTCGATCTGCGGGAGCATCCCGTTCTTCGCCACCTTCACGTCGAGCTCGGCCTGCTTCTTCTGAATGATGATCTGGGCGAGCTTGCGGTTCACCTTGCGGCTCTGCGCGAGCACCTCCTCGACCTCGAATTCCTCTTCCCCGATCTTGAACTCCCCCGTGGGGCGGAGCACGACCTCGCGCTGATCGATGGAGATGCCCGTCTTCCTGCGCAATTCCAGGGACTTCTTCTCGTAGTCGAGCTGGGCCTTCATGACCGCTTCCTCGCGCTGGGCGACCTCGAGGGACACAGCGAGGTTCTCGCGGGCGGGCTGCATGTTGGCGCGGACGGCGATCCTGGTCTCCTTCTCGTGGGCCTTCGCGGCCGCGAGGGCCTGCTGGCGAATCTCGACCTCGAGGAAGGAGTACGCCAGCTCCCAGTACCCGGTGATGACCTCCTGGATGATGCGCTCCGCCTCGAGCTGGGTCTTCAGCGTCGCCTCGGTCATCTGCAGGTCGGCGCGCTTCTGGTTGGCCAGGGCGACGTCGGGGCCAAACCCGCGTCCCAGCGGCTGTTTGAACGCCGCGATGACGTTGGTGCGGTGCTTCGCGTAGATCTCGTCGATGATGACCTGCTCGCCGCCGGGCGGCATCAAGGGGTTGACGTCGAAGGCCCCGGGATCGATGGCGATCTCGACCTGCGTGCGCTCGAAACCGAGCTGAACCGAGACGTTACCGCCTGTCGGGACGTTGCGGCCGAGGGTGAGGCTCGACCTGAACTGGCGCTGATCAACGGTCTGCTGGGGCTCGACGTTCTCGACGTCGCCACCGATGGAGAACCGGTCATAGGTGACATCCGCCTTGGCGGTCCACTGCTGGTCGGCGCGCGCCGCTCCCGCCTTGCCCTTGGCCACCGCCCGGTCCGACTTCGTGCGGGCGAGCTCCGGCGAGGCCCGGATGGTCGCGTCGATCAGCTCATCCAGGGTGACATCGAACGTCGCGATGCCCTCGATCCCCGTGTCGATGCCATCGTCCTCGACGACGGGCAGCTTCCTGTCTCGATCTCCTCGATCGGCCAGCGCCGGACCGGCGGTGAGGAGAGTGGCGAGCAGGGAACACACGAGACGGTGCTTCTCGATCATGGAGGAATGAGTACAGCAACCGTCACGCCACTACATATGCGCCCGTCTACTCTAGAAAGCGGGGCTCGAAACCCACCGGTCTCGAATACCCGGGGATACGAAACTTCCACCCCACCCCCATTGTCTCCCGCAGCAGTCGACGTTGATCCCACGAGTTGACGCTCGTTCCCCCGTGGTCTTGCCCTTGCACAATGACCCGGCATGCGCCGCGGCCCCCTACCGTTCGAGGCTCCGACCCACCTCCGGTCGAACCAGCTTGCTCTCCCCCCGGAGCGCCTGGCCGAGGGCGTCGACGATGACGAGCCCGCGACGGACAAGGCATCCGGCCTCTCTGCCGCCGCCGCCCTCGAGGAGTACAGCAAGCGCGTGCGTACCGAGTCCAAGAGCCTGAACCCCTCGGGCCCCGCCGTGGAGCCCTACCAGACCGCCAACCGCCGCCGCCCCCGCGCCACCCCGGCCCCGGTGCTCGTGGCTCGCCCGGCGACTGCGCCCGCGCAGCCCCTCCCGCCCCCGCCGGTCGTGAACCACGTCGCGCAGCCTGTCCACGCGCACCTCCAGCAGCGCGCGGCCCAGGGCGCCACGTCGGCGTCGGCCTCGGCCCCCTCGGCCCCCTCGGCCTCGAAGTCCCGCTCGGCCTCGCAGCCGTCCGCCTCGCAGCCGTCCGCCTCGCGCTCGGCCTCGCAGTCGCGCCAGGCCTCG
>JALHPV010000426.1 GCA_022842285.1 Kofleriaceae bacterium
CGGCCGCCTGCGCCCCGAGTCCCTCACCGATCTCGCCGGCCTCGCGAGCGATCTCACCGCGCTCGCCGGCTCGTTGCCCGACACCTGGACCATCACGCCCGCGTCCTCGCCGATCCGGTCGGTCGCCTACGCCGACGGGAACGGCACCGTGCGCGCTGTCTTCGTCATCAACGACTCCGACCGCGCCGCCGCCGCCACCCTCGTGACCGGTGCCCACGTGGGCACGCTGAAAGATCCGTTCGCCGCCGCGATCGAGGTCATCGGCGGCCACGCATCGTTCAACGTACCGCCGCACAGCGTGCGGATGCTCGTCACGAGCGGTCGGTAGAGGCTGGCCGTCACGTCGGCGCGCGCCGCCCTACCAGCCGCAGTGAATGTGATCCTGGTGTCCGCTGTCGTTGCTGGGCCCCAGGACCTCGATCGCACCGAGGGCAGTGCACGCGGCCATGAACTGCCGACTCGCGGTGCTGTCTCCGACGATCTTCGCGCCGTTGATCTCGTCGATATCGAACGCGCGCCCGGCGTAGTGCAGCGACGTACTCGAGTGCGTCGCCCCGGCGATCGACGTCACGAAGTAGCGAAAGCCGTAGCGCGTTCGTAGCTGCGCCATGCCGGCGAGCAACCGCGGTGACAGGGTCACGCTCGTGCACGGTGCGTTGCCGTAGCAGCTCGTCTTCGCCGGCCGGCCCGCGGCCGCATCACGAACATTCGAGAGCGGATCGGCGCCGTCGAAGCGACCAAAGGTCTGGTCCCAGAGAGTCAAGGTTCGCGCCTGGTGCGATGCCAGGATCGTCCCCGCATCACTGCCCGAGCCGGCGCAGTAGCTCGCCTCGGCGATCAGGGCGTGCCACGTGTACAGGCCGACCACGCCCGTCGGCGCGAGGCACTTCTCGGTCTGGAACGCCTTCACGCGAGTCGCCGTGGTGGTCCCGAACACTCCCGTGACGTCGAGGCTCTTGCCGTAGCGGTTCTTCAGGAGGTCCTGCGCGGCCGACACCGCCGCGCTTTCGTCGCCCTGCCGGAGCTCGACAACCAGGCGCGGCCAGGTCCCCGATCCAATCACACCATCCACCGCGAGCCCGGACTGGCCCTGGAAGGATCGGGCCGCGGTCGCGGTGCCCGCGCTGAACGAGCCGTCGACGGCGAGCGTCTGCCCGGCGTCTCGTAGCAAGTACTGCGCGGCAACCACCGAACGGTTCGAGGCCCCCTGCCGGAGGACTGGCCACACCAGGGTTGCAGGCGGGGCCGCGGCCGCATTGGGCGACAACTCGGCAGGGTCGCCCTCGAGCGGCGTCGACTCCCCCACGGTGCAACTTGCCATCACGAGCGTCGCGGCGAGCAGGCGGACTGGTGTCATGCGCCCGCACTCACCAAGAACCGGGCCAGGTCCGGGGGCGCGAATCGCGACGCTTCAGCGGCCCACAGGCATCGGACCTGGGACCGGTCACCCCAGAGCTGATACTTGAACTCTCTACTTCCTACTTTTGGTGGCGTCCGTGAGCAGGGCCGGGAGGAGCTTCGCGCGCAGGGCGACCACGAGCCGCTCTCCGAACTGCATGCCGAGGCGCGCCGCGTCGGGGAGCGGCATCGGCAGGGGCTGGGTGAGGGCGAACGCGCGGAACTGCTCGACCTCGAAGCGGAGCAACGCGGTGACCGCATCGCGGTAGGTCAGGAGCAAGTCGATGGGAAAGACGGCGAGGAAGCCGCTGCGTCGAACCGTGTCGATGAGCGCGAGCAGCTCGACATCCACGCCGCTATACCCGGCGGTCGCCCCCTTGCCTTCGAGGGTCAGGATGCCGGCGCGCTCGAGCCGCGCCAGCTCACTGGCGCGCACGGTCCCATAACGAAGGACATCGATCCGCAGCTTGCGAAGGCCCGCCGGTGTTGCGACCGCGGGGGCCAGTGCGGCGAGGGTCGCGACGTGGTCCTGCGCGGCCCGGAGCTTCGCGCTGGGGGCGGGCTCGAGCAGCTCGCCGATGATCTGCAGGGGGAGATAGCGTTCGGTCTGGAGCTGCTTGATGACCCGGATGCGTTCGATGTTGCGCGCATCGTAGTACGCCATGTTGCGGCTCGTGCGGATGGCAGGGCCGTCGAGCAGCCCTTCACGAATGTAGTGCTTGATGGTTGGCGTCGGCACGCCCGAGCGCTTGGCGAGGTTCGCCATCTTGACCAGCTCGCGGTCGTCCGGCCTCTGGGTCATCGGGCGGCGAGCCATCGGCCACGATGGTAGCGCTCCGGTCGACAGGGCATCACCGGTCCGACGCGCTTGAATTCGCCTGTCACGTTTGCCCGGGGCCGGGGTCTATCCCCGCGATGAACCTGATCCCCATCGAGCAATACGCCGACCTCTGCGCACTCATGGCTGACACGGGCGGCGACGTGAACAAGGAATTCGCGATCGCCGGCCAACACGGGGTCTCACCTGATACGTGGACCGCGTCGAAGACCGGCTGGACCGCGAAGATGAGCGACCCCAATGACATGGGCCGCACCGCGATGGCCTTCATGCCGCTCTATCAGGCCGCGCAGGCCAAGGCGCGCGGTGGCCGGCCTCCCTGCACCCTCGAGCTGTACGCGAAGGTCCACGCCGAGATGGCCTACCAGAAGGACGCGATGGGCAACCAGATGAACCACCACCTCGTCCTCGCCAACAACGGCACCCACCACCAAGCATGGCTCGAGTGCGAAGGCTACTGGACCCCGAAGGTCGGCTCGCCCGAGATCCTCGGCCAACCCAACCCGCAGTTCGATCCCGCCCTGAAGCAGCAGTTCGCCGCGCTCATGCAGCGCGAGCACGACCGCATCTTCGGCATCGTCCGCTGAGAGAGCTGCTAGAGGCGTCCGAGCTGGACCGCGCGGTACTTGCCGCTGCGGGGCACCTTCCAGACCACGTAGTAGTTGCCGGCGGTCACGCGGTCCATGTCGAACGAGACCTCACCGTCGGCATTCGCACCCGTCATCGTGAAGTACGTTTCGCGGGCATCGAGCTTCAGGGCCTTCTTGGGTTCGAAGCGAGTGGGAGCCGCGATTCCACGATGCGCGCCCACGCCCCCGGTGCCGGTGAGGTCGAGCTTCAACTTCTCGCCCGTGAGGTCCATGAGCGCGACCCGGGGCGACTCCTTCGGCACCGACATCATGCCGGCGGGCACGGCCTCGACCGCCTTGCTCCCCGCCACGAGGAGGTGCATCGAGTTGTCCTTGATCGTCGCTGACCAGACCGCCTTGCCTTCATCATCCACGGCGCGGACGGCGACGGTCTTTGCGGTCGATGGGACATCGCAGTTCCCGTCATCGATGCTGTCGATGGCGGCGTACATCGTGTCCTTTGTCACCGCACCGTTCGGCAACGTGCATTCGAGCGTGAGCTCCTGATCGGTCGCGTTGTGGATCCGCACGTTGGCCATCGCGTCGGTGGAGACGGCGACGAGAGCGACGACGAGAAACGTTGGCTTGGAGATGGGCATGTCCCCTGCCACGTAGCAAGCAGGGTGCCGGTGCACGGGCCCGTCAGGAGGCCGCCTGGAGGCCTCGGGGCGTCGGGCTGTCGCCCCGAATCAATCACCCGTCGACCACGAGGCGACACGAAGCATCACGGCGGGCGAGGGGCCAGCACGGCGATGTGCTTGGGCAACTCGGCCAGCGGGCTGGCGCTCGTGGCCGCATCCGGAGGCAGGGTCGCCACGACCTCGACGCTGCGGATGCGCTCGATGCGGGCCTCTTCACCGAGGAGGTTGTCGAGAGTGAGAAACGCCGCCGTGTAGCGATCGTCCTCACTCGCGTCGGCGAGGTTCGGCTGTTCGAGGACGAGATCGAAGGTATCGTCGGGGAACTTGTAGAGGGCGTAGCGCCACGGCTTCGTGTCGATGGTGCGCTCGTCGCCGGCCTCGTTCGCGATCGTGACGGTGTCGAAGGCGTCCTGGCGCGGGCGCGCGGGGAGGAACGTCCACTTCGGGAGCGTCGGGGCGAGGGCGACCATGCGCCGGGTGAGCGGTAGCAAGTCTTCGTCGCCAAAGGGCGAGAGGATGAGGACGTAGGTGTTGTCGGGGCCGCCCTGGAGATCCCAGATGATGCCGAAGGCGGAGACGCGCGTGTCGAGCTCCTCGAGGAGCGCGTCGTTGCCAAAGTCCGCCGCGAGGGTTGGGGCAGTGGCGGCGAACCAGGTCCAGAAGCCCTGGATGCCGGCGTCGGTCGGAGAGCTCGTCATCGGCCGGATTCTTTCATCTTCGCGGCTAGCTCGGAGGCGATGATGGCGGCATCGGCGGCGGTGGCGCCTTCGGTGAGCTGCGAGTAGATGAGGTCGGCTTTCTCGTCGCTCGTGCGAGTCTTCTCGTCGCCGTGGAGCTCGCCGGGGAGCTCGAAGCGGAGCTCGCGGATGACCATCTGCACGCCGGCCGCGATGGGGAGGGCGAGGAGGGCGCCGAGCATACCGAGGAGGGCCGCACCGACGAGGATCGCGATGATCACGATCGCAGGGGAGAGGCGGAGCACGCGGCCGTAGACGCGGGGGACGAGGACTCGCGACTCGAACTCCTGGTAGATGAACATGACGATCGCCACGACGCCGAGGACGACGGGGCCGCGCGGAGCGACGGCGGCGAGGACGGGGAGGGTGGCGATCAGGCCTCCGATGAGCGGGATCACGTCGACGACGGCCGCGAAGATGGCGAAGGCGACGGCGTTGGGGACCCCGAGGATCATGAGCGTCGCGAAGACGAAGCCGCCGCAGGCCGCCGACGTGATCAGCTGCCCACGCATGTAGCCGCCCACGATGATCTTCAGCTCGATGAGGATCCGGGCGAGCTTGATGTGGTGCTGCCGCGGTACGACGGCGTAGATCATGCTGCGCGAGCGCACGGGGTCCGAGAGCCAGTAGGCGGCGAGGAACAGCGTGGTGAGTGCGTAGGTGAAGCCGCCCACCACGTTCGACGACTGACCGAGGAGCATGGTGCCCGCCCCGCTGGCGAAGTCCATGTCCGCGCTGGCGAGCTGCTTCGAGAGCGACTGCGCCCACGCGTACTGCTCGAGCCACTCGACGAGGTCGTCGCGGAGACCGGGAGCGTCCTGCAGCACCTGAGCGAACTGTGTGACGAGCGGCGGGATCGCGAGGACCATCA
>JALHPV010000427.1 GCA_022842285.1 Kofleriaceae bacterium
TGCGGAGGTCCGCGCGCGCGGCCGCGAGGGCGGCCGCCTCCTCGAGCTCGAGGGCGGGATCCGGCGCGATGTCGGCCGGCGGCGCGGCGGCGGTGCCCTCGGCGCGCAGCTCGTGGCGGAGGTCGAAGCCCCGCATCCGGCCAGCGGCTGCAGGATCCGCGACCCAGAGCTCGAGCGACGTCGGATCGATGATGACGGTGTGGATGCTACGGCCATCGGCGATGATCCCGCGGTGACCGGCGGCCCGCTGGGCGTCGTCGACGCTCCTGCGATCGCGGAGGACGGCGGCGACGGCGGCGACATCGGGCAGCGGCTCGCGCACGAGCTTCTCGGCGCGCGTGACACGACTCATCGTCGAGAGCGTACGGCGCGAGCGATCGTTCTCCGGATCACTTGCGAGAGCGTTGGTCGTGAGCACGTCGCCAAGGGCGCTCATCTTCGGCGCACGCTCGACGATCGACTTGCTCGGCGTGCGCTCGACGACGACCCATGCGCCGGTGCTGTCCGCGAGCACGAACACGGCCGCCCCGAGCGTGGGCGTGGCCTCGACGAGCTTGATCGCCTGATCGAGCGTCGCCGCTTGCTCGAGGATGCCGCGGGCGAGATGCGCGACGGGACGAGCCGCGCGCGTGGGACGGAGGTCGGATGTGCGCACCGGATGGACCAGGACGGCGATGCCACTCGCGTTGATGCCGGTCACGGCACCAAGCCCACCGGGCCAACCCACCTGGGCATACGCGATCCGGCCCTCGGGCTTCGCGATCGTCACGACCGGCACCTCCGCGTCGCCGCCATCGTCGAGGCCGGGCAGTGCGAAGTGACGGCCGAGCCACAGCCGCGCCGGGGCCTGGGCCTGATGCGCGATCACGGTCAGGCTCCGCGCGATGCCGTGCTGCTCGGCTTCGGCGGTCCGCGTCGAGGGCGCGCCGACATCGAGCACGGCCTGCGTCCGCACGAGGTCGTCGTAGGACAGCGAGATCCCGCTGGCCGCGGCGCCGCGCGTCATGCCGGCGACCCAGCGCCGGTCAGTATCCACGAGCCCGTCGTCGACGAAGCGCCAGCGCCAGGCGAGGCGCATGCCATGGGTCCAGCCGCCGAACATGCCCGACGTGCCAACCGTGCCCTCGATGGAGGGCCTGGCGGCCCGCGTCACGGCGGTCAGGTACGGCGCGAGCAGCCGGCCATGGGCAGCGCCCATCGCATGCGGGTCGCCGCCGATCCGGAGCACCGGAATGCCTCCGGTAAACCCAAGAGACGCCCCGTTGAACGTGAGCGTACGCGGCGCTCCCGGTCCGACCTGGGCCGAGGAGATCTCGCCGCGGACGTCGCCCCCCGGCACGTCGTAGGCCACCGAGCGCCGGTAGATGAACCAGGCGACGATGATGGCGACGCCCAGCATGGCGAGCGCGATCGCTCCCGCACGCCAGGGGCGCTGCACCGCCGCCCGGCGGCCACCGATCACGAGGTCAGGCATGGCCCCGTGCCTTGTACCCGACGCTGATTCCCAATTGAATCGTTCGGTGGCGATTGCTAGCCTCGTCGAGGACTTCGACATGTCCGGATTCAGAGCAATCGGAGCCGGATCCGCCGAGCCACTCCTCGTGGCGGTGATCGGACTCCTGTCGCTCGTGATCATCGGGCTCGTCGCGATGGCGATCGTCCTGCGCCGCAAGAATGCACGGCAGGCGGCCGCGCCCGTCGAACCGGTCGTACGTCCGCCGACGCTACCGACGGCGCCGCCTGTCGTGCCGCGTCCACGTCAGCGTCCCGCGGTGGTGCGAGGCGGTGGTGGTGGCGGCGGCCTCGCGATCGCGACCAGCTCCGCGATGGTCTGCCCGACGTGCCGCACCGAGTATCACGGCATGACCTACTGCACGCGCGATGCGCGCCGGCTCGTCTCGCCGGAGGAGATGCTGACGGCCAACCTGTCGGGGCGCAGCGCCGTCGGTCGGAGCGCGGGCCTCGTCTGCATGGCGTGCCGCCGCGCCTACGAACCCGGCCTGCGGTCGTGTCCGCACGACGGCAACGAGCTCGTTCCGTTCTCCGTCTACAACGCCACGCGTCCGCGCAAGCGCGGCGCCACGGAGCCGGCCGGCGTGGTCGCCCGCATCTGCCCGGTCTGCGGCACCAAGTACGATCTGAACGCTCGCTTCTGCGGCCACGACGCCGGCGAGCTCGTGGTCATCAACTAACGTCGTCGGTGGTGCCCCGGAATGTCAAAATTCTGGGCGCACAGCAACACGCCCGACGCCGACGAACTACTTAGATCGCGTCGCAGAATTCGATGCGGCGCGGCACCTTGTACGGCGCCAGGTTCCGCGCGCAGTGGTCGATGATTTCCTCGACCCCGCACTTCTGCTTCGTGACGACGCGCGCGACCACGACCGCACCCGCCATCGGGTCGGTGACGACGGTGGCCTGCGCCGCTTTGATCTTCGAGTAGGACTCGAGACAGCCTTCGACCTCACCGAGCGCGACGCGCTTGCCGTCGACCTTCACGACGTCGTCCTCGCGCCCCGTGAGCTGGAGACGGTTGTTCTTGTCCAGCTTGCCGAGGTCACCGGTGCGGAGCCAGCCGGTCTTGTCGATGGCGCCGATGGCCACCATCCCTGAGGCGCGGGCGGAGGGCGGTGCCTTCTCGTCGTCGAAGGGACCGATCGCCTTGGGCGAGAGCGTCTTGCTCTTCACCCAGATGAGACCTTCCTTGGTGGCCTTGCCGTCGGGGCCCGTGATCTTGACGTCGACGCCTTCGATCGACTTGCCGACGGTCGTCGGGTACTTGCCGGTGTCCTCGAGGGCGACGGTAGCCGCCTCCGTCGAGTGGTAGCAAGACATGACCTTGATGCCGTACTTGTCCGCGAACTCGTCGGCCACGGTCTGATCGAGGCGCGAGCCAGCGGCGAGGAAGCGGGGCGACTTCACGTCGAGCTTCTTGGCCGTCGGGAGGCGCGAGAGCTCGGCGTACATCGACGGCGTGCCGGGCAGGACATCGACCTCGTGCTCGCGGAGCAGCTTGCCGATGCGGCGGGCGCTGATCTCCTCCTCGAGGAACATCGTCGAGCCGAGCTTGAGCGTGGGCAGAAAGCCGAGATCCCAGCCGTACGCGTGGAAGAGCGGGACGGCCACGAGCACGCGCGTCTTCTCGTTCAGCGAGAGCGCCGCGATCGCGTGATCGACGGCTGCGATCGAGTTCTTGTCGGTGCGCAGCACGCCCTTCGGATCGCCGAGCGAATCGGCGGTGAACAGCACCGCGATCGGATCCACGCCGTGCGCGGGCGGCGAGCGCTTGTAGACGCTGCATGTGAGGAGCGTGCCCTGGAGGCGACGCCGCACCTCGGCAGCATCGGCGCCAGGCGCGGCCGTCGACGCGGTGGCTTCGCGCGGTGGCGGTGCCGTCGGACGGGCGACGCGGGAACGGGGCAGGGTGCTCGGCGGCACCGGCGCGGACGTGCCGTTCGCGGAGATCGAGCCCTCCGAGCCGCGTGGCCGCGTGACCAGAGCACGCAGTGGCGCGGCCGCGAGGATGAGCTCGAGCTCGCGCCCGCCGGTGGTGGGATCGATCGGGACGATCGCGGCGTCGAGTTTCGACAGGGCAAGCGCGAGGATCACGAAGTCGGGAACGTTGCCGAGCATCAGCCCGACCCACGCGCCTTCCTTGATCCCCATGCTCTTGAACTCCTGTGCCCGCCGGTCGACACGATGGAGCAGGCCGCGCCAGGAGAGGTAGTTGTCCCGGTACACGACGGCCTTGTTGTTCCCTTGGGCCTTCGCGGCCTTCTTGAGCCAGTCGTATAAGAGCGTCATGGAACTTCGCGCCGGCAAGCAGGTCCCGCGCGGGGGCACTGTAGCAGCCATGGGTGGAACCCTCAACCCGTGGATCGGACTTGATTTATAGGCCGATCCGCGGGAACAAGAGCCGGTCATGAGCGCTGCCCCCAAGCTCGAGCCCGTCGAATCGTCGACGATTGGCCCCGAGCCGGCGCCCGTGGCGAGCGACGGGGAGGGCTTCGCGCTCCTCGAGGCCCTGCGCAGGAAGGCCGACGACCAGGCCTCCCAGGGCCGCAAGACCCAGCAGCAGGTCACCCAGCTGGCCGAGTCCATCGGGGCCCTGGTCGAGGTCCAGCGCCGGCGGACCCGCTCGCTCAACCTGAATTCCTTCGTCGCCTACCTGATCTTCACCGTCCTGTGCGGCACGGGAAGCGTGCTGCTCTACCGGAGCCGGGCCAGCGAGCTCGGTGAGGCCCGGGACCGCGCCGAGCGTGAGCGCGATCTCGCCACGAAGCGGGCGGACGAGACGGCCGCCACCTTGGCCGCCCGGGACCAGGCCGCCGCCGACGCCTGGACCGTCTACGAGCTCCTGGAGGCCGGCAAGCGCCCCGAGGCGATGACCAAGCTCTCCGCGCTGGAGAGCTCCCCGATGACGAAGACGGAGCGGGCCGTCCTGGCAGCACGGGCCCACGCCACCGCGGTCCAGGCCACCGACACCGCGCTCGCTCAGGCCGCCACCGCCGTGAAGGCCGGGAAGCACGCCGACGTGATCGCTCCGCTCGAGGCCGCACTCGCCGGCGATCCGAAGGGCGCGCGCGCGCTCGCGGTCCACTACTACCTCGGCCTCGCGTACGCGAAGACCGGCAAGCTCGACGCCGCCATCGTGCATCTCACCGCCGCTGTCGACGACCCGGAGCGTCCCGACGCACGCTTCCACCTCGCCTCCGCGCTCGATCGTAGTGGCGAGCTCGCGAAGGCCCGCACCGAGTACGATCGGTTCGCCACCGCCCAGCCACAGTCGCAGCTTGCGGCCTACGCGATGCGCCGCTCGGCCACGCTGGCGCGCATGCCGGCGAAGGCCGCGCCGGGCGCCCCCGCGCCCAAGCTCAAGAAGAAGGCCGCGCCGGTCGCGCCCGCCGATGGCGAGACCGGTGCGTTCGTCCCGCCGGCGCCGTCCGCGCCTGCGCCCGCCGCC
>JALHPV010000428.1 GCA_022842285.1 Kofleriaceae bacterium
CCGACCCGCAAGATGTGCGGTGGGAGGCTCGAAGGCCGATCGCGCGGTTCCCTACAGACCTGACGCCCGCGCAGACGGTTGCCTGCGTTCACGCGCCGATGACCGGCCGGCTGGTCGGACTAGGCCTGTCCCTGCCGTGGCCGTGGCCGCGGACGGCGACGGCGACGGCGACGTGAAACGTAGACCTTGACCTGAGCGGACAGCGTCACTTGGACGCTCAGCGTCAGCATCGCGACCACGCGCTCGAGCAACTCGGGGCCCCGTCCGATAGCGCTCTGCGTCGACAACACCCATCGTCGTCATCACCTCCAGATGTGCGTCGCCAGCGTCGATTGCGCAGCGTCGCGAAGCTGAGCCGCCAACGCAGCGTGGCCTGCAAGGGGCGACGCTGTCCGCTTACGTCATCGACAACGTTCGCCGTCGCCGTCGCCGTCGACCTCCACCGACCATCGACTTCAGGGCCGGGCCCTAGCGATACGTCGCGGGGTCGAGTGCGAAGCGCTTCATCCAGCGCTGGATCTGCTTGCGGTCCTTGTCGAGAGCGCGGGCGACCGCGGAGACGTTGCCCTGATGCTCGCGCAGCGCCGCGACGACGGTGTCGCGCACCTTCTGATCGGCCTCGCTGAGGACGACGGGGCGCGGCGCGCCCGGCGGCCGCCCCGTGCGAACGGAGTCGGGGAGGTGCTCGGCGCGGATCGGCTGATCGCGGGCGAGGACCTGCGCGGTCGTGAGCGCCTGCTCGAGCTCGCGGACGTTCAGCGGCCACGGGTAGCGCAGGAGCATGCGCGCGGCATCGATGTCGAAGCCCGGGTGCTCCGCCGGGAAGAGCCGCGCGTGCAGTGCGCCGATGAGAAGGCCGATGTCCGTGCGCCGCTCCGCGAGCGTCGGGACGGTGACGCGGAAGCCGGCGAGGCGCGCGAACAGATCGTGGCGGAACGACTGCTCGGCGACCATGTCGTCGAGGTCGCGGTGCGTGGCGGCGACGACACGCAGATCGATGGGGACCGCGCGGGTGCCGCCGACCGGCATGACCTCGCGCTCCTGGAGCACGCGGAGGAGGGCGGCCTGCGAGCTTGCCGGCAGGTCCCCGATCTCGTCGAGGAACAGCGTGCCGCCATCGGCCGCGCGGACGAGGCCGGGGTGGTCGCTCTGGGCGCCCGAGAACGCGCCCTTCTTGTAGCCAAACAGCTCGCTCTCGACGAGGTTCTCGGGAAGTGCGCCACAGTTGACGGGCACGAACGCGCCGCCGCGGCCCGACAGGGTATGGATGGCGCGGGCGATGACTTCCTTGCCGGTGCCGCTGTCGCCTTCGATCAGCATCGGGATCTCCGACGATGCGATCTGGCGGAGGCGCGCGAGCTCCTGCGTCCACTGCGGCGACAGGGTGACGAACCCGGCGGGCTCGCTGCCGGGCGCGCCTTCGTTGACCGGCGCGGCCAGATCGAGCATCGGCGGCGCATCGGGCTCGATCGGCATGCGCTCGAAGAAGATGAACAGCGTGTGGCCGAGCTCGATGAGCGAGCCGTCCGTCAACACCGCGCGCTTCGTGGTGTGGCCATCGACGATGGAGCCGTTCTTGGACTCGGTGTCGGTGAGCACCCAGCGGCCGAAGCTCGGCTCGATGCGCGCGTGCTTCGAGGACATCCACTTGTCCGGGACCCGGACCGTGAGCTCCGTGCCGCCGCGCTCCGACCGGCGATCGGGACCGCGCCCGAGCGTGATGCCGGTCAGGTCGCCAATGCGATACCGGACCGAGCCGGCACGCGGACGACCGCACTCCAGCGCGAGCACGAGCACAGGCTCGGGCCGCGGCCCAAGCCGACCCGGCTTGCCATCTTCGTGAAAGCTAAGGGTGGTGCCCTGCGCGTCACCCACGGCGACATAGTACATGTCAGACCCCGCGTTTAGCGTTGCTGTGTGAGCGATCCCCGCGATCTGATCTACCTGACCGCCAGGCTCGGTGAGCGGCGTGGGATGCGGCGCGGCACGCCTGCGACCGACTGGTACGAGCGCGGCTGCGCCCTGGAAGCGACCGATCCGGTGGCCGCGGCCGCTGCTTATTTACGCGCCCTGGCCGGTCGGCCCGACCTCGCGGATGCGCACAACAACCTCGCCCGCATCCTCCACGAGCGCGGTGCCCCGGGCGACCTCGCCGCCGCCGAAGCCCACTACCGCCTCGCCATCTGCGCCGCGCCCGCCATCGCGCTGTACTGGTTCAACCTCGGCGTTGCCGTCGAGGACCGGGGGGGCGCCGCGGAGGCCGTGGCTCACTACGAGCACGCCCTCACGCTCGACCCCGCGCTCACGGACGCCCACTGGAACCTCGCCCGCCTCTACGACCAGCTCGGACGCCGCGGGAATGACGAGCTCGTGCTCCGCCGCGCCGTCCGGCACCTGGTCCGCTATCGCTCGCTGGCCAAGAGCCCGTCCCGCGGCCTCGCCTGACGCCCGCCGCTGTCGCATGCGACGTGGGTGCGACCCCATGCGACGCGAGGGCGCTCAGGCCACGCGGCGGCGATAAAAAATGATCTTCAAATAGTCCGCCTGGGGGAACCCGACGGGGTGGTCGGCCTCCGGCGGGAGCGATTTCTCACGGACAAAACCCGGCCCGAGGGTGTCGTGCACCGTCTTCTCGAAGACCTTGCGCTCGATGCGGCTGGTGCAGCACGCGGCGACGACGAGGCCGCCCGGCTTCACCGCCTGCATGGCGCCGCGATACAGCTTCCGGTACGCGGCGAGGACGTTGGGAATCTGCGCCGAGCGGCTGGTCATCGCGGGCGGATCGACGATGACCAGGTCGTAGTCGTTCGTCGGGTCGATGCCGGGCAGCCATTCGAAGACGTCCTCGACGAGGAAGCGGTGCTTGGTCGCGTCGTCGACGTGGTGGGCGGCCGCGAACTCCAGCGCGCGCGCCGATGCATCCACCTGCGTGATCGTCGTCGCGCCCGCGCGCTCGGCGGCTCGCCCGAGCATGCCTGAGTACGCGAACAGGTTCAGCACGCGCGCCCCCTGGAGCGGCAGCGCCGCCACGGCCCGGCGCAACGCGCGGAGATCCAGGTACGCCCCCGTCTTCTGTCCGGCGACATCGACCGAGAACGGCAGATCATCCTCGACGAAGTCGATCGCCGACGGCAGCGTCCCCGCGAGCACGGTCCCATCGTTGGAGCTCGAACGACCCGCGTCCGAGCCCTTGGCGTCCAGGGTGTCTTGGCGTTCGATCTCCGAGGCCGTGCCCGCCCCGCGTCGGCGATGCGCCGGCCGCAGAATGATGTTGCGCTCACCGCCGGGGAGCACCGGCGACTCGGCCCGGTAGAGCGCGTGCGCCGCATACCGCGCGAGCAGGTCTGCGCCGGCCGAATACGACGACACGACCAGCGTGTTCGCGAAGCGATCGATCGCCACCGCGGGGAGCCCATCGGACTCGCCCTGGACCAGGCGCATCGCGTTCGTGCGCTTCGCGAGCGGCTCGCGCCGGGCGAGGGCGGCCCGGAGGACCTCGTTCAGGTAGGCCGCATCGACGGGGGCGGGGCCGCGGCGGAGGAGCCGGATGGCGATGGCGCCCTCGGACTCGTAGATGCCGTGGGCGACGACCTTGTTCTGGCCATCGACGAGGCGGAGCCAGTCACCGTCGGCAAACACCTGGGCGGCCGAGGAGAGCTGGGCGCGGAAGAGCCACGGATGGCCGCGATCGAGGATGGCGATCGCATCCTTCGTGAGCTGGTACCGACGAGGGCGCAAGTCAGCTGACTAGCACGAGGTCAGCGCGACCCGCAGCGATCATGGCGTCCAGGTCGGTGGGACGGGCATCGCCGGCGACGACGCAGGTGGCGACGTGGAGCTCGTTGCGGAGCCGATCAGCGAGGACAACGGAGTCGACGACGAGCAGCGTCGCGCCCGCGCGGACCAGCTGGGCGGCGTGGCCGACGACGGCGGCCCGGGTGGAGGGCCGGTCGTGGACGACGGCACCGATGAAGCGGTCGGCGGGCCAGGCGGCGCGCGCGGTGGCGATCGTGGCGGGGAGCGCTTCCACCACGCCCCGGTGATATTCGGTGGCGATGCCGGCCTGGTCAGCCGGCGCGGTGCTGGCGGCGTCGCCCGGGGCGAGGACGAGGCCATCGAAGCCGTGGGCGTGCGCGGTGGCCCAGCTGTTGGCCGACGACGCGACGCGGAGGGCGATCCGGGCGCCACCCGCGTGCGCCGTCGCGACCGCCGCGGGATCGGGCGTGCCCACCATGACGAGGCCGGCGGCGGGCATGAGGCTCGCCGTCGTCTCGGGGTCGCTCACGACCACCCGCGAACGGACCGTCTGCGGAGTCGCGCCGGGGACGGCAGGGGAGGGCGTCACCGGCAGCGCGAACGGCATGGCAAGCGGGGTGAGGTTGGGCGCGGCGTGGTGCGTGGTCGCGAGCTGCTCCACCATCGCCGCCGCGAGCTCGGGGTCGCGGCGCGTGACGGAGTTGTGCGACATCCGCAGGCTGCGCGTCATGAGGCTGTAGTTGAACTGCACGGGCGTCATGCCCAGGTAGCGCTCGGTGCCCTCGAACCACTCGAGGCTCGCCTGGGCGGCCGCCTGCAGGGCCTCCACGTCGGGCCGGCGCCGGGCCTCGTAGGCGGCGAGCGCGGTCGGCACGTCGGCGTGCGCGAGCAACGCATCCCGGAGGGCGATCATGTCTTCCATCGCGAGCTTGGTGCCCGAGCCGATCGAGAAGTGCGCGGTGTGCACTGCGTCGCCGACCAGCACCACGTTCCCCGTGTGCCAGTGCCGGCAGCGCACCGTCGGGAAGTTGCGCCAGATCGAGCGATTCTTGACGAGGCGATGGCCGCGCAGGTGGTCGGCAAACAGGGTCTCGAGGATCGCGACGGTCTGATCCTCGTCCGCGGTGGCGAACCCGGCCGCTCGCCACGTGTCGTCGCGGCACTCGGCGATGAAGGTCGAGCACAGCTCGCCGG
>JALHPV010000429.1 GCA_022842285.1 Kofleriaceae bacterium
TGGCTTCCGCCGCAGGCACGCCGAGCTGGAGCGCGAGCGCGCTCGCCCCCTGCCCCGCGAACGTCGCGAAGTTCACCACCTTGCCGAGCTGGCGCTGCTCGTCCGTGATCGCCTCGGGTGTGGTCTCGAGGACGGCCGACGCGGTGAGGCGGTGCATGTCGGCACGCGCGCGCAGCGGCTCGACGAGCGCGGGATCCTTCGTCAGGTGCGCGAGCACGTGCAGCCCGAGCTGGTTGAAGTCGACCGACATCAAGAGGCGCCCGGGCGCGGCGACGAAGGCCCGCCGGATCATCGCCATCTCCGGGGTGCGGCCCGGTACGCGCGTGAGGTCGGGGCTCGTGTTCACGAGGTGACCGCTGAAGGAGCGCGCCACGTGAAAGCGCGAGTGCACGCGGCCATCCGTGTCGATGCACTTGCGGAGGACGGCCACCCACGACTCCTGGAGTTTGCGCAGGAGCCGCCAGCGGATCACGAGCGGCACGATCGGGTGACTGCCCTCGATCTTCTCGAGCGCCTCCGTGGCCGTGCTCCAGCCGGTCTTCGTGTGGCTCGCGATCGGTAGCTTCAACTCCGCGAACAACACCTCGCCGAGCTGCTTCGTGGAGTTGATGTTGAACGAGCGCCCCGCGAAGCCCTCGATCTTGGTCGTCAGCTCGGCCTCGAGCGTCGCGAACGCGGCCTCGGCCGTGTCGAGCGCGGCCAGATCGACGAGGAGCCCGCGCTCCTCCATCCGCACCGCCGTGTCGGCGAGCGCGAGGTAGTCCGCCATCCGCGCGGGCTCCACCTGGGGCCCGATCGCGGCCCAGATCGCGGCCGTCGCTTCCGCCTGCCCCCCGGCCGCGTCGGCCGCGCGCTCCACGGGCAACGCCCGCCACGCCTTCCGCTTCTGCCCGACGCCCCGGAGCGTGGCCTCCTCCGGCAAGGCGCGGCCAAGGACGTGCTTCGCGACCACCGCGAGCTCGTGCGGCGCCCACACGCTCGGATTCAGCGCATGCGAGGCGCAGCCGGAATCACCGACGAGGCCCCCGAGCGTGATGCCGCGCCGCGCGAGCGCGATCGCCGTCCCCGTGCCCCCGAGATCGTGGCCGACCTTCGGCGCATCCGACGCGAGCCAGGCGGCGATCGCGGGCCACGCCCCGCTCGCGCACGCGACGTAGTACGCGCCCTGCCCCGTCGAGAGCGCGACGCCCGTCAGCTCCTCGCGGAGCGGGGCCGGATCCTCGAGCAGCGCCGCGATGGCCACCGTCCCCGCGAGCGAGGCCAACGCCGCCGCCACCGCCTCGGGCGTCTCGAGCACGGACGCGTTCGTCGTGGTCGCGGCATCGGAGACGAGCAGCTCGACGAAGCCGAGACGCTCGTAGAGCTCGTTGAGTGGCGCCGCGGCCAACGGTGCGTACGTGCACGCGTCGAGCGGCGACGGCAGCGACCGTGCTCGGTCCAGCTTCGCCCGCGCCAGCTCACGCGCGATCGAGCCGCGTTGCCCTTCGGCGCCGCTGCCGGGGGTGCTCCCGCCGTCGCTCGCCTCGCCCTGTGCGGCGCGCAGTGCGTTGCCGAGGCGCCCCTTGATGGTGTCGAGCGCGGCCAGCGCCGCCGCGACAGAGCCATGCTCCGCGAGCAGCGTCGTCGCGCCCTTGGCGCCGATCCCCGCCACGCCTGGCAGGGCATCCTCGTCTCCGACGAGCCCGAGCCACTCGCCGACCTGCTCCGGTCCCACGCCGAAGCGCTTGAACACGATCTCCTGCGTGTATCGCGTGTCCTTGTTCGCGTCGTACCACCACACGCGATCGCTCACGAGCTGGGCGAACCGCTTGTCAACGCCCGCGATCATCACGTCGTCACCGCGATCGAGCGCCGCCTGGACGTAGGAGGCCACGAGGCTCTGCTCGCCCTCCCCCGTCACGACGCCCAGGCCGAGGGCGCGACACAGCTCCGGCAACGCGGCGAGCTGCGCTTCGAGGATCGCGGGCCACGGTTTGCCCTCGAGCGTCCGCGTCCCCGTCTCGATCACGGCCACGGCGCGGGCCGGGGCCTTCCACGCGAGCACGCGCTGGACCGCGCGCGCGACGGCGTAGAGCCCGTTCACCGGCTGACCGTCCTTGCCACGCCGATCCGTCGGCACGACGAGGAAGCCGCGCGCCATGAGATTCGTGGCGGAGACCACGACCGTGCGCTCCATGGCGCGAAGCTACTCTTCGGGCGCCGCGACCAGCAATGTAGGCGGAAGCTCGAACCGAAGCCGAGCCGCGGGCGCGCGCGCAGATCGTAAAGACGTTAGAATACGCCGGTGCCGAACCCGCAGCCGGGGACCATCCTGGGCGCTTACCGCGTCGAAGGAACGATCGGTTCGGGCTCCATGGGCGAGGTCTTCCGCGCCGTCGACACCGGGCTGAACCGGCGCGTCGCGATCAAGATCCTCTCGGAGAAGCATCGAGACAGCCCGGAGCTGCGCGCCCGGTTCGTGCGCGAGGGTCGCGCCGTCGCCGCGATCAGCCACCCGAACGTGGTGCAGGTGTTTGCGACCGGCATCTACGACGAGCGCCCGTACATCGCGATGGAGCTTCTCGACGGGACCGATCTGGGTTCGACGGTGGAGAAGCACGGCCCGATGGACTCCACGGCAGCGACCCACGCGATTCTTGATGCGGCCCAGGGCCTGGCCGCGGCCGCGAAGGCCGGCCTCATTCACCGCGACGTGAAGCCGTCGAACCTCGTGCGCCTCACCGACGGCCGCGTGAAGGTCACCGACTTCGGGCTGGCGAAACCCGTCGATCCGGGCGCCGAGCCCGCCCTCACCGCCATGGGCGTGGTGGTCGGCACGCCCGACTACATCGCCCCCGAACAGGCGCGCGGCGAGGCCATCGACGAGCGCGTCGATATCTACGCCCTCGGCGGCACGCTGTACTACGTGCTCACCGGCATCCCGCCGTTTCGCACCGGCAAGCCCGCCGAGGACAAGTACCTGAAGGTCGTGGCCCGCCACCTGCGCAACCCCGCGCCCGACGCCGCGACGACGAACCCGCGGGTCGACAAGGATCTCTCCGCGCTCGCGCGCGCGATGATGGCCAAGAAGGCTCCCGAGCGCCCGACCTACGAGGACCTCGTCGGGCAGCTCGGTGGGATCCTCACCCGACTCGACCCCGATGCCGTGCCGGTGCTCATCACCGGACGCGAGCGTTCGCGCCCGAACATCATGGTACCGAGCGCGCGCATCCCGACGGGGGGAATCCCCGCGACGAAGCCAGGACTCGCCCCCATGCCGCGGCAGAGCGCGGGTCCGCAGCTCGCCCCGGTGGCCTACGACGTATCGCCGACGGCGTCCGAGCTGGTGCCGCCGGCCCGCTCGCTGCCGATCTGGATCGTCGCGCTCACCCTCGCCTGCATCGCGCTCTTCGTGGCGGGCCTGGTGGTCTATCTGCGCCGCCCCGACGTGGCGGAGGCCGCCGGACAGGTGGAGACGCCGCTCAAGAAGGAGCTCGCGACGGCCGATATGCTGCTCGTCCGCAAGGCGGACGGTTCCCCGTGGTTCTACACCGCCAAGCAGCCGCTCTCGGCGGCGAGCTACCGCGAGTTCTTCAAGACGCACTCGCAGTCGGGCGCCCCCGACGATCCTGTCGTCGGGGTCTCGTACACGCAGGCCACCTCGTACGTCCTCTCCAACGGCGGCCGCCTCTTGACCGCCGCCGAGTGGACAGCGGCGGCCACCAACCCGACGTTCGTCATGCCGGCCGGCCGCTTCGAGTGGGTCGATTCCCCCGATGCCAAGGCCCGGACCGCCCTCGCCCGCTCCGGTCCGCAGGTCCGCCCGGATGATGGCCATGCCGACGTCACCTTCCGCGTCGCCCGCGACCTTTAGTCCCCCCCGGCGAGGCTATAGTGACCTGGCCATGAGCGAGGTCGATCGGCTCGTCGAGATCATCACCCAGCGCGTCCAGGAGCGCCTCGGCGCCGTGCAAAGCGGTGCATCGCATGCGGCATCCGCCAAGCTCGCGCTGGCTCCGAGGGACCGCGGCGACTGCACCGACGACTCGGCGCCCGGTGAAGACTGCGCGGGGTGCGGCGCGTGCGTCGTGCGCCGGCCGTGGTCGGTGCGGGCCGCCGAGCAAGCGGGCGCGATGCGCGTGGGCGCGGCCCTCGGCGTCGGCGCGGTGCCGGCAGATCTCGGCAAGATGATCGACCACACGCTCCTGAAGCCCGAGGCCACGCGCGAAGAGGTCGTGAAGCTCTGCGCCGAGGCCAAGCAGCACCGCTTCGCATCGGTGTGCGTGAACACGACGTGGGTGCCCCTCGCACGCTCGTTGCTCGCCGGTACGGACGTGATGGTGTGCGCGGTCGTGGGCTTCCCGCTGGGCGCGATGTCGCCGACGGCGAAGGCGTATGAGGCCCGCGAGGCCGTGCGTCAGGGCGCCAAGGAGATCGACATGGTCATCAACATCGGCGCGCTGAAGTCGCGCGACTACGAGACCGTGTTCGAGGACATCTGCCGCGTCGTGAAGTCATCGGCGCCGGCTGGCGTCAAGGTCATCCTCGAGACGAGCGCGATCACCGACGAGGAGAAGATCATCGGCTGCTCGCTATCGAAGCTCGCCGGCGCGGCGTTCGTGAAGACGTCGACCGGCTTTGGCAAGGGCGGCGCGACGGTGGAGGACATCCAGCTCATGCGCCGCATCGTGGGCCAGGATCTGGGCGTGAAGGCCTCCGGTGGCGTGCGCACCGCCGAGGACGCGGTGAAGATGGCGCAGGCGGGCGCGAACCGGCTCGGCGCCTCCGCGTCGGTCGCGATCGTGACCGGCACCGCCGACGGCAAGGCGAAGGGGTACTGACGCTTTGTTGCCCGTGCAACTCATCCGCAAGAAGCGGGATGGCGGTGTGCTCTCCGACGAGGAGATCC
>JALHPV010000430.1 GCA_022842285.1 Kofleriaceae bacterium
CAACGGTTCGCCCCGCTGAACGCGTGGCCCGATAACGTCAACCTCGACAAGGCGCGCCGCCTGCTGTGGCCGATCAAGCAGAAGTACGGCCGCAAGATCTCGTGGGCCGACCTGATGCTCCTCGCGGGCAACGTCGCGCTCGAGTCGATGGGCTTCCCGACCTTCGGCTTCGGCGGTGGCCGCGAGGACATTTACGAGCCCGAGGCCGACGTGTACTGGGGCCAGGAGAAGAAGTGGCTCGACGACCAGCGCTACTCCGGTGACCGCGAGCTCGAGGCGCCCCTCGCCGCGGTGCAGATGGGGCTCATCTACGTGAACCCGGAGGGACCGAACGGCAATCCCGATCCGGTGGCGGCGGCGCGTGACATCCGCGAGACGTTCAAGCGCATGGCGATGGACGACGAGGAGACCGTCGCCCTGATCGCCGGTGGCCATACCTTCGGCAAGGCTCACGGCGCCGGCGATCCGAGCAAGCACGTCGGCTTCGACCCCGAGGCGGCGGACGTCGTCTCGCAGGGCTTCGGCTGGGCGAGCACTCACGGCCTCGGCCATAGCGGCGATTCGATCACCAGCGGCCTCGAGGTCACGTGGACGACGAAGCCGACGCAGTGGACGCATGACTTCTTCACCCACCTCTTCAAGTACGAGTGGGAGCTGACCAAGAGCCCCGCCGGAGCGCACCAGTGGAAGCCGAAGGGGCAGGATGGAGCGCACACCGTGCCCGACGCGCACGACGGTACGAAGACGCATCAGCCGGGCATGCTGACGACGGATCTCGCGCTGCGCTTCGACCCGGCCTACGAGAAGATCTCGCGGCACTTCCTCGCGCACCCCGATGCGTTCGCAGATGCGTTCGCCCGCGCGTGGTTCAAGCTCACGCATCGCGACATGGGGCCGAAGGTGCGTTACCTGGGGCCCGAGGTGCCGAGCGAGGATCTGCTCTGGCAGGACCCGCTGCCGACGGCGACCGGCCCCGTGATCGATGACCAGGACATCGCGACGCTGAAGCGGGCGATCGCGGGCACGGGACTCTCGGTGAGCCAGCTCGTGAAGACGGCGTTCGCGTCGGCGTCGACGTTCCGCGGCTCCGACAAGCGCGGCGGCGCGAATGGCGCCCGCATCCGGCTCGCGCCGCAGAAGGACTGGGAGGTCAACGAGCCCGCCGAGCTGGCCACGGTGCTCGCCAAGCTCGAACAGGTGCAGGCGGACTTCAATCGGGGCGGCAAGCACGTCTCGCTCGCGGACCTGATCGTCCTCGCCGGCAACGTCGGCGTCGAGCAGGCCGCGGCCGCCGGCGGTCACCCGGTGACGGTCCCGTTCACGCCGGGCCGCGTGGATGCCACGCCGGAGCAGACGGACGTCGAGTCGTTCGGCGTCCTCGAGCCGATCGTCGATGGCTTCCGCAACTACTCGAAGGAGGCCTACACGGTGCCGGCCGAGGAGCTGCTCGTCGACCGAGCGCAGTTGCTCACCCTCACCGGCCCCGAGCTGACGGTGCTCCTCGGCGGTCTGCGCGTCCTGGGGGCCAATCACGGCGGCAGCGCGCACGGCGTGTTCACCGACAAGGTCGGGACGCTCTCGAATGACTTCTTCGTGAACCTCCTCGACATGAACGTGAAGTGGGAGGCCACGAGCGCCCGGAAGGACCTCTACGAGGCCAAGGACCGCACCGGCGCGAAGAAGTGGACGGGCACCCGCAACGACCTCGTGTTCGGTTCGAACTCGATCCTGCGCAGCCTCGTCGAGGTCTACGCCGCGTCCGATGCGAAGGCGAAGTTCGTCAAGGACTTCGTCCGCACGTGGACCAAGCTCATGAACCTCGACCGCTTCGATGTTCCCGCGGCGCAGCGCGCGTAAGATGCCGGCGTGAATCTGGAGCTGCACCGCCACCTCGAGGGCTCGCACAGCCCCGCTGCCCTTCACGCGGTGGCGACCCGGCACGACCTGCGCGCCAAGGAGCTCTACGACGCCGCGGCCGGCCGACACTACACGCCGGACGAGCTGACGCGGACGCTGGTGATGGCGGCTCCGACGGACGATGCCGGCGTGTTCTACGACTGCATCGTGAAGGCCCGCGCGGCCTACGTGAGCGTCGAGGTCATCGCCGAGCTGGCGCGGCTCGCCTTCGAGGAAGCGGCCGCCGACTCCGATGGCTTCGAGATGCGGCTCAGCCTGTTCTCGATGGCGCGCACGCTCCTCGAGAATCAGCAGCAGGCGTGGCGCACCGTGAAGCCGATCGCCTTCGCCGACGACACGGCGCGGCCGATCCTGCAGGCGGTGATCGCGGCTCGCGACCACGTGCAGGCGGCGACGGGCAAGCCGATCCTCCTGCGCCTCGGCCTGTCGCGCACGTTCGAGAGTGAGCCCCACTATCGGGCGCTCGGGGCGATGGCAGTGGAGCACGCGAAGGATCTGGTCGGGCTCGACGTGCTCGGCATCGTGAAGGGCGCGGATCCCGAGCCCATGCCGGAGGCGCTCGTCGACATCCTCGGCGAGATGCGCCGCTCGCTGCCGGACCTGACGATCCACGCCGGTGAGTTCGACGGGCACGCGTCGATCGATCGCACGCTCGCGCTCGAGCCGCACGGCATCGGCCACGGGGTGCACGCGCTCGAGTCGGCGGACACGCTCGCTCGCCTCGCCGCTACGGGGGTGACTCTCGAGGTCTGCCCGACGAGCAACCACCTGTTGATCCCGACGCGGCTCGCCGCCCTCCGCGCGGCGCACGATGGTCAGACGCCCCTGTGCGCCCTCCAGCGCGCCGGCGTGCACTGCGTGCTCGGGAGCGATGATCCCACGCCGATGGCGACATCGTTCCAGCAGGAGCTCGAGGTGGCGCGAGCGGCTGGCGTCGACATGGCGCGCCTCGAGGCCGACACGCTGCGTCGCTGGCGACAGATCACCGGTCAGCCATGATCGCGCTCCGGTCGGCGGTCGCCGCGGACTACGACGCGGTCGTCCCGCTGTTCGCGGAGCTCGGCGTCCCCGAGCCGCCGCCGTCGCGCGAGACCTTCGGCGCCCGCTTCATCACGAACATGACCGTCGCCATCGCCGACGAGCAGGTGGTCGGCTTCATTCGCTGGCGAGCGTACGGCGATCTCGCCCACGTCATCAACGTGGTGACGCACGCCGCATACCGCGGGCGCCGCATCGGTCAGCAGCTCGTCGAGGCCGCACGCGCGCAGGTGCGCGCCGCCGGCTGCACGCAGTGGTACCTGAACGTGAAGCAGGACAATGCCGCCGCGATCACGCTGTACGGGCGCTGCGGCTTCACGACGGACGGCACGGCGAGTGTCCTGCGCTTGCCGTGGGTCGTGGTGCGAACCCTGCCGGTATCGACCGATGTGGTCGCGACGGTCGGGACGCCGGACGAGGACGCCGTGCTCGCGACGACGTTCCAGATCCCGCTCGGGCGCGTCGTGTTCTCCCGCGAGCGCAGTCACTTCCTCGTCGCGCGTGCGCTTCCCGCTCCGGCCCCGCGCGGCTGCGGCGCCTTCTACGCCGGGATGCCGGGGGTGGCTCCGCTGTGCGCGTCGGATCTCGAGGCCGCGGGCGCGCTGCTGCATGCCTGCCTCGCGTTCGCCGAACCCGACACGGCGTCGCTGATCGTGGTCGTCGAGCGCGACGCGGCGCTGGCCGCGCAGCTTCTCGCCCGGGGCGCCTCGCTGGAGTTCGAGCTGTTCTCGATGTCGGCTAGAACGTGATGCCGAACGTCAGCATGACCTGCATCACGTCGGCTTCGCCGACCGGCGGTGGCTCGTCCTCGTCCACGAGCCAGTAGCGGCGGCCCGCGGACAGCTCGAGCCACAGCTTGCGCAGCCCGGAGAGCGGCCAGTCGGCGCGCACGAAGATCAGCTCTTCAGGCGGGTACGCAGGAGCTCGGCGGTGGCACGGCAGATGTCCACCGTCGTGAAGATGCCCACGACGTGGTTGTTCTGGACGACGACCGCCGAGCCGTACTTGTGCTGGGCCATGTGGTCGCAGACCTCGTCGAGCGCCGCGTCGGGCGAGGTGGTGTAGACGCTCGTCGCCATCACGTCCTCGACCTTCGTCTCGTTGGTGTCGAGGCTCTCGAAGGACTCGACGAGGGTGACGTCGCGCGTCGTCAGGAGCCCGACGAGCCGCCCCCCGTCGAGCACGGGGAGATGACGGATCTCGTGGTCCCGGAACAGCTTGTGCGCGGTCGCGAGGGACTGCGCGGGGCCGATCGAGTGCGGCGACGTGGACATGTACTTGCTGATCGTAGGAATCGCTTTCACTCCCCCCCGTGTTGCAGGGCGTGGGCCGACGGCGCGCCCCGGCGCGCCCTAACCTGAAGACCGTCGCGGGCGTGTGCCGGCGCATCTTGCGCGGTCCGGCCGACGACGCGCACGACCTGCGCGTTTCGGGCGGTGGCCCGCGACGGTGCGGTGGCGAGCGGCTTGCTCGAGGGGACGCTCATGATGCCAACGCCACCGCCGGAGCGGCCGCCATGCGAGCGCTGATCGCCGGGCTCGTGCTCGTGCTCGGGGGCGAGGCGCTCGCGGAGGCCCCGGCCCCGAGCCCTCCTCCCGACGCGGGGACCGAGCGGGTCCTCGATGTCGACCGCAAGACGCTCTCGGCCGAGGAGGTCGAGCGCTACGTCGCCCCGTACTTTCCCGCCATTCGTACGTGCTACGTGACGCACACGAAGGCAGTGCGCACCGCGACCGGCGAGCTCCGCATCGAGCTCGTGATCCACCGGGATGGTTCGGTCTTCCAGTCGACCGTCGGCACGCCCGGCGTGGCCGGGGCCGCCCGCAAGCGACTCGAGGCGTGCGTGCGCAAGCAGGTCACGGCGTGGCGCTTTCCCGTACGCAAGCGGTTCACCACCGCCCTCGTGCCCTATCACTTTC
>JALHPV010000431.1 GCA_022842285.1 Kofleriaceae bacterium
GCAACAGTGAGACGCATCAGTCCCGTCGTATCTCACACGGCCGCTGGACGAGATACCCGCCGACGCGAATCAGTCGGCGGTGGCGGGATTCGCGTAGACCAGCACCATCTCGGCGGCGTCGCCGTCGTTGGGATTGCAGGCGAGCTCGACGTTGGCCTGGCCCGTCGACCAGTACGCGGCGCCGTTGTCGGACTGGCTCGCGCCGTAGCGTCCGTCGAAGTCCGTGCGCAGCGTCGTCCACGCGGCGAGGCACTCCGGCATCGACGGGAACGTGTCCGTGAACTGGACGCGGATACTCTGCAGCCCCTGGGCATCGAGGTTGAACACGGTCACCGCTGGCTTGTTCTCGGCGGAGCCGGCAACCCACAGTCCGCCTTCGTCGTTCTTCGTCGCCTGCGGATACTCGGCGAGGACCGCGTCGGCAGTCGCTCCCCACGAGAGGTGGCTCATCTCGGTGCTTCCCGACGGGCCACGCGTCTTCTGATCCGGGACCGGCTCGCCGGTGCTCGACGGACCCTGGGTGGCGGGCGAGGCCCCACCGCACGCAGCGGTGAGGAGGAGAGCCATGGCAATTCGCATCAGCCTAATCCTATCTCGCGCAGTCGCTGGACGAGGTACTCACCGGCGGTGATCGACGGGTACTTCGCTTCGCCGCCGGTGCGCGCGATGCACGAGGGCAGCGGCGTGAGGTCGACGTCGGCGCGCGGGTGGATGAAGCACGGCATCGAGAAGCGCTCGCTCGCCGTGTCGCTCGGATTCACCACGCGATGGGTGGTGCTCTTGTAGAGGCCGTTCGTCACGTTCTGCAGCATGTCGCCCGCGTCGACGACGATCGTGTCGAAGCCGGTGTGCACCGGCATCCACGAGCCATCGCGCTTCAGGAGCTCGAGCCCCTCGCTCGTCGCGCCGGAGAGCAGCGTGATGAGGTTGATGTCCTCGTGAGCGGCCGAGCGGATCGCCCCCGCAGGGATGCCCCCGGTGACCGGCGGGTAGTAGAGGACGCGCACGATCGTGTCGCTGTCCGTCGCCATGTCGCGAAAGCGACCTCCCGCTTCGCCGATGTGCAGCGCGCAGGCCTCGAGCAGCGTGGCGCCGATCGCATCGAGCGCGCGGTACAGCTCGATGAACGTCTGCCCGAACGCGGGCACCTCGTCCGGCCACACGTTCGGGCCGAACAGGCGGTGCACGGGGTGATCGTCGGGCACGTCGGGACGACCGACCTGCCAGAACTCCTTCAGATCGGGCGCCGACGAGTCCTTCGCGTGCTCGGTGCCGAAGCCCGTGTAGCCGCGCTGCCCCTTCTTCTCGGGGAGGTGGTAGCGCGCCTTCACGGCGGGCGGTGAATGGAAGAGCTCGCGTGCCACCGTGTATGCGCGGCGCGTGAGCTCGTCCGGAATGCCGTGATTCTCGACGGCAAAGAAGCCGATGTCTGCGAGCGACTCCCCAACCGTGCGCACGAACTTGTCGCGTGCGGTCCCACCCTCCTGCCAGTCGCGCAGATTGACGACGGGGATGTTCTGTCCTGCCATGCCTCGTCATCGTACCGAAACAGCGACGACCGCGCCGTTTACAGCGGCGCGGTCGTCGGTAGGTACAAGCTAACTACGTGAGGCGGTGACTAGCGGGCGAGGACGGCGAACCCGTTCGAGCGATCACCGTCCATCGACTTGCCATACACGAGCACGCGGGTGACCTGGCGATCGCTACCGGCGAGGTCGAGGGTGATTGTCTCGCGGCCGGAGAGCAGCTCGTCGACCTTGATGGTCTGCGTCTCGCCGGAGAGGAACGTGACGCGGACCTCGTCGATCTGCGTGACGCTGCCGCGCGCCTCGAGGCGGATCTTGTTCCACGAGTTGTCACCCGCGAAGCCAAGGTCCCGGTTGTACGCCGACCCCTGGATCTTGAGGTTCGACCCCAGCGCCTGGAACGTGGGGCCTTCCTCGACCCAGACGTTCTCCTGGGCGCTCGGCGCGGGGGTGGGGTGGTACACCGGCTGGTGTACCGGGCGCGGATACGTCGGGCGCTTCACCTCGCGCGGGCCGTTCTGAACCGGAGGGCGGGCCGACGTGCGGGTGCCGACCGAGAACGAAGCCTGGGCCCTGACCTTCACATCCGCCGACCCGCGCACCATGGCCGGACGCGCCATGGCGATCGACGAGGTGCCGAGGACGAGAGCAATGATGGTGGCCGTGAGCTTCATATGATTCCCTTTCGCTTTCTGGGGAAGTCATAGTGCTACCGCCGTGCCTGGCCAACTGGCTGATTTTATATGGGTATCAGCCTGGCTCTTACCTGCGGATTCCGCAGATCACTGCGAGGCCTGCAGCCATTCCCAGTAGCGGGCCACGCCTACAGCTGGGGGGGTGGTCGGGGCGTAGTCCAGGATGCGGCGGGCCTTGTCCACGTTGGCGTAGGTGATGGGGACATCGCCGGGCTGAGCGGGCTGCCAATCACGCATGGCCGGCTTGCCGGTGACGCGCTCGATGATCTCCACGAGCTCGGAGAGCGAGATGGTCTGGGTGCCCCCGAGGTTGATCACCTCGAAGGCGCCCGGCTGGATGCGTTCGATCGCGGCGACCACCCCCGAGACGATGTCCTCGATGAACGTGTAGTCGCGGCGCGACGAGCCATCTCCGTAGAGCGTGATCGGAGCGCCGCGTGACACGGCCTCGGTGAACTTCGCGATCGCCATGTCGGGACGTTGCCGCGGGCCATACACGGTGAAGAACCGCAGGGCGTACACGCCGAGGCCCCACAGGTCGCGGTACGTCGACAGCTGCAGCTCGTTCATGCGCTTCGTCGACGCATACGGCGACGCCGGCGTCAGACACGGATCGTCCTCGGTGAAGGCCGCGACCTGCGCGCCGTGCTTCGCGCCGTAGACCGAGCTCGACGACGCGAACACGAGGCGCTGCTTTCCGAGGGCCCGCATCCGCTCGATGACGACCCCCGTGCCCTCGATGTTCGTGCGCAGGTACCGCAGCGGCTCCGCGAGGGAGGGCCGCACGCCGGCGAGCGCAGCGAGGTGACACACCACGTCGGTCTCGGCCGTGATCGCCTCACCGACCGCGCCCGCATCACAGATGTTGCCCTCGATCAGCGAGAAGCTCCCCGCCGGGAGCTTGGCCAGGGCTTGCGCATTCCGGCGCTTCACCTCGGGCGGGTAGAGATACCCGTCGAAGCTGTCGAGCCCGGTGACGCGATGGCCCTGCGCGACGAGCCGCTCGCAGGTATGAGAGCCGATAAAGCCGGCGGCTCCCGTGACGACGACGTGCATGCGAGGAATGTACTTCTGATAGCGTGCGCCGCCCATGCGGGTGCCCTTCTTCGACATGCACGCGGAGCTCGCGCTCGTGCGGGCCGATGTCGACGCGGCGATCGCGCGGGTGCTCGACAGCGGCGTCTTCATCGGTGGCCCCGAAGTGAAGAGCTTCGAGCAGGCGCTCGCGCAGGCCGCCAACGTCTCCCATGCCGTCGGTGTCAGCTCGGGGACCGATGCCCTCCTCGCGACGCTGATGGCGCTCGGCGTCGGTCCTGGCAGCGAGGTGGTAACGACCGCCTTCACGTTCTTCGCGACAGCGGGCGCCGCGACGCGACTCGGCGCGCGGGTGGTGTTCGCCGAGATCGACGAGACGACGCTGAACCTCGATCCGCGGGCCGCGGCCTCGGCGTGCAGCGATCGCACGCGCGCCGTGATCCCCGTGCACCTCTTCGGACATCCCGCGACGCTGCCGGCGACCTCCGTGCCGATCGTCGAGGATGCGGCCCAGAGCCTGGGCGGCCCGGCCCTGGGCGGCATCGCGGCCACGCTCTCGTTCTTCCCGACGAAGAACGTCGGCGCCGTGGGCGACGCAGGCGCGGTGCTGACGAACGACGCGGCGCTCGCGGAGCGCATCACGCTGCTTCGCACCCACGGCGCGCAGCCGAAGTATCACCACCTCGTCGTCGGTGGGAACTTCCGCCTCGACGCGATCCAGGCCGCCGTGCTGCGGGCGAAGCTGCCGCACCTCGCCGCCTGGACGGCGCGGCGCCGCCTGCTCGCCCAGCGGTACCTCGATGCGTTCGCGGCCGCGGGGATCCCGGAGATCCGCCTGCCTCCGGCCCACCCGCAACATGCCTGGCACCAGTTCGTGGTGTGCGCCCAGGACCGAAATGGCCTGCGCCAGCACCTGGCCGCGGCGGAAATTGGTACGGAAATCTACTACCCCGAGCCCCTGCACCTCCAGCCGTGCTTCGCGGACCTCGGTTACCGGCCGAGATCACTCCCGGTGACGGAGCGCGTAGTACGCGAAGTCATTGCGCTCCCGCTTCACCCGTCGCTACCCGAGGGAATTCCCGAGCAAGTCGTGGGGCAAATCGCCGCTTTTTACCGCAAGAACGGCGTGAGACCTGCCACAGGCAACCCTTAGAAACTGCCCGGGAACTATCAACGCGGTGCTTCCTGATGGTATCTATCTACGCGGTTTTCGGATGATTGTGTCGCGCGCGTTCCAGGTCTTCATTTGCGTCGTCGGGCTCGCCGTCGTCGCCGTATCTGGGACCACCGCCCACGCGCAGCCGACCGACGCTGACGGTGACGGCGTCCCCGACGAGACCACACCTGGTAACCAGGCGAACCCGGATGCAGTCCCCGGGCTATCCGACACGTCGCCCAGCTACGTCCCGAACCTCCTCGCGCCGGTCAACATCGTCGAGGGTCCCGGCATCAAGGTGGGCGAAGGCACGGTCGTCCACGCCATCCTCGGCATGGACCTCGGTTTCGTCTCGAACGTCTTCTACGAGGACGATCCCGAGGCGCGGCGGGGCCGCGGCATCATGCGCCTCCTCGCGCAGGCAGGTGCAGGCTCATTGCCGGCCCAGCGCCT
>JALHPV010000432.1 GCA_022842285.1 Kofleriaceae bacterium
TGTACACGGATAGTGCAGCGGTGGTGCCAGTTCGTTCGTGATCACCGCGGGTGACAGGTTGTATCCGCGAGGACTCGAAGTCATGCATCGCCGTCGCTGCAACGTCGCGAAGTCTCGTGAGCAAACGCTCGACGCGCCGCACCGACGGTAGCGAGTGAAGTTGCCGGGTGGCGGATCGATCCGTCGTCCAGGCGAGCTGCCGGCCCGCTCAGCCGAACAGATCGGCGAAGAAGCGCGTCATCGCGAGCCACGAGCGTCGGTCGGCTGTCTCGTCGTAGAGCATGCCGGAGGCGCCATCCTGCGCCGCGGGGTTGGTGAAGGCGTGCTGCACGCCCGCGTAGGACTCGAGCGACCACGTCGCGTCGATGCGCTTCATCTCCGCCGCGAAGGCGCCGACGTCCGCGGGGGGGGCCATCGGATCGTCCTGGCCATGCAGCACCAGGATGCGAGCCTTCGGCTTGGTGGCGAGCGGTTCTCCGATCTTCAGGAGGCCATGGAAGCTGACGGCGCCCCGCTGATCGAGGCCCATCCGCGCCGAGAGGATCGAGCACATGCCGCCGAAGCAGTACCCCATCGTGCCCAGCCGCGCGTGATCGACGCCGGCGAGGCCGCGCACGACCTCGAACGACGCCTCGAGACGACGGCGCAGCAGGGGTGGGTCGTTGATGAGCGGCATCATCAGCGCCTGGCACGACGCGACATCGGTGCCGCGCTTGCCGACACCGTAGAGATCGACCGCGACGCCGATGTAGCCCAGGGCGGCGAGCCGTCGGGCCTTGTCCTCGACGAACGCATCGCGACCGCCCCATGCGTGGCAGATCATGATCGCGGGGTGAGGGCCAGCGCCGGTGGGGCGCTCGATCAACGCTTCGAAGGTCTGCCCGCCTTCGCGGTACTCGAGGAGCTCGGTGGTCATCGACACATTCTAGGATCTGCAGACCGGCGAGGGAGGTCTGGCGCCTGGTTCTAGGTAGGCTCCGATTCGTGACGACCAAGGACGCGAGCGCGCCCGTACGCCTGATCCGGGCGGGGGCCTTCTGGGAATGCAAGCACGCGGACGCGACCGTCGAGATCCGCGAGGGGACGGAGGGGAAGGCCCCGAAGGTTCGCACCAAGGCGTTCGCGAGCGCGGCGCTCGCCCAGGCGTTCGCGTCGAAGCAGATCCGGGCGCAGGTCGCGAAGGGCTACCTCGCTCCCTCGCTGGTGTTCGAGCGCGTGCCCTGGAAGGAGGTCGCGGGGCGGGTGCGGGTGGCCGGCAATGGCGAGCGGCCCGAGGACCTCGTGCTCGTGCATCGTGGCGCGCTGGTGGTGCCGCACGATCTCGCGCTCGACTTCAGGGATGGGTTGCTCGCGCCGAGGTCAGCCGAGGACCCACCGATCGTGGGCGTGCTCGTCGAGGGCGACCTGACGATCGCCGGGGCGCTGCTCAACTACGAGGATGACTTCGGTCCGTTCCTGCACGTGACGGGCTCGCTCGTGGCAACCGCGGTGGCGACCGGAGGCTCGCAGATCCGGGTCGATGGCGATCTGCGGACCGGCGAGCTGATCGGGGTCTACAACCACGGCTGCGTCGACGTCGGCGGGACGTTGACGGCCCGGATCGTCGCGAGCGAGCACACCGTCGACGCCGGGGTGCTCGATGCGGTGCGCTACACGGGCTGGGGCGCGACCTGCTACCGGAGCGACCACGGGCGGATCGACCTGGACGAGCCCTACGAGGTGGCGGGGGTGTTCGCGAAGGCCGTGCTGAAGGGCGAGTCGGTGGATCTCGGCAAGGCTCGTCGGCTCGCCGCCGCCGGGACGTCGATCCTGCGGCCGGAGCTGCTCAGCGTCCGCGCGGCGTTTCGCAAGCTCGTGGCGAAGAAGCTCGAGGCGCCCGAGACGGTGAAGCGCCTCGCGCTGACGATGAAGGACCTGCGCTCGCTGCCGCCCGAGCTGTTCGCCTTCACGCGGCTCGAGACCCTCGACCTCACGCACAACAACCTGCGCACGCTCCCCGAGGAGCTGGGGCGGTTGACGGCGCTGCGCGAGCTGAAGCTGCGGGGCAACGGGCTGCAGCGGTTACCGGAGTCGATCGGCGCCCTGACCGAGCTCCGCGTGCTGGACCTCGAGGCGAACTGCATCGTCGAGCTACCGGCGAGCCTCGAGCGCTGCGTGAACCTTCGCAGCGTGAACCTCCGCAACAATCCGTACTCCTACGTGCGGGCATCCTTCGGGAGCTGGCGCGCGTACCAGGCGATGTCCGAGGTCCCCGAGGTCCTGACGCGCCTGCCACGCCTGGAGAAGCTCTGCTTCGACGACACGCTCGTGCGCCGGATGCCCGTGCGGGCGTTCGCGAGCCCCGCCCTCGAGCCGATCGAGTACGAGGACACCCTGCTGCTCGACGTCGACCGCACGCTGCATCCGCAGGTCGCGGCCCCCGATCCGGCCAAGGCCCGGCGCTGGGCGGTGGCTCACATCCGCTTCTGGTTCGACCACGAGCACATCGAGACCTCGCGGTTCTTCGATGCGGAGCGGGGCACGTATGACTTCGCCGATGTCCGCGCCCTCCTGGCGATCGTGCTCGACATCCTGGTGCCGGCGGCCGCGCCGTACGACGAGGCCATCGCCACGTTCGCGACCGAGTGCGCGGAGATCGCGCGGCGGCTCCGCTGGGCGCCCGAGGGTGATGCTCACATGCGGGCGCTGTTCACCGACCTGCGTGCGGCGCTGACCGAGCTCGCGCACGTGCCGCCCGTCTTGCGCGATGGCGTGCACGCGATCTTCTCCAGCCACGCCAGCTGATCAGAGCGTCGGCGATGCAACGGGAACAGCGATACACAGGGCACGGAGGCTGACGCCCCGGAATCTGCCTCTGCGGGGCAGATCGCCATCGTCATGGTGGGGCGCGATTGCCGACACACGGTGAATGACGTGGCGTAGATGTTGCTAACATCACTGCTCATGTCGAATCCACCAGCCCTCGTGCCCCGCTCAGATGTCGCCATCATCTGCCGCATCGTTGGATTGATCGGTGTTGTGTCGTCCGCGGCGTGCGGCCCAGCTCCTGCGGGAGGTTTCTATGCGCCGTTTCCAGCTGGGGGACAATCGGGGGCCGCTGCGCCAACCGCCGCAGCAACCCCCGATCCGTCCTCGGTGTGCAGCCAGGTCATCACGTCAGATGTCCGGCTGCAGTGCATGGAAGCGGCTGCAGGCAAGACGTATACGCAAGGAGAGCTCGACGCGTGCAGCAGCATGATGCTCGGCGAGCAAAAGCGCGACTGCATCGCGGCGAGCGGCACCGTTCAGGTCGCCGCAGCTGAGCCACCACCACCACCACCACCGGAGGTCACGGTCGCGCCTCCGGTTGCACCTGCTGAGCCTGCCATGCCCATGCGCAACTACAAATTGCAGAACCACAACGGCACCGCGGTGACACGTGTGGTTTGGAGAGCTGAGTCGCAGATTCGCTTTCGCGAGATCGAGTTGCGGAGACCGCTCGAGGGCGGACAGAACATCGAGTTCCTAGTCGGTCAGGGTCGCATCGACTTCTGCTTCGAGTTCGCCAATGGAACGCGAGTCTTCTCTCCCGGCATCGACGACACGTTTAGCTTCTTCCTCATCCCCAAAACCGAGACCCGTGCGGTCACTGGCCGCTGCGACGACACGCTGTAAGGGCAGAGCGGATTCAGCTTCGCTGCAAGGGGCTTGGCGGCGGTCGGAGTCGTGTTGCTGGTAGTGGCGGCTCGGAGGAAGTCGAAGCGGAGTCAGGCGGGCCGCTAGATCTGATCGAGGAAGTACTGCTTCTGCGCCGGGTAGTACTCCTCGAACTTGCGGAGCGGCCGGCCCTCCCGCGCGTCGACGAGCATGTCGAAGTAGTACTCCCAGCCCGGACCAAAGTCGCCGGCGGTCGTGCGATCGGTCAGGTGGTGCACGAACGTCATCGTCGTCGTGTCGCCGACCTGCGCGAGCGTGAGCTCGATGGCGATGTCGCCGTAGTCGCTCTTCGACGTGATGGCGAAGTGTCTGGGGGCGTCGCAGCGCTCGACGAGCGCGTTCGAGGTGGGCGCACCTTGCTCGAACAGCATCGTGATCGCGATCAGGTTGCCGGGGCCGACCTTGTCGACCCACTTCCAGGTGCCGTACCAGCGGGCGGTGCTATCGGAGTCGGTGACGCTCGTCCAGACGTCCTCGATGGGCGCGCGGAAGGTGCGGGTGATGCGGAGGTCGTTGCCGACGAGGCGGCCGGTGGGCGTGGGGGCGGTCATGCGGTTTCTTTCTTGCGGTCGTCGCTGGTGAGGACGCGTTTGCGCGTGGACTTCACGCGGTGGACCTCGGTCTCGAGGGCGAGGAAGCGGCGCTCCCACTCGCTCTCGCGGGTGGCGCGCAGCTGCGCGAGATAGGCCTCGAGCTCGGCGAGGGGCGCGAGCTCGAGGTGGTAGACGCGTTCGCGACCGGCGGGTTCGTCGCGTACGAGGCCGGCTTCGCGGAGCACGCGGAGGTGGCGGCTGACGGCGGGACGGCTGACCGAGAAGGCGCCGGCGATGGCCCCCGCGGCGAGCGGGGTGTCGCGGAGCATGCGCAGGATGTCGCGGCGGATCGCGTCTGCGAGGGCCTGGGACACCTTATCCACCAACGAAGCGTAACGATGTCGTTACGCGTTGTCAACCGCGTCGCCGGTCGCTGCCGAAACGAAAAAACGGCGCCGTCCTCGAGAGGACTGCGCCGCTTCTAGGGCCGATTGGCGGGCTGGTTAGCCGCGACCGCCACGACCGCCGCGACCGCCGCGACCGCCGCGACCGCCACCGCCGTCGTAGCCGCCGCCGCCGCCACCGTCGTAGCCGCCGCCGCCGCCGCC
>JALHPV010000433.1 GCA_022842285.1 Kofleriaceae bacterium
TATTCGTCACCCCGGCTCGGCTCGAAACCGCATCGGCACGTAGCCGGACTTCGACCGATTCTGAGACTGCTTCGAGAGCGATCGCGTCGAGCTCCTCATCGTCTGACCGCGTAGTTCCTCCCGCAGATCACATCTCGTCCGCTCGGCGTTCCTCGGCGTCCTGGCGTCAAAGGATGCCGGGGTACGAGCGCGCGTGGACGAACGAGCAACGCTTCGTCGAGAACTAGCTAGCTAGTCGCCCCTGAAGGGACACGGATGTGCGCAGCGCACGGCGCCGCGCCCGGGCATTGTCTTGCTGCCTAGTCGTAGTTCCGCGGGCCGTCGGGTCGCTGCGAGAGGTTCTCGAAGCGTGTGTAGCGCCCTTCGAAGTGCGTCTCGACGGTGCCCGTGGCGCCGTGGCGGTTCTTGCCGAGGATCACCTCGGCGATGTTCGGGTTCTCGGCTTCCTTGTTGTAGACGACGTCCCGGTAGATGAACATGATGACGTCGGCGTCCTGCTCGATCGCGCCGGACTCGCGGAGGTCGGACAGCTGCGGCCGCTTGTCGGTCCGATTCTCGAGCGAGCGGTTGAGCTGCGAGAGCGCCAGCACCGGGACCTCGAGCTCCTTCGCGAGCGACTTGAGGCCGCGGGAGATCTCGCTGATCTCCTGTTCGCGCGAGGCCTTCGCCGCCTGCGGGGAGCCGCGCATGAGCTGCAAGTAGTCGACGACGATCAGGCCCGTCTTCTTGTCGCCGAAGAGCTCCTTGTTCTGGCGGAAGCGGCGCGAGCGCGCGCGGAGCTCGCGCAAGGACAGCGCGGGGGTGTCGTCGATGAGGATCGGGGCCTTGGAGAGCGTGGCGGCGGCGTACGTCAGGTTCGTCATGTCCTGCCGCTGGAGCTGGCCACGGCGGAGCGCGGATGAGTCGACCTTGGCTTCGCTGCAGAGCATGCGCTCGGCGAGCTGGGTGGACGACATCTCGAGGGAGAACACGAGGCAGGGCCAGCCGCCGGAGGTCGCCGCGTTCTGCGCGAGGGAGAGCGCGAAGGACGTCTTTCCCATCGCGGGACGCGCGGCGAGGATGATGAGCTCGGTGGGCTGGAGGCCGGCCGTCTTCGCGTCGAGGTCGGTGAAGCCGGTGGGGACGCCGGTGATGCCGCCGGCGGCCTTGAAGCGCTCGTCGAGCGACGAGAAGACCTTCTTGACGAGGCTCTTGATCGGCTCGGGGCCGACCTTGTCCTTGCGCTGGGTGACGTCGAAGATCTTCTTCTCGGCGTCATCGAGGTAGTCGCGCACCTCGAGCTCGTCCTCGTAGGCGCGCTCCGTGATCTCGGCGGCGGCGAGGGCGAGCTTGCGGGCTTGCGATTTGTCGACGACGATCTCGGCGTAGGCGTAGACGTTGTCGGGGGTGGGGACACGCAGCGCGAGCTCGCCGAGGAAGGCGATGCCGCCGATCGCGTCGAGCTTGCCGCCCTTCTCGATCTCGACCTCGAGCGTGACGACGTCGATGGGCTTGGCGGCGGCCTCGAGGTTGCGGATGGCCTGGAAGACGACCTTGTGGCGCTGATCGTAGAAGTCGTCGACGTCGATCGCCTCGAGATTGACGAGGACCTCGTTGCGCAACAGGATGCCTCCGAGGATCGACGCCTCGGCATCCAGGTTGTGCGGCAGCACCCGCCGGTCGCGCGCCATGACGGCTGACTCTAGCGCGCCCAGCTGACGACGACGTCGTGTTGCGTCGGTGATCGAGGGTCGCGTGGGCGTCACGCCCCCCCCCGAAAACGCGACATCCTCGGGCGGCTGCGAAGGCCAGCGCCGGTGCGGGCGCGGGCGCTCAGGGCCACGTCGAGGATGGAGCGGCGATCGAGGCGCGGACTACTTGTCTTTGCCGACGACCCAGAACTTGAGCGTCGCCTGCACACCGGCGGCGAGCTTCACGTTCGTCTCGTACTTGCCGAGCGCCTTGATCGGCTGCTCGAGGCCGACCCAGCGGTGGTCGATCTCGATGTTCGCCTTCTTGAGCTGCTCGGCGATGTCACGACCCGTCACCGAGCCGAACATCTTCTCGTCCTCGCCAACCTGACGCTCGAACTGGAGCGTGATGCCGTTGAGCTTGCCGGCGATCTCGGTCGCGCTGGCGCGCTCCTTCTCGACGCGACGCTCGATGACCTTCTTCTCGTGCTCGAGGCGCTGCTTGTTGCGGACCGTCGCGCTGACCGCGAAGCCGCGGGGCACGAGGTAGTTGCGGCCGTAGCCCGGCTTGACGCTGACGAGCTCGCCAGCCTTGCCGAGGTGATCGACGTCCTGGGTGAGAATGACCTGCATTGCCATGGCGGTACTCCTTAGTCCCCGGTGACGGCAAAGGGCAGCAGCGCGAGCATGCGCGCACGGCGAACCGCCCGAACGATGACGCGCTGCTGACGAGCACTCGCGCCGGAGATGCGGCGGGGGATCATCTTGCCGCGGTCAGTGACGAACGACCGCAGGATCTGCGGGTTCTTGTAGTCGATCTTCGCGACGATCTCGTCGGAGAGCAGCTTGCGGCGCGCGCCGCCCCGGCCACCCTTGCCACCACGGCGATCGTCGCCGTCGCGGTCGAGTCCTTCGTCATCGCCGACGCCGCCGCCGCGACCATCACGATCGCCGCCCATGCCGCGGGGTCCAGAATCCATACGCTGGGTCATGGCTTACTCCTTCTCTCCGTTAGTGGCCGCCGCCGGGGCCGCGTCATCGCCGCCGCCTTCGCCGTAGTCGTCGCCGCCGAACTCGTCGTCGTCGCCGTCGCCGCCCATGTCATCGCCGCCGCGCGAGAGGAACATGTCCTCCTCGTCGGCCGCGGTCTGCGAGGCCTTGTCGTACGACGCCTCGTCGATCTCGGACGGGCGAACCGCAACATCGATATCCTCGTCGACCTTCACGCTGAGGTAGCGGATGACCGAGTCGAGCATGCGGAGGTTGCGCTCCGTCTCCTCGACGCAACCCGGCGTCGCCAGGTACTGCCAGTAGAGGTAGATACCCTTGCGCTCCTTCGCGACTTCGTAGGCGAGGCGGCGCTTGCCCCAGTTGTCGACCTTGATGATCTTGCCGCCCATGCCTTCGATGATCCCCTTGATGCGGGTGTTCACCTCGGCGACGCCCTCGTTCGGGGTGTTCGGGCGGAGGATGTAGATCGTCTCGTATTCACGAGACGTGTTCGGAGCGTCCTTCTGACTTTGCAAACGTGCCATGTGAGTTTCCTCGTGGGTGTGAAGCCCAACCTTGGCGAGGGTCGAGCGAGGGAAGGGCGGGTCTATATCACGAAGACCCGATGACGGATCTACCGTTATGGGCGTTCATTGCGGCGGTAATTCCCTTGGTGACCACGGTCGCGATGTCCTCGCAGCCGGCCGCCAGCATCTCGTCGACATGGGGCGCCTGAGCCGCCGGAAAATCGGCCAGGACCCAGCCGGCCGCCTCCTTGGCTCCGGGCGGCGCCTTGGGATCGCGGCCCACGCCCATCCGTAGCCGGGCAAAGGCGGCCCCCAGCTGCTCGATGATGGAGCGCAAGCCGTTGTGACCGCCGTGGCCCCCGCCGCTCTTCAGGCGTACCGCGCCGAAGGGCAGGTCGATCTCGTCGTGGACGACGAGGATGTTCTCGGGGGCGATCTTGTGGAACTGCGCGGCGCGCTGGATCGCGAACCCCGAGAGGTTCATGAACTCCTGCGGCTTCACGAGGTGAACCCGCTCGCCGGCGACGAGGCCACTCGTGACCTCCGCGCCGTGCTTGTCCGACCACGCGGGCATGTTGCTGCTGCGCGCGAGCGCATCGAGCACCATGAATCCGATGTTGTGGCGGTGCCTCGCGTACTTCGGGCCCGGATTCCCGAGCCCAGCCACCAGCCAGCGCGAAGCCTCCCCGGAAGGGGACACGGGGGACTACTTCTTCGCGGCGGGCTTCGCGGCGGGCGCGGCCTTGCCAGCAGCCGGAGCGGCCTTGGCGTCCTTGGCCGCCGGAGCGGCCTTGGCGTCCTTCGCACCCGCGGCGGGGGCAGCCGCCGCCGCACCCTCGGCCGGCGCCGCACCATCGGCCGGCGTCGCGGCCTTCTCTTCTTCCGGCGCCGCGCACGTCACGACGGCGAGGTCGCGACCGGTGACGGCCGTGACGCCCGCGGGCAGCGTGATCGAGGAGACGTGGATCACGTCGCCAATCTCGAGCGGCGAGACGTCGACCGAGATCTTGACCGGAATGTCCGCCGGCTTCGCCTTGAGCGCGAGCTCGCGGATGACGATGCGGATCTGACCGCCGTCGATGGCGCCGGCCGGCTTACCGATGAACTCGAGCGGGACGTCGGCGACGACTTCCTTGTTCGGGTCGACGGCGAGCAGGTCGACGTGCGTGATCTCGCGGCGCGTCGCGTGAAGCTGGTAGTCCTTCACGAGCGCGGACAGCGAGCGGGTCTTGCCGCCTTCGCTCTCGATCGTGAGCGCGATGACGGTGTTCTGCTTGCGCACCGGATCGAGGGCCGCGCGGAGCGCCTTCACGTTGACCGTGATGGGGAGCGGCTCGATGCGGCCGTCCGTGGACGCGCCGTAGCAAACGCCGGGGACGTCGCCCTTCGCGCGAAGGCCGCGCGAGGCACCCTTGTGCCCAGCAGTGGTGCGAAGGGAAACGGTGAGCTTACCGACGGTCGACGTGTCCATAGCGGGGCAGCCTTATCACACAAAGAGGGAGCTGATGGAATCCCCATGGTGAATGCGTTTGATGGCCTCGCCCAGGAGGCGGCCAACGCTCTTCACGCGAACCTTGGGGCACGCAGCCCCCTGTTCTGATTGGGGAATCGTATTCGTGACCACCACGTGCTGGAGGGGCGAGTCCGTGA
>JALHPV010000434.1 GCA_022842285.1 Kofleriaceae bacterium
GCCACCCGACGGACCACACGCGCCGAGGACTGCGACGAGGAGGAGACAGCGCCTCATTGGGCCCCAACTGTACCAGTCACCACCGGCGGCGAGAGCCCTGGAACGGGCGAGAGCGTGATCTGGCTCGCGTGATCGATCTGGAGCTGGATCTGCGACCGGCCGTTGTGCTTGTTCCGGTAGAGCGTCGGAATGCCCGTCGCGATGACGTACTCGCCCTTCCACTCGGCGAGACCGGTCGTGCCGAGCATGTCGCGATCGAAGAAGACCAGCGGGAAGTCCTCGTACCGCCGGTACCCGAGGAGGACCTTGCTGGGGCCCTTCTCGCCGATGCGCACCTCGCTGACGGTGGAGAGGATGTGCACCTCCTTGCCGAGGTGCGCCTCGAGCTGCTGCTTGGCGTCCCAGTGCGTGAGGTCGATGTACTCCGCGCGGCCCTCGCCGTCCGTGCGGAACTTCGCGACGAAGCGGCCACGTGCGGTCCACCACGCCTCGCGCTCCGGGTAGTCCGGGTAATTGGCAACGCCCGCCGCCCAGATGCCGCGCTTTGCGGCTTTGGCCTCGTTCTGCGCGGCGATGAAGTCCTCGTGAAAGCGGCGCGACTGCCCGTACTTGTCGAAGTAGGGCGACATGCCGGCGCGGACCAGCTCGACGTTGTAGTTGAGCCACTTGCCGTTCTTGTTCGCGACCACGTACGCGAGGTAGCGGTCGTAGCGATCGCGGATCTCCGCCGGGTGATCGCGCTCCACGCGGACCTTGTCGACGTTCTCGAAGAACGCCTGCCCCCAGAGCTTCGCCTGCTCGCCCAGGGGGGTGGCGTACTTCACCGGGCGCGCCGAGGAGCCGCGCTTCTCCTTCTGGTACGCGGCGTAGTCCGCCTCGGCGGCGCGGCGATCGCTCTCGCTCTTGAACGTCTCCTCGGCGTCGATGCCGAGGAGGCGGAGCGCGGCGTCGAGCCCGTCCACGCGCACCGTGTCACCGTCGGTGACCTTCGTGATGCGGAACTCGCCGATGATGAGGCCCGGCTTCTCGAGCTTCGCGAGGGACTTCTGCGCTTCCTTGCGCGTGTAGCGATCGCCCCCAACGGGGGAGCACGCGGCTAGCAGCGCGACGGCGACGAGGAGTCTCTTCATGGTCGTCCTAAGGGCAGGCGATGTTCTCGGCGCCGGGCGTGCCCGCCGACGTGCTGTTCGTGCACCAGTTCGTGGGTAGGTCGTTGGCGTCGGACGTGGGAGGATCGGAACCGAGCGAGTACGTGCCGGTGCGCGGAAGTGACGAATACGAGACGCGGTCGATCTCCTCGCCGCAGGCCTGCACGATCACGAACGCCGAGCTCAGCAGCGACTCCCCATCGTAGTCGCCGCCCATGTCGTAGTCGACCACGTCGTCACTCGTGAGCCCGAGCACCGCGTAGCCCCCAGCGGGAACCGTCACGGTGCGCCGCACGAGGATGCTGAGCTCGCTGCTGCCATCCGGCCGGAGGAACCGCACGCGCAGTCCCTCGAGGTCGGTCGACGTGGACGCGGCGTTGTAGAGCTCGATCCACTGCGGCAGCGAATCGTCCATCTGGGGACCGCGAACCTCGGTCACGACGAGCTCGCCGGCCTCGACCGGAGGGCAGATTTCCGCGGCGGGCTCACGAACACAGGCAGCCGCACCGAGGAGCAACAGAGCCGCACGCACGGCCGGCATCCTACCCTGGTGCGCTCCGGCCGGGGTGTTGTGTAATATTCACAGGCGTCTGCTTCACGGACGCGGGGTAAGGCCGCGACCGCGCTGGCCATTTGAATGGTCCCCGAATTGCTCTCGTCTCACGCCTGGAGGAACAGCCCCACTATGAAGAACAACGTCCTCGGTAGCTTGGTCTTGGTTGTATCGCTGGCGGCAGGTGCCGGCGGCTGTGTCGTGCGTGGATCTGGCTTCGTGCAAGGTCCCACCGTCGAGGTGTACGAGGAGCCGCCGCCGCCGCGTGTGGTGCGCGTCAACCCGCGCCCCGGCTTCGTCTGGATCGACGGTCACTGGGACTACCGCGGCGGTCGCTACGTCTGGCTCGATGGTCGCTGGGAGCGCGAGCGCGCCGGCTTCTTCTACCAGCAGGGTCGGTGGGAGCGTCGGGGGCGCGGCCATGTCTGGGTCGAGGGTCGCTGGAACTCGGGTGGCGGTCGGAACAACGGCCCGGTGATCCGGGACCACCGCAACAACCGCCCGCCCCCGCAGAGCAACGGCCCGGTGATCCGCGACCACCGTCGCTGAGCTTGCGAGCCCGGCTGGTCCGTACGGGCGAGCGCTTCGCGAGCCGATGATCCGACGGAGGCCGCAGGCGTAGCGCCCCACGGGCTCCGGGCGCGGGCCGCGACAGCTCGTCGCGAGCTGGGAATTTCATCGTGGCTCGCTCTCCCGAAGGGGTCGTGGCATTGTGCCGCCGTGCTGCGCCACGTCCTCCCTGTGCTCGCGCTCCTCGCGTGCAACTGCGATTCGGGTACCACTCCGCCGCGGCCCGGACCGTCGCGTCCGATCGAGCCGCCGCCCAAGGTGGTCGCGACACCGGACGCGGGGACCCTCGTCGCCGTGTCGGAAGCGCCTGCGCTGTACGGCAAGCTCTGCGCGAAGTGCCACGGCGAGAAGCTCGAGGGCTACGCCGCGGATAACGCGCCGTCGCTCGCGAACCCCACGTTCCTCGAGAGCACGACCGATCAGTTCCTCCACGCGTCCATCGCAGGCGGGCGGCCCGGCTCGTCGATGGGGGCGTACGCGGCCGCCCTCGGTGGTCCGCTCGATGACGCCGCGATCGCCAGCCTCGTGACGTGGATCCGCTCGCAGGGTCCGGCCTCGATCACCCTCGACCCCGTCGGAGCCGGCGATGCGATGCGCGGCGCGAAGCTGTACGGCCAGTACTGCCAGACCTGTCACGGCGATCCGGCGAACCGCAAGGATGCGGTCCACCTCGCCAACCTGCGCTTCCTGCAGCAGGCGAGCAACGAGTTCATCAAGCACGCGATCGTGAAGGGCCGCCCGGGCACCAAGATGCTCGCGTTCGGCGAGGTGATGAAGCCGCAGTCGATCGACGATGTCGTCGCGTACGTGCGCTCGTTCGAGAAGGGCGGCGTGGAGGAGCAGCTGCTGCCGGCGCCGACGGGCAAGGAGCCGATCGTCATCAACCCGAAGGGCAAGGACCCGGGCTTCAAGGCGCGCGAGGACCGCTTCGTTCCCGTCGACGAGGTGAAGGCCGCCCTCGACAAGAAGCAGAAGATGATCATCATCGACGCGCGCCCGCCGTCCGACTGGCGACGCGTCCACATCACGGGCGCGGTCTCGTACCCGTATCACGACCTCGATCGGCTGAAGGACATCCCGCTCGACGTGACCGTCCTCGCCTACTGCGCGTGTCCGCATCACCTCTCGGGTGACGTCGTCGATGCGCTCAAGAAGCTCGGCCACAAGAAGGCCTACGTTCTCGACGAGGGCATCAACGACTGGCATCGCAAGGGCTACACCGTCGTCGCCGCGCCGGGAGTGCAGCCGCCGCCGACGGAATCGCATCACGGTCACAACCACCCGTAGCCGCGCTACGCTGCGAGCATGAAGAAGCTCGCCGCAGTCGCGCTCGTCGCCGTCGGTGTCGTCTCCGTCTGGCAGCTCCGTGGAGGCGATGACGCGCCCCCCGATTCGAGCAATCCAGTGCTCGATCGGATCTGGGTCGACAAGCTACCGACGACCGAGCGCGAGACCTTCAACATCTTCGTCGTTCTCGAGGACGACGAGTTCGGCGTCTTCGACTCGCGCAGCATGTGGAAGGGCCACTTCGAGTTTTTCAAGGTGAAGGACGTCAAGCAGGGCCACGTCCGCATCCACTACCCGCAGACCGGCGAGACCGAGACGCTGCATGGCAAGGTGCGGCGCTGCTCCGAGCGCGACTTCGACTACTGCCTCGAGCTCACCGGCGGGTCCCGCGGGGTGACTCGCTACTTCTCGAAGGAGGAGTGGGTGATCGACGGCGTGCATGGACAGGCAGCACTCGCGACCCGCGTCGACCAGCTGGTCCGCTGAGACCGCTCAGCTGTACTTGAACGCGGTCGCGTCGTTGGCCAGCTCGGCGAACGACATCTGCTGCGTGCGGGCGAGCTCCTCGTCGGTGAAGAGGATCTTCGCGGCCCGCGGATCGGCGCCGAGGGCGCGCAGGAGCAGCGGCCCGAGGATCCGGCCGACAACCGGATGGTTGTAGGCGCGCTGCGCGGCGATCATGAACTGGGAGAACGGCATGCGCGCCACCGTCGGCTTGCGCATCACGAGCTGGATCCGCTTGAAGGCTTCCTGCAGCCGACGTCCGTCGGGATCGGTGACATCCATCGGGCGGATGAACACCTGCTGCAGGAACGGCTTCGCGTGCCACATCATGGTGACGGCGGAGCGGATGCCACGCAGGAGGTCGCGCAGCGGCGGGCGAGGGCGCGCCTCCATCTCCGCGATGTGCTCGTCGGAGCAGTAGCGCTCCGTCATGTAGAAATCGATCGCGATGTGCCGCGATTCATCGCGGTTGATGAGGTGCATCGCGCGGTGGCTCATCTCGTCGGCCACGAAGTCATCGAGCGAGCGCAGGAGCGCCACGTCAAGGATCAGCTCGCCCGAGGTGACGTACGCGTTCGCGAGCTCGGGCGAGACGTCCTGCACGAGCTTCAGGAAGTGCGGCCGGAAGGCCTGGAGCGCCGGGCTCACCCGGTACTCGCGATAGCGGTGCACGTTGTAGTGCTCGGCCAGCTCGGCGGCGACCGCGGAGTGCCGGCGCTCGTCGATCACGAACGTGTCGAAGATCGCGCGG
>JALHPV010000435.1 GCA_022842285.1 Kofleriaceae bacterium
GTGGGGCGCGCAGCGCTGAAAAACCTCCTCCGACCTTGGCGACCTCGGCGGCTTGGCGGTGAAAAATCCGGGGCACGAACGTGGTCCGCGAAGCGCCCGGCGGGGGCACGAACGTGGCCCGCGCAGCGCCTGAAAAACCTCCTTCGACCTCGGCGGCTTGGCGGTGAAAAACTCCGGGCACCGTCGTGCGACACCGCCGTGCGGACCCCCACCATCCGCGAGCGGTCGTGCCACACTCGGCCCGTGGCGACGACGCAGTTTCGCAGTTGCACCCTCTGCGAGGCGACGTGCGGCATCGCCGTCACGCTCGAGGGGGAGCGAGTCATCGAGATTCGCGGTGATGCCGACGACCCGTTCAGCCGCGGCTACATCTGTCCGAAGGGCGCGGCCCTCGCCGACCTGCACGCGGATCCCGATCGGTTGCAGCGCCCGCTGATGCGTGACGGGGCGTCGTGGCGCGAGCTCGGGTGGGACGAGGCGCTGGATCTCGTCGGTGAGCGGCTCGGAGCGCTGCGCGCGGAGCACGGGCGCGATGCGATCGCCGTGTATCAGGGCAACCCGACCGTGCACAACCTCGGTCTCCTGACGTACGGCCAGCTCCTCCTGCGGTCCCTGGGCACGAAGAACACGTACTCCTCGACGTCGCTCGATCAGCTGCCGCACATGCTCGCGGCGCTCCTCATGTTCGGCAACCAGCTCCTCATGCCGGTCCCCGACATCGATCGGGCGGATCTGTTCATCTGTCTCGGCGCGAATCCCCTCGCGTCGAACGGCAGCATCATGACCGCACCCGACGTGAAGGCGCGGCTCGCGGCGATCCGGGCCCGCGGAGGCCGCGTGGTGGTCATCGATCCCCGCCGCACCGAGACCGCGGATCGCGCGGACCAGCACCTCTTCCTCCGGCCCGGCACCGATGCCGTGTTGCTCCTGGCGATGATCGACACGCTGTTCACCGAGCAGCTCGTGCGCGGCCGGGTGCCCCTGACCGGCCTCGATGCGCTGCGCACGGCCGCCGCGGCGTGGAAGCCCGAGCGCGCGGCCGCGATCACCGGCATCGCTGCCGCCGAGATTCGAGGCCTCGCCCGCGCGCTGGCCACCACGCCCCGGGCGGTGCTGTACGGCCGCATCGGCGTGTGCACGCAGGAGTTTGGGGGGCTGGCGGCGTGGCTCTGCTACACGATCAACGCGCTCTCGGGGCATCTCGACGAGCCGGGGGGACTCATGTTCACGACCCCCGCGATCGATCCGGTGCCGCTCGCCGGGCTCCTCGGGCTCGACGGGGGCTTCGCGCGCTGGACCAGCCGGGTCAGTGGCAAGCCCGAGTTCGGGGGCGAGCTGCCCGTGAGCGTGCTCGCCGAGGAGATCGAGACGCCCGGCCCGGGCCAGATCCGCGCGCTGCTCACGTCGGCCGGCAACCCCGTGCTGTCCGCGCCGGGGGGGCCGCGCCTCGAGCAAGCCTTCCGCAAGCTCGACTTCATGGTCTCGATCGATCCCTATCTCAACGAGACCACGCGCCTCGCGCACGTGATCTTGCCGCCGACCTCAGCCCTCGCGCGCTCCCACTACGACGTCGCCCTCAACGCCTTCGCCGTGCGCAACGTCGCGAAGTACTCGCCGCCCCTGTTCGAGCGCACCGCCGAGCAGCGCCATGATTGGGAGATCTGCGCGGGCCTCCTCACCCGGCTCGGCTTGCCACGTCCGCTACGGGGCATCGGGCGCTGGCTCGGTGCGAAGCTCGGTCCGGAGGTGATCCTCGATGCAGCGCTGCGCATTGGACCGCATCGACTCTCGTTGAAGCAGCTACGCCGCCGGCCGCATGGCATCGACCTCGGGGCGCTCGAGCCCCGCTTGCCGAAGCGCCTCGCGACCTCCGACCGTACGGTCCACGTCGCCGCGCCGCCCTATCTCGCCGATCTCCCACGCCTCGAGCGCCGGTTCGCCCGGTCCCCCGCCGAGACGGGAGAGCTCGTGCTCGTCGGTCGCCGGCATCTGCGCAGCAACAACTCCTGGATGCACAACAGTCAGCGCCTGGTGAAGGGCCCGCCACGCTGCACGGTCCTCGTGCATCCCACCGATGCGTCCGCGCGCGGGCTCGTCGACGGCGGCAAGGCCAAGGTCTCCACGCCGCGCGGCGCGATCGAGCTCGTCGTCGAGGTGACCGACGAGATGATGCCGGGCGTCGTCAGCGTGCCGCATGGCTGGGGCCACGGTCGCGCGGGCGTGCGCCTCTCCGTGGCGAGCACGGTCCCGGGCGAGAGTGTGAATGACATCCTCGACCCGGCCGTCATCGACGAGCTCTCGGGCACCAGCGCGCTCTTCGGACAGCGCGTCGAGGTCACGGCGGTATGAGCAAACCCTTCGAGAAGATCGGCATGGAGAAGCTCCGCGCCGTCGTCACCACCTTCTACGATCGCGTGTTCGGCGACGTGATGATCGGCTTCATGTTCCAGGGGAAGGACAAGCAGCACCTGATCGATCGCGAGGTCGAGCTGGCGGCGAAGTTCCTCGGCGCATCGAACATCGAGTACCGCGGCCTTCCCCTGCGCACCGCCCACGCGCGGCACACGATCTTCGGCGGACACTTCGAGCGTCGCCTCGAGCTCCTGCGCCAGGCGATGGCCGCGCACGACGTCGATCCCGAGGTGCGACAGGCGTGGATCGATCACACCAACGCCCTCCGGGCGCAGGTCACCCGCGATCAGGGGTCCGAATGTAAGGACACGGGCGAGGACCGCGCCAAGCTCGCCATCGCGCCGCCACCCCAGACCTCCGACTCGATCATCAAGCTGGGCCGCAAGTAGCGCATACTGTCTGGATGCGCATCGTCTTCGTGGCGCTGGGGCTGGTCGGGTGCGGGTTCTCTGGGGCCGCTGGATCCGACATGGGGGACGATCTCGGCGACGAGACGACCGACGACACGACCGACGACATGTCGACGGATGAAGCCGGCGACGAGACGACCGATGGGACCGGCGATGGCGGCGTTGGTCCGGACGCCTGCACGAGCTGGTCGACGCAGACCGATACCTGCGCGATCTCCTTCTCGGCCACGATCGATGTCGACGAGGACGCGACCTACAACACCGATACGCACGAGCTCACGTTGATCGGGGGGGAGGTCCGGTTGATCGCCGGATCCGCGCAGCGTGACATCGCGGGGCTGGCCGGCGTGGTGAACGTCTGGACGGTCGAGAGCCTGGATCTGCTCAAGAACCTCCGCGTCGTGGGCTCGAAGCCGTTCGGTGTGATCGCCCCGGGGCCCATCCGCATCGCGGCGATCATCGACGCCACCAGCAAAGCGAGCGGGGCAGGGGCGGGGGCGCGAAGGTTCGACGCCTGCGGCACCGCGGCGGGCCGGACTCCCGGGCCTCATGCGAATGGAGGCGGAGCCGCGGGCGGCAGCGGCGGTGCGTTCCAGGGCGCGGGCGGCGACGGTGGGGACGCCGACGCGAACGAAGAGCCGGTCGACGGTCCCCTCGGTGGCGCCGCGATCGCCCAGCCGGATGGCCCCCTTGGGGGATGTCCGGGTGGCACCGGCGGCGCGCAAGGCAATCAAATGAACGGCGGACGCGCCGGGGCGGGCGGTGGCGCCGTGTACCTGGCGTCCGGCACGGCGATCGACATCGCGAGCGGTGGCATCACGGCAGGCGGGCGTGGAGGAGAAGGGGGGGATGGCACCAGCAACCTGTTCGATGGGGGCGGTGGTGGTGGTGGTTCCGGGGGCATGATCTTCCTCGAGGCACCGACGGTGGCGGTGCACGGACCGCTCGCCGCAAACGGCGGTGCCGGCGGCGGAGGCGCGGACAGCAACTCCGGCGCGAAGGGCGAGGACGGCAAGCACGGGGACAACCCCGCCAACGGAGGTCCCGGCAGCGGCAGCAGCGGGGATGGGGCGACCGGCTCGGCCGGCTCGATCCTCGACGGAGCTTCACCGATGGGGCGACCCAACTCGGGAGGCGGGGGCGGGGGCGGGGGAGCGGGCTTCATCATCATCAAGACGCTGAACCGGACCGTCGAGAGCGTGCTCTCCCCACCCGGCAGCTCGTGAGGCTCGCCGGTCGGTCAGGCGGCCCGCGGTGGCGACGAACACGCCGATCTCGACGAAGAGCGTGAGCGCGACGTTCAGCGCAGCACACGCCACGGCGACCTGGACGGCAGGAATCAGCACGAGCCACGTCGGCCCGGGCAGGGTCACGTACGGCGGCGGGAAGACCGCCCAGATCACCCCCGCCGGCACCATCGTCAGCAGCAGGGCCACACCGGCGACACCGTTGGCCGCCGCGAGTCGATCGGCGAAGCGACGCTCGCGCCGGAGCGCCCACATACTCGCCGCGAGCTGCACGACCACAGCAGCCACGCCATACCGGAGCAGGGTCGCAGCGAGGTGACCCTGGGCAGGCAGGAGCGAGGGCGAGAAGCGCTGGCCGAGGAGGGCGAGCAACCCCGCGTAGACGATGAAGAAGGCGGGTACCGAGACGAGGAGGAGCCTCAGGTCGAAGCGCAGCGCGCGCCGCCGAGCGAGCCAGCCGCCGAGAGCGATGGCGAGCAGGGCCGCGCCGGCCACGAGCGCGAGGCGGGCGGTGCGGTGGGCCTGGCGATCGGCCCTGGCGGCGGCCACCGACGAGGCGAACACCGTCGTTGCCTGGACGACCCGCAACGCATCGTAGACGCGTAGTGGAGCGGCGATATCGGTGGCGAGCACCTCCACGAGCGTGCGCCCGAAGCCGTGACCGGGCGCGGGCATCCCGAGCAGCGCGGCCACCGTCGGGGCGACGTCGATCAGTCGAGCGTCATGGACCTCGGTGC
>JALHPV010000436.1 GCA_022842285.1 Kofleriaceae bacterium
CCGCCGAAGCGTGCGCACGCGCGCGGGCTCGCGCCCCCGGCCTGCCAGAAGGTCTCGTCGTCGAGGGGCAGATCGCGCAGGCCCGCGGTCAGCTCGATGCCGCGCGCTCCGCGTTTCAGCAGTGGATCGACGGGGGCGCAGATGACCCCCGCGCGGAAGAACGAGCCCGCGCGTTGCTCGCCCGATAGCGGCTACTTCATGACGATGGCGAGGACCGCGCCGGCGGCCGCACCGAGCACGAGGAGCCCGACGACCCACCAGATCCACTTCATCGACGATGCGGGCGCGGGCTGCGCGTACGGGTTGTGCCCGTGCTGCATCGGCGCGTGCGCCATCGATGCCCCCGGATGACCGGCGCCGCCCTGCACCATCGGATACCCGACGGCTTGCGGCCCCACGCCCATCGGACCGCCCTGCGGCAGCGGCTGACCGTTCGACGACGATCCTTGGTGCGCGAACGGTGCTTGTTGACCGCCCATCGAGTTGTACGGCTGCATCGGCGGCAGGTGCTGGCCGTGCATGTTCTGCATCGACGCACCGGGCGGCGGCGGGAGCGCGGGCGACGAGGCATGCTGCAGATGCCCACCCATACCGGGCGGAGGCACCGATGCCCGGTCCATCTGGACCTGCGCCGGAGGCACGGCAGGCGGCACGACCTGGGGGAGCTCCCCTCGCCGCGTCTCGAGGAGGTCAGCGGGCTGGCTCGGGCGATGCCCGGGCGGGAGCGCCGGGAGCTCCGACGAGACATGCGAGATGACTTCCTGCAGCGCGATCGCGAGCGCCGAGACGTCCGCGTGACGGTTGTTCTTGTCCTTCTCGAGGCACTTCAGGATCACGCGGTCCGCGGCCTGCGGCAGGCCCGCCTTGGGGTTCGCCGTCGACGGCGGGCTGGGCGTCTGCTTGAGCTGCGCGGTGATGAGGCCGGCCGGGCCCTTCGCGTCGGGGAACGGCAAACGTCCCGTGATCATCTCGTACGCGACGACACCGAGTGCGTAGACGTCACTGCGCCCATCGAGCGGCTTGCCCATGAGCTGCTCGGGCGACATGTACTCGAGCGTGCCGAGCGTCTGACCGGTGGCGGTGAGCTGCGGCGACTGCGGGTCGATGCTGTCGCCACGCATGACCTTGGCGATGCCGAAGTCGAGGATCTTCACGAACTCGGGATTGCCCGGCCGCGACTCGAGATAGATGTTCTCCGGCTTCAGATCGCGGTGAACGATGCCCTGCGCGTGCGCCTCGGAGAGCGAGCTGCACATCTCCGTCAGGATCTTGAAGACGCGCTTCCACTCGAGCGGCGCCTGTTCGTGAAACGTCTGATGGAGCGACTTGCCCTCGAGGAGCTCCATCGCGATGTAGAGCGTGCCGTCGGGCGTCTGGTCGAAGTCGTAGGTGGTGATCGTGTGCGCATCACGCAGGTTGCAGAGCACCATGCCCTCGCGGCGGAACCGCGCGACGAGGTTCTCGTCCTTCGTCATCTCGGGATGCAGGAGCTTCAGCGCGACCTTGCGGCCCGTCGCGAGTTGCAGCCCCCGATACACGGCCCCGAACCCGCCTTCGCCGATCTTCGACTCGACCTTGAAGCGATTGTTGAGCGTCTGACCGATGTAGAGGTCGTCGACCTTGCTACGCGGCTTGATGGCCGAGCGCGGCTTCTGCGGCGAGCCTCCGGCTGGCTTCTGCGGCGCCGCGCCGGCACTCGCCGCGCTGGCGACTGGAGGCGCGGGTGAGCCCGCAGCCGCGCGCGCGGGAGCCGGTGCCGGCTGCAACCTGTATCCACATACGCCGCAGAAGTGCGCATTCGCCTCGAGCTGCGATCTGCACTGCGGACATTGCATCGGACCCTCGGAATTTTCGCAGAGTTTTCCAGCGTTCGCACCAGCTATCGGGGTGAAATGCCGCTGGTCATCCAGCCAGGACGACCCGGTCTCGGGGTAGCGACGGGGCGCCCGCCCTCCGGCTGGCTAGCAGCGGACCAGCATGATCGCGACCGCGATGACCGCGATCCCCCCTGCCACTGACGGCCAGAGCCAGGTGCGCTTGGTGACCTCCACGGGAGCGGGCGGGAGGGCAGCGATCTCGGCGTCGTCTCCGATGAAGAGGCGGACCCGCGGTCCCCCCGAGCCGAACTCGATGATCACGGGGACGTTCTGCGCGACCGGCGACTCCGTGGCGCGGTGACCATCGACATAGGTACCGTTCGAGCTGCCCAGATCGACGAGGACCCACCCGCTCTCCTCGTGGCGCAGCTCGGCGTGGCGCGAGCTCGCGTCGATGTCGCGGTGGGCGTCGAACGACACCTCGCACTCGGGATGCCGACCGAAGCGCACGCGCGTGTCCTCGGGGAGCTCCTGGCGGTGACCGCGGCGAACTCCGCCGAGGTGGTCGATCACGATGCGGCACGCCGCCACGGGCCCAGCTTATCGCTATGCACCCCGGCCCGAAGCACCGCGATGTGAAGTTTCGTTAGCGGCCGCCGAGGATCCAGGCGAGCAGGCCCGCCACGACCGCCACCACGACGTAGAGCATCCACGTGAGCCGCGGCTTCTCGAGGCGCTCGCGCGCGGGCCCCGGCAGGTTGTTCTGGGAGTCGGCCGCCTCCGCGCTCGGCACGTTCGTGGGGGGCAACGGGATGCCGACGCGCGAGCGCACCACCGCGTGCTGGCCGGTGACGGGCAGCGACGGAGGGATCGATGGCGTCGGCAGGCCGATGCGGGCGGCGAGCCGGCGCGCGACGTACGACGTCGACGTGAGCGCGGGGTCGCCTTCCTGCTGCGGGTCGAACTCGCGAAAGCGCGGCAGGTCATCGTCGTCGACGGGCGCCTCGAGCCCGCCCCCCGACACCTCGCACACGATCGCGGTGATGTTGTCGGTACCGCCCGCGGCCCGCGCGGCCGCGATCAGGTTCTTCACGCCCTGCACGACGGTGGCGGGCTCTGACATGAGGACGGCGAGCGCCGGATCGCCGACGAGCCCGTGAAGTCCATCGCTGCACAGGAGGATCCGGTCCTTCGCGCGCAGCTCGATCACCGAGAGGGATGGCTCGACATCGGGGGCGACGCCGAGCGCCTGGAGGATCGCACCACCGGCACTGGCCGCTTCGCCTTCGCTGTGGCCGGCCGCGAGCAAGGCCGACTGCAGCGACTGATCGCGCGTGACCTGCACGAGCGCCCCCGCCCGGAGGATGTACGCACGCGAATCACCGACGGTGGCGATCACCAACCGATCACCCGCGATGCCGGCGGCGGACAGGGTCGTGCCCATGCCGCGCAGTCCTGGCTCGCGCCGGGCTGTCGCGAAGACATCATGATTCGCGACGCGGGCTGCTCGGCGCAGGAGCCGCGCGAACACCTCGGCATCGCGGGGCAGCGGCGTCGACTTCATCTCGCGCCACATCACCTTCGCGGCGAGCTCGCGCGCGCCCACGCCCCCCACGACACCGCCCATCCCATCACATACGACCATAAACGGTCCGCGCTGCCCCTGCCCGCTCCAGCCGTCCGTGACCTCGAGGAGCGTCCCCGCGTCCAGATCACCGACGAGGACGTGATCCTCGTTGTGCTCGCGCACCGTCCCGATGTCGGTGGCCGCGGCCATCGTGACGGCGAGAGCCGGGCGCTCGGTGCTCACGTACGAAGTTACCGACCGAGCTCGATGCGGAGGAGCTGATCGCCCATGCGAACGTGGTCATTGGACTTCAGCGTCTGGGGCTCGCGGAGGCGGATGAATGTGCCGTTCGAGCTACCGAGATCGGTAAGCTGGGCCCGCTGACCATTCCAGGTGAGGGCGGCGTGCCGCCGCGACATGAACGCGTCATCACGGAACACGATGTCGCCGTCCTCGCGGCCGAGCACGACCTCTTCACCGGCGAGATGGCGCACGTCGCGGTAGCCCCCGGAGGGCACGAGCTGCACGAGTCGCCCCCAGGGCTCGCGCGGGGGCGAACCGAACAGAGCGACACCGTGGCGCACGAGCGGATGGAGCTTCGACTCCTCGGCGTCGAGCTTCTCGAAGCGCAGCACCTCGCGCCCGACGAGGATGACGCTGCCGTCGATGAGGTCGACGGGCGCATCGGTCTTTCGGTAGACGCCGTTTAACGTGTCGAGCGGGATGACCTTCACCGTCCCGTCGCTGCTGCGCTCGAGGCGCGCATGCTGCCGCGCGAGGAAGCGATCGTCGTCGAACGCGACGTCGGCGCCCTGACGACCGACCACGAGGTACTCGCCGGACAGCGGGAACCGCTGGCCATCACTGCCGTCGCGGTTCACGAGGACCGCGGTGCCCCAGGGCGGCGCGGTGAACGCCGCGCCCGCCGGAGACGGGACACCACTGACGGGCGGACGCACGGGGGCAGCGGCGCCGTATGGCGACGCGGATGGATCGCCGGGGTGCTGTGCCGGTGGCAGGATGGAGCCGGCACGCAAGCCCTCGGGCGCGGCGAGGGTTTGCGCCTGCACGTCCACGGGCGGAAGCGGCGGCGGCGGCGGCGGTGGCGGCGGCGCCATCATCGGCGACATCTGGGCCGGATCGGTGGGCTGCATCCCCTGCATGTGCAGGCCACAGTGCTGGCAGAACGCGAAGCCGATCGGCGTGGCGGTGCTGCAGCGCGGGCACGTGATCGTCGGTCCGCCGGGCGGACGAGCCGTGGGGCCCCCGGCGCCCGGATTCGTCGACGGCATCGGGTACGCGGGCTGCGATCCCATCGTCGGCGGTAGCGCGTGCGGGGTCGGCGCCGCGGCTAGCGCGCCCCCCATCGGGCCGCTGGCCATGTACGGCACGCCCGCCACCGGTGTCCCGCC
>JALHPV010000437.1 GCA_022842285.1 Kofleriaceae bacterium
CAGCTCGTCGCCGGTGGTGAACGGCGTGCGTTGATCGCTGTCCTGCGCCTCGCTCCGGTCGGTCGGGGCGTTCCTCGCCGCTGCCTCGTCCGGCTTCTGCGTCACGCGAGGATCCTACGCCAGTTCGTCGAGGATCAGGGCGGCCTTCCCTTCGGTGAGGGCTTCGCAGCATGGCAACGTCGTAGCATCGCTCCACCGACCTGGAGTCCGGACTAGCGGTGCGTCGCGCGGTAGTCCTTTGCGATCGCCGCGAGGTCCGGGCGCTCGGGATGGTCCGCGACGATCTTCTCGGCGACGGCGAACAGGGTCCGCGCGCGGGGCTTGTCGCCGAGGACGTAGCATGCGTCGGCCAGGACGGTGTGCGTCTCGAGGGCCACGATCGGGTCGGCCTCTGCACCCGTGGTGGTCAGGAGTGGCAGCTGGGTCGTGAGCATGTCGCGCGCTTCGGCGGCGCGCCCCAGCGCGATCCAGGTCCGGCCGAGCTCGTTCCGGAGGTTGTGCACCGGGGCGACTTCGCCCATCGGCTTCACGAGCTCGAGCGCACGCAGGAAGTCGCGCTCGGCATCGATGTACTTCCCGAGGTCCTTGCGAAGGTTCCCGCGAATCAGGAGCGCGGCCTGCAGCGCATAGAAGCTACGCGTCGCTTCTGCGCTGGCCACCAGCGCATCGGTGGCCGGAACCGCGTGCTCCATGTCCCCGATGCTCATGAAATAGATGGCGCGGGTGTTGTTGATCGCGACGTGCGTATCGGCATCCCCGCTGTCGCGGGCGCAGTGCTGCGCCCGCTCGATCCATGGCATCACCTGCGACCAGTTGCCGGCTCGAAGATTCGCGTCGGCGAGGGCCGCCAGGACCTCGGCGAGCTGGGCGTTGTCCGGGCCGTACCACGTCTCGAGAATGGCCAGCGCCGCCTGGCCCTCGGCGATCGCGGCTGCGTAGTCGCCGATGTGCTTGAGGAGGTCCGCGCGATACGCGCGGAAGCTGCCGACCTTCGCGTGGCCCGCTCCATAGCTGGCCACGCCCCAGCGCACGGCCTCGTCGATGACCTCGATCGCCTTCTCTAACTTCAAGCTCGCCGCGAACGTTCCCGCCAGCGTGTAGCGACTGGTCATGGGATTCTGGTTGCGCGTGGGCTCCTTGTCGGCGCTGGCGACGAGGCGGGTGGCGAGGGAAATGGCCTCGTCATGCTTCTGGGCGCGGGACGCGACGAGGGCGCCCGCCATCAAGACGTGCTTCATCGGGGCCGGGCCTGCGCGGTCGTCAAAGGCGCGCGCGGTGTGGAGCGCTAGCTCGGCAGCGGGGAGATTGTCGAGTTCGCCGAGGAGGAGTGCCAGCTCGGCGTACGCCCGTGCGCCGAGCTCGGACTGACCGGAGATGATGGCAATGGTGATCGCTTCGCGCAGCTCGCGGTCCGCCTCCGTGATGCGATCGTCCTCCCGGAGCTGGATCGCGTGCTCCAGGAGCGCGCTGGCAATCAACGGCGTCCAGCCGATTTCGCGTGCGCGAGCAAGGGCAGCGTCGAGCAGCTCCTGCTTCTCGTTGCGTTTCGGTTTCAGGTCGGCGACCTGCGCCTCGGCGAGCTGGCGCGAGGTTTCCTCGAGCTTGCGCCTGATGCTCGGATCGGTAGGCAACGGTTCGTCACGCGCCAGGGCTTCGATGTCGCGGCAACGCTCGAGCGCGGGCAGGCGTCCGACAGCATCGATCGCCTTGGCCTTGCCCTCTGCCGTCGCGTCGCGCAAGACGCTCACCGTGGCGTCGATCGCAGCGCGCGCCGAGAACAGGCATTGCATCCGGCGGTCGAGCATGTCGTCGCTCTGCGACCGGGTAAGCCGCGTATCGACGCACGCTTGCCGATGGGCCACGGCCCACTGGCTCGCGTAGCCATCCAGCGCATCGCCGACCGTCGTCCCGGCCTGGGGGCCGAGCGCGGTAACGATGGCCGTGCGCCGCTCCGCATTCCAGACGGGGGCGAGCGTGGCCTCGCTATCGGTGCACGGTGCAGGGCCGCTGGTGCCGCGCATCGAGAGCGGCACGACGATCGCGGCGGCCGCGACGAGGCCACCCGCGCCGAAAGCGACGCGGCGCCGCGTGGCCGCTGGGTCACGTGCGAGCTCGGCGAGGAGCGGGGCCATGTTTGGCCAGCGCGCCGCCGGCTCGGGGCTCAGCGCGCGTCGTAGCGCGAGCTCGAGATGACGTGGGATGGGGCGCTTCGGCGCGCCGACGCTCGAATGGGCAGAATCACCCTTGGCGGTCGTCGCGTCGGCCTTGCTCGACGTCGGACGCGCACCGGTCAGGGCCTCCCACAAGGACACCGCGAAGGCGTACTGATCGGCGGCAGCATCGACGACACCGCCGTGGCGTTGCTCGGGCGCCATGTACGCAGGTGTGCCCATGACGGTGCCGGTCTTGGTGGCCGTCGCGGGCGCTCCGCTTGGTTCATCGTCTGTACCAGCGACCACGTCGCTCGTGCTCGCCACGAGGCCGAAGTCGGCGACGCGCACGCGGCCATCGTCGCCGACGAGGACGTTGTCGGGCTTGAAGTCGCGGTGCACCAGGTGCGCCCGGTGGGCCGCTTCGAGTCCGCGCCCGGCCGCGAGGTACAGCGCCACGATCTCGCGCCACGTGCGGGGCTTGGCCTCGAGCCACGTCCGCGCGGTCCCGGCGTCGACGTACTCCATCGCGACGAACGGCTGATCCTCGTGCGTCCCGATCTGAAAGACGGTGACGACGTTCGGGTGGCTCAGCTTCGCGATGGCCTGCGCCTCGCGCACCAGCCGCGTGACGCTCGCGTGCGACGGGCCCGTCCGGATCAGCTTCAGCGCCACTTTGCGGGCCAGGCGCTTGTCGCGCGCGAGGTACACGATGCCCATCCCGCCCGCGCCCAGCCGCTCGAGGATCTCGTAGTGGTCAGCGATAACCGCGCCCTCGTTCAGCAGGGGCTGCGAGCTCGGCGCTTGGGGTTCACTGGCGGCAAGCACCGCGCGCAGCAGCTCGTCGCCGGTGGTGAACGGCGTGCGCTGGTCGCTGTCCTGCGCCTCGCTCCGGTCGGTCGGGGCATTCCGCTTGTCGCGTTCAGTCAAGGTGACGATCTTACTCTGGCCTCCGCCGCCGAGCCCCGCGAACATCGGTGCATTGTGCCTGGGCCGGGCCGAGCTTCTGCCGGCGCCTCACGACGGGCGAGCCTCGCCCGGGTATGGTTGTGGTCCCGATGTGCGCACAGAAGAAGCTCTGGACCGGCACGTCGGGCGCCGAGCTCGAGCTGGTGAAGCGCGACGACGATATCGCGATCCGCATCGGCGACCGCACGCTCATGTCGAGCGACGTCCACGACTCCGAGGACGAGTTCGGCCGCATCGTCGCCAGGCTCGTCGCGCACTTGAAGAAGCCGCGCGTGCTCATCGGCGGCCTGGGGCTTGGCTTCACGCTCCGCACCACGCTCGATGGCCTCCCGGCCGCCGCTCGCGTCGACGTCGCCGAGCTCATGCCCCAGGTGGTGGAATGGAATCGCGCCGAGCACGGCGACCACGCCGGGCGCCCCCTCGAGGACCCGCGCGTGAAGCTCCACGTGAAGGACGTCGCCGTGGTGATCGCGGGCGCCAAGGCGCGCTACGACGCCATCTCGCTCGATGTCGACAATGGCCCGAGCGCGATCACGCAGCCCGAGAACGAGCTGCTCTACCGGCGGGTCGGGCTGCTGCGCACCAAGGCCGCTCTACGTCCGGGCGGCGTGCTGGCCGTGTGGTCCTCGTTCCCCTCGCGCACCTTCACGAAGTCCCTCGAGGTGGTCGGCACGGTGAAGCTGGTGCGCACGACCCCCGCGTTCAAGGGCGGCCCCCGCTACTACATCTGGCTCGCCACCAAGCGTGGCCAGGCCTGATCCGCGCATACTCGCCGCCGTGGTGAAGCAAGCAGCGGTGGTCCTCGGTGCCTCGGGCTCGGTGGGTGGGGCGCTGATCCGCGAGCTCGTTCGCGACCGGGCCTTCGCGCCCATCATCATGCTCGTGCGCACGTCGCAGCCCGCGCTGGTGCAGCGGGCGCGGGACGCGGGGGGCGACGTGCGCGAGGTCGTGGTGCCGTCGATGGAGCCGGCGGCGCTGGAGGCGGCGACGCGTGATGCGATCACCGGTGCGGCGGTTGGCTTCAGCGTGCTCGGCATCGGCGCCGGCACGGGCAAGCTGACGCTCGCGCAGCATCGGGCGGTGGACGTCGAGCTGAACGCGGCGTTCGCGCGCGGGCTGAAGGCAGCGGGCGTGGGGCACCTGGCATTCATGTCGGCGGTGGGAGCGAATCCCACGGCCAGCGAGACGGGATCGGGAGCCGCCGGCGGAGCACGCTACGCCCGTGTGAAAGGCGAGGCCGAGGAAGCGGTGAAGGCGGGCGGGCCGGCGGTGGTGAGCATCTTCCGGCCGGGCATGATCATCGGCTCGCAGCACACCCCGTGGTTCCTCGAGAAGACGCTGCCGGTGTTCGGGTTCATCACGCCCGGCAAGTACAAGTCGATCACGGTCGACCAGATCGCGCGGGCGATGGTCGCAGCCGCGAACCAGCCGCCTGCCCAGACGGGCCTGTACCACTACCCCGAGATGAAGGCGCTCGGCTCGCGGGCGTGACAGCGGGGCTCACGGAGCGTCGTGGGGCAGGGGGACGCTCTCGACGGAGATGCCTGTCAGGCGTCAGCGCGGCCCGCGCCTGGAAGTGTCACGCGGGGCGGGCGCTCGCGATGAGCGCGGCGAGCCGCGCATGCTCGACGGGCTTCACGAGGTGCTCGTCGAAGCCAGATCGGAAGAGC
>JALHPV010000438.1 GCA_022842285.1 Kofleriaceae bacterium
CACGCACGACGGCGATGGGCTCGAGTTCGCTGGCCGAAGCGCTCGCCAAGCTGAACGCCGTCGCGCCCGCTGACGTCGAGGTACCGGCCGCAGTGGCGAAGGTGATGCGCGCCGAGTCGCAGCCGCCGGCGGATCTCGTGACCACCACCGTCGACACCGGGCCGCCGGAGATGCCGGCCGCCATCGCCGTATCCGCGACGACCAAGGCCGCGCCACCGCCGCCCACCCCGCCCGAGCTGACGGCCACGACGAAGACTCCCGCCGAGCCGCGCAAGCTCGATCCGAAGCTCGCCGCCGCCGAGACGGCGCCCGTACCCAAGCTGAACGTCGGTGCGATTCCCGGCGCGACCGACGACCCGGCCGAGTCGATCTCGGCGAGCGTCGGTGGGGCGATGCCCGCAGCCGGGGCGTTGCCTCCCGCGGACGATGACTTCGCACCCGAGCCCGACCGGCCCGTGCCAGGCGCGCCCGTGACCGCGGCGGACCCGGCGGCCGTCGTCGCGCTGCCGCGGCGGCGCCGGAACACTTCGAAGGGTGACGAGCTCGGCGCCTGGGAGTGGCAGTCCGGCGCGCACGAGGCGATCCCCGACGAGTACGAGGACGATTCGAAGCAGGCGAAGAAGAAGCGCATGCTGATCATCGGCGGCGCGGTCGGCGTCGTCGTCCTGCTCGGTCTCGTGTTCGCGATCGCGGGCAGCGGTGGCGACGACAAGAAGGCGGAGAAGAAACAGACCGCGTCGAACACGTGGAAGGACGAGCCGGTGAAGACGGCTGTCGTCGAGACGCCGGTGGTGACGCCGACGGTCGATGCCGCTGTCGTCGAGCCCGCCGTCGTGGTTGTGGATGCGGCCGAGCCCGATGCGGCGCTGCCCGATGCAGCGGTGGCGGTCGTCGTCGACGCCGCGGTCCCGGATGCCGCCCTCGAGGTGATCGCGAAACAGGATCCGATCAAGACCGAGCCCGTGAAGACCGAGCCCGTGAAGACCGAGCCCGTGAAGGCGGTCGTGAAGCCGGAGAAGACGAAGCCGGAGAAGACGAAGCCGGAGAAGACGAAGCCGGAGAAGACGAAGCCCGACAAGACCAAGCCCGACAAGACCAAGCCCGACAAGACCAAGCCCGGCAAGCCGGTCGATCCGTATGCCCCGGAGAGGTCCGACCCGGGTGTCGCGTATCGGCAGGGGCTGCAGCAGTTCGCGCGCGGTGATACGTCGGGCGCGTTGCAGACGTTCAAGACGTCGGCGGCGATGAACCCCGACCACGCCCCGACGTGGCGCGGCATGGGCATGGCATACGAGAAGCTCGGCAACGCGAAGGCGGCGAAGAGCGCCTACGCGAAGTACCTGAAGCTATCCCCCAACGCGAGCGACGCCGAGAAGATCCGCGCGCGCATGGAGAAACTGTGAAGCGCGCACTCGCTTGCTTGTTGCTCGTGGCGACCACCCAGACCGCGTTCGCCGACAAGGTGCTCATCATGAAGGCGGAGGGTCGCGCTGACGCGAAGATCCGCACGCGGGTGGACACGACCATCTCGAAGCTCGCGGCGGCAGGGACGGATGCCACGTCGCCCGGCGAGATCACGTACACGGAAGCGGCCGCCATGGTTGGCTGCGCGCCCGAGGAGGCGAGCTGCCGCGACGAGGTGATCGGCATGCTCGCCGTCGACGAGATCGTGATCGTCACGGTCACGCCGAAGTCGGGCGGCTTCGATGTGCAGGTCCGCCGGGCAGGCAAGGCCGGCGCGGCTCGCGAGGCCTCGACGCTCGCGGCGACCGAGCAACTCGACCGGCTCGATGCCATCGCGCCGCTGTTCGGAGCTCAGCCGCTGCCGGGCGCGGCGACCGATCCGACGACCAGTACCGGCCCAACCGAGGGGCTGCCCGACGTGGGGCAGGTCGGTCCCGGCGCGACGCTCGAGCCGACGCCGGTGCCGATGCCGATGGTCGATCGCGGCCCCCAGAACCCCCACCCGAATCGCCGCCTGCACATCGCCGGCATGGTGACGGGCGGCGTGATCCTGACGCTCGGGTTCATCAGCTGGGCGTCCGCGGCGGGCGTCGCCGACGAGATCAAGGCGTACCCACTCAACACGCTCGAGGACATCAACGCCGTCAAGGCCCTCGAGGAGGAGGGGGACGGCCTCGCAGGCTTCGGCAACTTCTGCTTCGTCGCCGGGCTCGCGCTCGGTGGTGTGAGCACGTACTTCTACCTGCGCGGTCGGAGTCGGTCGCGGCGTGCGGTCCCGACGACCGCGATCGCGCCGATCATCACGCCGGATAGCATTGGCCTGTCCTTCGGAGGGACTCTATGAAGCTCGCGGCCGCGTGGTTGTTTGTCATCGCGCTCGTCGCGGGCGTCGCGGCCTCGACGAGCAGCTGTAGCCTCGAGCACCGCACCGACCTGTTCGCGTGCACCGATACGAACCAGTGCGACGACGGCCGCATCTGCGACGAGGGCTACTGCGTGTACCCGCCCGGCCAGGTGCCCGATGCCTCGCGCATCGACAGCCCGATGGATCGCCCCGACGGCCCGGCGACACCGATCGACAGTCGCCCGATGCCCGATGCCCCCACCAACGTGTGCCCGGTGCAATGCACGTCGTGCGAGGTCAACCAGGCCGGCAAGAAGGTCTGCATCGTGGACTGCGACGGCGCGAACGATGATCGGTGCGGCAGCCAGATCAACTGCCCGCCCGGCTACGTGTGCGACGTGCGCTGCAACACCCAGAACTCCTGCCGCATGGGCATCAACTGCGGCCAGGCGGCCGAGTGCATCATCGACTGCAGTGGCCAGAGCTCGTGCCGCAACGTGCTGTGCGGCGAGGGGCCCTGCGATATCGAGTGCACGGGGTTCTCGTCATGCCGCGCCATCGGCTGCATGGACAGCTGCGCCTGCGATGTGGCGTGCTTCGGAGGCGCCGAGTGCACCAACATCCAGTGTCCGTCGCAGCAGTGCCGTGACTTCATCGATGGTGGCTGCACGTCCGAGAACGAAGGCTGCAACACCTGCCAGTGAGCTAGCGTCTACGCGGGCGTCGCGGCGCCCGGTCCCACGACCGTCGTCCAGCCGCGCACGCGCCACGCCGTCACCACGCGGTGCCGGACGTACGGATCCGCTTCCGCGAAGGCGCGGGCCGCTGCGTCGGTCTCGCCGATGAAGACGAGCAGCGTGCCCGTCGGCGGCGACAAGGCTCCGCCGAGCACGAGCTCGCCGCGGGCGACGGCTGCCTTCGCGAGCGCGAGATGCTCCGCGCGCAACGGCATGCGCCGCTCCACGTAGTCGTCGACGACGTCGTACTCGAGGAGCCAGTGCATCATCGGCGCAGTCTACCGGTACGTCGACGAGTTGAACCACCACTCGGCCTGCACGCCGAGGAAGTGCGTCCAGGCGTTGTCGCGGCGCGGGTCATCGGGGACGAAGCTGTCGAGCGCCGCCTGGTTGTAGTGGGCGGCGCGGTAGACGAGGCGGAGCTGGGGGCGGTCGTAGGACGACGGGCCCATCGGCGAGTAGACGAGCATCGGCGCGATCTGGAAGACGGCCGGATCTTCGGCGCGCTGCGTGATGGGATTGAGCCCACGGGGGAAGCGCGCCTGGTAGGAGAGGTCAGCGCCCGCAAAGACCTCGGGGACGATACGCGCGAGGGGGCGCGCGTTCACGGCGTACTCCCAGCCATCGTCGCGATCGTTGCTGCCATCGGCGTCGATGAAGCGGCGCGAGAGGGCACCGATCATCATGTTGCCGTAGGCAAAGTCCCAGTTGCCCGACGCGGCGAAGCGCAGCTCGTTGGCGCGGTTCACCTTGAGGTCCGCGCCGAAGCTCGTCGGGGTGGCGAGCTCGTCGAACGCCGCCAGGCCCTTCGCGTAGCGAACGAACAGGTTCAGGTGGCGGCGGTAGCCGCTGTCCTTCGGCGCCATGCCATACGCACCGACCTGGGCGCCGACGAGGAAGCCGGTGTCGCTCGGCAGGTCCTCGAACGTCGCGTCGTCGCGACGGCGCGTCCCACTCGGCAGCGCGTGCACTTCGCCGTGGACCTTGAACTTGAGCGACACCGCTTCGGGCGACGCGCCGGGGAGGATGTACGCAGCGGTCGCGCTCGCGACCATGCGCTGGCGATCGAGCTGCGTGATCGTGGTCGCGCCCTGCTCGGGATTGGGGACGTCGATCTGCTGGAACGTGAAGGGGCGGTTCAGCCGATTCACGCCCGCGTGGACTCCGCCCTCGAAGCCACCCTGGTCGCTCTGCCGGTAGTAGAGGCCACCACCAACGGTGTTCTGCTCGTCGAGCGGCCAGTGCGAGAACAGGTAGATGTCGTCGCCGCGGTACATGCGCGAGCCGACCCACGCGGAGAGCTGCTTGGTGATGCCGGCGTCGAGGAAGACGTTGCGGAGCGCGGGCTGCGCGTCGAAGTCACCGGTGTCGTGGAAGAGCGTCCCGTCGAACGCGATGGTGATCACCGGCCGCACGGTCATGCCGCGCGGGGTGATGTAGCCATACGAGAAATCGAGCTCGAGGTAGCTCGGCTCGACGATGCGCGGGGCAAACGCCACCACGTTCGCGGCCTCCGGCTTGCCGCCCCGGAGATCGGTGCCCGCGACGAGGCGGCCGTACGAACCGAAGCGGAAACCGCGCTCCGGCCACGCATCGGGGTCGACGACCCGGTCGGGCGTCGGGGCGACCGCAGGCGGCGGGGACGGCTCGACGGCCGGAGGGAGGGCGGGCGGCGGCGGCGCGGGGGGCGGCGACGGCGGGGTCTCGACGACC
>JALHPV010000439.1 GCA_022842285.1 Kofleriaceae bacterium
TGACGAGCATGCGGTGGTCGTAGCCGGCGAGGAACGTCTCGATGACGATCGTGCGGGCGTGCTCGCGCGCCTTCTCGAACGCGACGCGTACCTCCTCGTCGGTCTTGAGATCGATCGAGACGCCGCGGCCGTGGTTCGCGTCGAGCGGCTTCACGACGACGGGGAACCCCAGGCGATTCGCCGCCCGCACCGCTTCCTCGGCCGAGCGCGCGAGGCGCTGGTGGGGTACGGGCAGGCCGAGATCCGCGAGGATGCGGTTCGTCTCTTCCTTGTCGGACGCGATCGACACCGCGATGTGGTGGGTCTCGCTCGTGATCGTGGCCTGGATGCGCTTCTGGTACTTGCCGTGGCCGAGCTGGACCAGCGAGTAGTCGTTGAGGCGCAGCCACGGGATGTCGCGCGCCTCGGCCGCCCGCACCAGCGAGCTCGTCGACGGGCCGAGCTGGCGGCGCTGCGCGAGGTTGATCAGCGCCTCGAGCTCGGCCTGGAAGTCGAGGGGCGCGACGGCGGGGCGAAGCGGGTCCGGCAGTAGCGATTCGATCAGGCGATGTGCGAGGTCACCGGCGGCCTCGCCGACCTGCTCCTCCTCGAACTCGTAGATGACCTGGTACTGGCCGGGGGCGCCGGCGGACCGCGTCTTGCCGAAGCTGACCTTCGCGCCGGCGAGCACCTGGAGCTCGATCGCGACGTGCTCGGCGACGTGCCCGAGCCACGTGCCTTCGTCCTCGGTGAGGCGGCGTACGAAGCCGCCGGCGGCGCCGTACGAGCACGTGTGGCTGTTCAACGTGGGTAGCGCCGCGAGTAACCGCTGATTGAACCCATCGAGCTTCGCGCTCGGCCACTGCTCCAGCTCGCCGAGGTCGACGGTGAGCCGCATGACGGGGAACAGCGCGTACTGGGAGGGACCACGATAGACGCGGCGCTCGAGGATCTTCATCTATTCGCTCTCCGAAGGCTTCACGGCCGGGGGCTTCGCCACTCGCGCACGCATGTCGTAGGTCGCTCCATCGACGAGGATGTGGAGCTGGACACCGATCATGCAGATCGGCTCGGACTCGCTGGCTTCGGCCATCGACGAGTGCGCGAGCCCCGAGACGTCGACGAGCGTGATCGCGCCCGAACCGACGACGGTCAGCGTGTCCGTCGGCGCGATGAAGGCCGCCGTATCCTCGTCGAGGCCGAGCCCGATCGCGAACGGGTTGTACGCGAGCGAGGAGAGCAGGCGCCCGAGGCGGTCCCGCTGCCGGAAGTGCTGATCGATCACCACCCGGTTCGTGAGTCCGAAGCCGGGCGCCATCGAGGCGGCCCCCGCGCGGGGCGTGGAGCCCTCCTTGCCGAATGCGATCATGTGCTCGGAGAGAATCGCCGCGCCGGCGCTCGTGCCGCCGACATGCACCCCCGCCGCATTGCACCGCCGGATCGTGCGCGCGACCTGCGTGCCGCCGAGGATCGTCGACAGGCGCAGCTGTGTACCGCCGGTGATCCAGATGCCGGTCGCTTCCTCGAGCGTGGCCATCCAGTCCGCGCGCTCGGCATCGGCGCGCTCGGCGTAGGGCAGGGCCGTCGCGGACGTGACACCGATGCCGGTGAAGATGCGCTCGTACTTGGGACCGGTCTCGGCGAGGACCGAGGCCGTCGGGATGATCGCGATGCGCGCTTCCTTGCCGCCGCAGATCTCGACGAACTTCTTCAGGATGTTCGTATCGGCCAGCTTGTCCTCGGCACCGCCGACCGGGACGATGTAGCCGCGATCGAGGTTGGGACCGGTGCGGTCAACGCGCGCAGGACTCACGAGATCCTCTTCTGCTCGAACATTCCGAAGGCCACTTGTACCGCATCGCGCACCAGCCAGCGGCCGCGCGCCATCACTGCGTGAACGCCCGCGCGCTCGTCGAGCACGACCAGGTCGGCATCCGCCCCGGCGCGCAGTCGGCCCTTGTGCGATAGGCGCAGTGCATCGGCGACATTGGAGGTGAACACGGGGAGCACCTCGGGGAGCGGGAGGCCGCGCTCGAGCAACGCCGCGAGCGCCTGCGTGAGCGTCTCGGGGCGCCCCACGTCCATGTGGACGAGGCGGCCGTCGGTGTCGAACACGGGCAGGCAGCCGGCTCCGTCGGAGGAGCACGTGATCCGCGCCTTCGGGACGCCGGTGGCCGCGAACAGGCGCGCGATGGCCTCGGGCGCATCGTACGAATCCTCGTCCGCGTCGAAGGCGGTCACGTCGAGCGGGACGCCATGCGAGGTCGCGAGCTCGATCGCCTCCGCGAAGAGCCGCTTGTTGCGGTTCACGTGCGTCGGCTGGAACACGCGCGCCGGCAGCTCCGACTGGGCGAGGGCGCGGCGGATGAGATCGAGGCCGCGCTGACCATCGCCGAGGTGGAGATGGAGGATGCCGGCCTTGCCTGTGGTGAGCCCGGCGACGTGGCAGTCCGCAGCGATGCGCAGGACCTCGTCGAGGGTCGGCTGGGACGAGCGGTGATCGCTGATGGCGAGCTCGCCGACGCCGATGATCGGGTCGATGAACACGATGTCGCCGCGCACCGAGCCGGTCAGCGTGCGCACCGGCACCTGGTAGCTGCCCGTGTAGCAGTATGCCGAGAGCCCCTCCTCGCGGAGCCCGTAGGTGCGCGCGACGAGGTCCTCGACCGTGCGTGTGGTGCCATCGGTGCCGAGGACCCCCACCACCGTCGTGATGCCCGCCTTCGCGAGCGCCCCGAACAGGATGGGCGGCACCCGCGACGCGAAGCCCGACTCGCCGCCGCCCCCGGTCACGTGGACGTGCCCGTCGATCAGGCCGGGGATGACCCGCATCCCCCCGGCGTCGATGACCTCGTGGTCGATCGGGAGTGGAGGAATCGACTCGCTGATGGCCTCGATCCGGCCGCCGGCAACGAGCACGTCGCGACGTCCGAGCGGCTCGGGCGCGAACACCTCCGCATTCCTGAGCAGCGTGAGCACGGCAGCAATTCATATCATCGGGTCGCCTCGACGGGCCGCGAAGCGCGCGTTCGTCACCGAAGGGTCAGGTTTCGTCGGGAGAGCCTTGATCGGGGAGCAGGTTTCCCGGGCCATTCCGGCGCACACGCGACGCGAGGCATGCCTCCCGGGGATGCGCGACGAGAAGCGGTAGAGTCAGCGTCCATGGCGCGCCTCGACCCGCACTCCTTTGCCGACGACACGCAGCCCGAGACAGAGGAGTTCTGGCTCCACGCGCGCGTCGACTTCGACACGAAGATCATCACGGGCGAGGTGACGCTGCGCTTCCGTAGCCCCGGAGGCGGAGCGATCGATCTCGACACGCGCGACCTGACGATCGAGCGCGTCTTCAACACGAGCGGCGAGGAGCTGCCGTTCGTGCTGCACCCGCCGGAGCCGCACCTCGGCGCCCGGCTCTCGATCCAGATCGGTCCGCCCACGGCCCAGCTTCGTATCCAGTACCGGACGTCCCCCGACGCCTCCGCGCTCCAGTGGCTCGCGCCGGCGCAGACGAAGGGCGGGCGGCATCCGTTCCTGTTCTCGCAGTGTCAGGCGATTCATGCCCGGTCCCTGGTGCCGCTGCAGGACACGCCGCGCCTGCGCCAGCGCTACCGGGCCGAGCTCACGTTTCCGAAGAGCCTGACCTGTGTCATGGCCGCAGCGGATCAGGGCCGTACCGACGGCGAGGACACGGCCACCCAGCGCTTCGAGATGCCGCAGCCGATTCCGCCGTACCTGTTGGCGTTCGCGATCGGCGATCTCGCTTCGCGAGACATCTCGCCGCGCTGTCGCGTGTGGGCGGAGCCGGCGGTCGTCGAGGCGGCCGCGTGGGAGTACGCCGACGTGGAGGCGATGATCGGCGCCGCGGAGGCGCTGTTCGGGCCCTACGACTGGGATCGCTTCGACATCCTCTCGATGCCACCGTCGTTCCCCTATGGCGGCATGGAGAATCCGCGGCTCACGTTCATCACGCCGACGGTGCTCGCAGGTGATCGCTCGCTGGTGTCCGTCATCGCGCACGAGCTCGCGCACTCGTGGACGGGCAACCTCGTCACGAACGCGAACGCCGAGCACTTCTGGCTCAACGAGGGCTTCACGATGTACGCGGAGCGGCGCATCACCGAGGCCCTCGAGGGGCCGGAGATGGCCGTGCTGTCGGCCGCGCTCGGGCGGCGCGAGCTCGATGCGTCGCTCAAGCGCTTCGAGAAGACGCCGGGCATGACCCGCCTCCGCACGCACCTCGAGGGCGTGGATCCCGACGAGTGCTACAGCCTCGTCCCGTACGAGAAGGGCTACTTCTTCATCGCGGCTCTCGAAGCAGCGGCGGGCCGGCCGGCCTTCGAACGCTGGCTGAAGACGTGGCTCGATCGTCATCGGTTCGGCGCGGTCACCACCGAGGACTTCGAGGCGCACTTCGAGGCGGCGCTGCCGGGCGTGCTCGCGCAGGTGAACGCGCGCGCGTGGCTCGACGGTGAGGGCATCCCCGCTTCGGCCGTTCCGCCGCGCTCACCGAAGCTCGATGCGATCGAGGCCCTCGCCATCGCGGCCCAGGCTCCCGAGACGGTCGACTGGAACGCGACGGAGTGGGGCCTGTACCTCGAGACGCTCGCACGCCCCGCGCCGCCCGCGTTGTTGAAGACCCTCGACGAGCGCTTCAAGCTGACGGTCAGTGGCAACTACGACGTGCTGGTCGCGTGGCTCACCCTCGCGCTCCAGTCCGGCTACCGCG
>JALHPV010000440.1 GCA_022842285.1 Kofleriaceae bacterium
CCCGAGGGCGGCGAGGGCCGGGGCGGCGCGGGTGGCGGCGGGCTCGTCGCCGACCACGATCAGCTCGACCAGCCCGGCGATGTCACGCTGACCGGCGGTGAACCCCTTGGTGGCGAGGGCGGCCGCCAGGTCGAAGCTCTCGGCGCGCTTGCTCATGAGCGGTGGGTCCGGTGCACGGCGGCGAGAGCGCAGGCGAACGGGGGCGTGACGAGGGCAAGGGCGAGGACGAGGTTCGGCAGGAGGTGACGATAGCTCGCGAGCTGCGCCGCGGTGGGCTTCTTGCCCACGGGGAGCGGGAAGCGAAGGGCAATGAAGGCGAGCGCGAGATCGACGACGAGGAGCCCCGCAACCAGCGCGACGACAGGGAGGCGTGCGCGACGGACGACCGCGGCGCTATCGAGGAGCGGGGCAGGGAGGCCCGGCTCGGTGCTCGCGCCGGTCAGCGCGAAGAGTACGAGCAGGATGAGGCCGGGCAGGACGAGCGCCACCCCGCCGATCACGACCGCGATCGCGGCGGCGGCACAGGGCACGACGGCGCGGAGAAACCCGCGGGCGGCCGCCCGCATCCCGTCGAGCTGGGAGAGGCGCTGGCCGACGAGCGGTGCCGCGGCCCCGACGAGCGCGAGCTGGAACATCCAGGCGGTGCCGGCGACGACCCAGACAAGGCGTACGACGGACTTCACGTCGCCCGCCGTGGTGGGCTTCACGCCGCGCACCGCGAGCCAGACCGGAACAAACGCCAGGACCGACAGCAGGACCAATGGCACGGCGTGCCGCGCGAGGGTGCGCACCGCGGTCACAGCGCGCCCCAGCGGCGGAGCGCGGCCCGGACGTCGTCGGCTGAGTGCGCGCTGGCAATCTCGGGATCGTGGACGGCGTCGGCGTTGCGGCCGTACCAGATGGCGCGCCAGCCGGAGCGGCGGGCTCCCACGATGTCGGCGGACCACGAGTCGCCGATGTGGATCGGGATGACATCGGGAGGGCCCGCGCTGCCGAGCTCGCGGAGAGTGTGCGCGAAGATGCGCGGGTCGGGCTTCTCGATACCGAGGCGGCCGGAGTCCACGATCACCGGGAACATGGGAGCGATCGCGATCTCGGTGAGGAGCTCGACCAGGCGGCCCTCCGAGTTGGAGAGGACCGCGATCCGCGCCCCCGCCGCTGCGAGCTCCTGGGCGACGGCGAGCATCGGCGGGATCGGACGGCGAAACAGATTGCGAGTGGGCTGCTGCTCCCACAACCACTCGACGTGCGGGGTGGGTTCGGGGACGGCGGCACCCTGCAGCAGGTGCGCCATGAAGTCGCGCCACGGATGACCCGTGCCCTGTGCGACCAGGGCGTCATAGTGCGCCCATGCCGCAGGCATGGCGGCGCTCAACGCTGCAACCTCGACGCTGAGGCCCCGCTCCCCGAGCCGCGTCGCGAGGAAGTCAAGGTCCAGCTCGATCAGCGTCTGGCCGGCGTCGAACGTGATGACAGGCTGCGAGATTCCGGCGTTGTACCGCACTGCCGCGTCGCAGCGGTATACTGGGCTCGATGTCGGGACCGACCACGTCCGCGCCCGTGCCTGGCGTGCTCGTCGTGTGGTCCGGGGCGACGCCCTTGGTCCAGCCGTTTCGCATTCCGGCGGAGGGCCTGATCCTCGGTCGCGAGCTGCTCGACAACTCGCCCGACGATCGCATCAGCCGGCAGCACGCGCGCGTAGCCTGGCGGGACCGCCGGTTCATCGTCACCGACCTCGGTAGCCGGAACGGCACCTACGCGGGCGGTCACGCGCTCGTCGATCGCGAGGTCACCGTCACCGCCCCCTCCGTGGTGCGAACGGGACGCACGGTCTGCGTCCTCGTCGATGACATCCGCAAGTTCGAACGTGCGCCCGTCGAGCAGCGCCACGACGCCGTGATCGGTCCGAGCACGGCCCCGATCTGGCTGGCGGTCGAGCAGGCCGCGCGCGACGACGTGAACTTGCTCATCGTCGGCGAGCCCGGCACCGGCAAGGGCCACATGGCCCGCGGCTACGCGCGTACGCGCAATCGTCCCGAGGTCGGCTTCAACCCGACGATCCAGGCCGTGCCGCTCGAGCGCAAGGTCGGTCCCGATGTCGAGACGCTCCTCCTCGAGCAACTCGGCAAGCTCGGGCCGCAGAACACCGCGATGCTCGTGAAGCTGCTCGATACGCGTCCGAACCTCCGCGTGTGCTCGACGGCCGTCATGGAGCTCGAGCACCTCGGGATGAACGCCACACTCGCGAAGCGGCTCCAGACCCGCATCGTCCACGTCCCGCCGCTGCGCGAGCGCCCGGACGAGATGGCGGTCCTCGTTCACGATGCCGTCAGCGGGGCCGAGCCGGGCCTGCAGATTCACTCGACCCTGATCGAGGCGTGTCTCTTGCGCCCGTGGCCGGGCAACACGCGCGAGCTCGTCGGCGAGGTCGGGCGCACCGCCCACACTGTCGCCGCGCAAGGCAAGAACAACATCCGCGGCGAGGACATCGACAACGACGCCGGTCACCTCATGATCGGGGCGCCGACGCTCAACGCGGCCGTGCAGCCCACCGCCGTCGACAAGCCAGCCCCGCGCAAGCGTCCGACGCCACGGCCCGGCGACAACGACTAGCTAACGTTTCTTCTTCTTCGGCGGCGGCGGTTCGGGCAGCGAGACCACGGCGAGCGCCTTCTCGACATCCATGATGCCGAGGGCGGGACCAGCGGCGGCGGGGGTCGTCTCGACGAGCTTCAGCACGTAGAGGGCCTGGCGGGCACTCTGGAATCGCTCGGCGGGCCTGCGCGCGAGGAGCTTCCGGCAGAACCGCTCGAGCATCGGCTCGACGATCAGGGCGGGCGCGATGTCCGCGAACGTCGGCGGATCGCGACGGAGCTTCGCGTGCAGAATCTCGATGGGGCGGCCGTGGAACGGCGCCATGCCGACGAGCATCTCGTACACGATCATGCCGAGCGAGTAGAGGTCGACCCGGTGATCGATGGCCTTGCCGGCCGCCTGCTCGGGCGCCATGTAGAGCGGCGTGCCGACGACCTCGCCGGTGGCCGTGAGCGGCTCCATCGCGTCCTCGCTGTCCTCGCGAATCGTCGCGATGCCAAAGTCGACGATGCGGGCGTGGTCGCGCTGGTTGCGCCACTCGACCAGCACGTTGTCCGGCTTGAGGTCGCGGTGGATCAGGTCCTGGGCGTGGGCGTGCTCGAGCCCGCGGAGGATCTGCGCGGTGATGAGCATGACGCGCTCGGGCGGCAGCGGCATGGTCATGATGGCGGTGAGTGGCTCGCCCTCGACGAACTCGTACGCGATGAGCGCGCGACCGTCCGCCTCCACGAGCTCGACCACGCCCCCGATGTGCGGATGCGCGACGCGTGACGCGAACGTGGCCTCGCGGCGGAACCGCTCGACGGCCTTCGTGTTCTGCACGAGGTCCGGGCGCAGCGACTTCAGGGCCACGACGCGGTTCGTGTCGATGTGCTTGGCGCGGTACACGACCCCCATCGCGCCGGCGCCGACCTGGCTCTCGATGAGGTAGCCGCCGATGACCTGACCCGACAGGTCCTCCACGATCGCGGGCGCGGAGGTGCGCGCCTCGACGACCCCGAGCTTGGTCCGCTTGGCCTCGACCAGCGTGTCGCCGTCGTTGGCGCTCGGCTTGCGGCCCATGGCCGCATTGTAGCCCTACTCGCTCGGGAATGATGCGAACGCGGTGCCGCGGTCGATGCGCGCGTTCGCCTGGTCCTGCACGAAGGCGCGCAAGGCCACCGGGTCACGAGGCGCCTCGTCGAGGCGGAGGACCCGCATGAGGCCGCGGGCGTGAGAGATGGCGATCGCGCGGTCGCCCGACGGCGTCAGGCGAACGACGTCGAAGCCACGCAGGGCGAAGCGGATCGTGCTTCCAGTGCGGATGTCGGTGATGGCGACATCGCCGCTCGCACGGCGCGTGAGGACGTGCGTCTCCGTGATGTCGGCCACCGTACCCGCGATGCCGCCCGCATTGCCAAGGCGGGAGATGGTGCCGTCCGGGCGCACGATGATGACGAGGGTGTTGTCCGAGGCGAACGTGTTGGTGGTGCCGCGGATGACGATGCCGGCTTCGAGGGCGTCGACCGAGCCGAGCGTGACGGTGGCGTCGAGGCCGAGGTCGATGGTGCGCGTGCCCGCGTCGCTCCAGATGACGACCTGGTTGTCCTCGAGGATGGCGACGCTGCCGTCGCGGGCGAGCGCGAACGGGGCGAGCGCGCCGGGCCGGCTGCGCAGGCGAACGCCCGCCTCGGAGTAGAGGGTCAGGGCGTGATCGGGGCCGTACACCAGGAAGCGCCCCCCGGCGTAGGCCGCGGCCGCGGCCCCGGGGGCGGACAGGCGCTGCCGCACCACCTGAGGCTCCGAGCGCTGCCGGACCTCGAGGCCCTCGCTCGTGAGGATGGCGAAGCGGTCGTTCGGGATATCGCACGCGATCGCCGCGCGCAGCCGGATGCCGAGATCACGCGGGGCCTGACCGCCGAGCTCGACCAGCGTGTCCGCGTCGCGCCAGGCCGCCTCCGGACGAAGGCGGAGCCAGCGGCCGGCTTGCTCGCAGAAGAGCAGGGGCGAGGCCGTCATGTCGGGGTCGGCGCGATCCTCGACGACCGTGGAGGGGCCGCCGGTGAAGGACGTGCGCCCGTACGTCGCCGTGGAACCCCACGACCGGGTCAGGATGTACGTGTCGGTCA
>JALHPV010000441.1 GCA_022842285.1 Kofleriaceae bacterium
GACGATGACTGGCAGCGGCGGTCGATCGACGAGATCGCCAATGTCGGCCGCCGCACGCGTCGGCAGCTGCGCCGCTCGGAGGTCGTCGTCGCGGCCATCGTCGGCGTGCTCGGCATGATCTTCTTCGTGCGCATGCTGCTCGTCGATCCGGACAGCGCGGGCTCGACCACGACGATCGACCCGTCGCCTCCGAGCTTTGCGACCGGCTTGCTGGTCGGCCTCGCCGTCGGGGTCGTCGTCGGCCTCGCCGTCGGCCGCCGCAAGCGCGACTAACGAAGTCCGGCTTTCGGACGGGGTCAGACACAAGACACACAAGTTGCACAAGTTCCAGCACGACAACTTGTGCGACTTGTTCAACTTGTGTCTGACCCCGTCCGGACCACAAGTTGTGCGACTTGTTCAACTTGTGTCTGACCCCGTCCGGACCCCGTCCGGACTAGGTCCGGGCCTCGGCGCGGAGCAGGCCGTACACGACGATGTCGTGGAGCACCTTGCCCTTTGCGACGTGCTGGCGCTTCACTCCCTCGCGCTGCATGCCGAGCTTGGCGAGCACGCGCTCCGACGCAGTGTTGCCGCCGAGGACGTAAGCGTAGATGCGCGCGAGCTGGTAGTGGGCGAAGCCGAAGGCCACGAGCGCGTGGGCGGCCTCGGTCGCGATGCCGCGCTGCCAGGCGCCGGCGCCGAGCCAGTAGCCGAGCTCGGCGCGGCGATCGCGCGAGTAGCGCCGCAGGCTCACCGTGCCGAGCAGGTCGCCGGGGGCATCGCGGAGCTCGATCGCGAGGGTCACGCCGCGACCGTGGTTCCACCACGCGATGCGGTCCTTGATCCAGGCCTTCGCCAGGGTGACGGGGTAAGGCGTCGGCACCGCGAGGAGATAGCGAGCGACCCGGGCATCGCCGGCGCCGGCCGCCACCGCCGGCGCATCGCGGAGCGTGAGCGGACGGAGCACCAACCGGTCCGTCGCGAGGGTCGGCGCGGGGGGCGGTCCGGGCTCTACATCCGCAAGATCACGCGACTCTCGGGCAGGCTCAGCTCGACGGGACGATGGGGGTGGCCGCGCGACCATCGCCGGGACCTTAAACGATATGGTCCGAGGCGGTTGACGGAAAGATGCCCCGGCTGACCTGGCGTGCCTACCATCTCGCGGCTGTCGCGACGCTCATCGTGAGCGCCGGGACGGCCCGGGCCGCCGTGCAGGACGTCCATACTCACCGCTTCGACCACGGGCTCGTACTCCACGTGGCCCCGGGGCACGCCTCTCCGGTCGCCTCCGTGCAGGCGTGGGTCGGCGTCGGCTCCGCAGACGAGGGACCAACCGAGGCGGGGCTCGCCCACGCCGTCGAGCACATGCTGTTCAAGGGCTCCAGCGGCTACGGCCGCGGCGAGCTGGTCGGCGCCATCGAGCGCGGCGGCGGCGAGATCAACGCGTTCACCGCGTTCGACCACACCGTCTATCACGCCGTCCTGGGGAGCGAGCACGTGGAGACCGCGCTCGAGGCGATGGGAGATGCACTGATCGCCCCGCGCGTGGATCCGGTGGAGCTCGCGCGCGAGCGGCAGGTGATCCTGCAGGAGATCCGGCAGCGGGCCGAGGATCCATCGCGCAGCGTGGCGCAGAGCCTGTTCGCGACGGCCTATGTCGCGCATCCGTACCGGCGCCCGGTGATCGGGACCAGCGAGAGCGTCTCGCGCATCAGCGAGCGCGAGCTGGTCGACTTCTTCCGCAGCTACTACGTCGCCGACAACCTGACGCTCGTCGTCGCCGGTGACGTCGATCCGGTGCGCATCCGGCGCAGCGTCGAGCGTCGCTTCCGCGCGATGCCCTCGGGCCGCCGCCAGCGTTGCGTGGCCACCGAGCCGATGCAGACAGCGCCGCGCGCGAGCTGCACGTATCGCGACGTCGCCGAGGCGCATGTCGCGGTCGGCTTCCACGTGCCCGCGGTGCGGCATCCGGATCTCGCCGCGCTCGATGTCGCCGCGATCCTCCTCGGCCAGAGCGAGTCGGCGCGCCTCCCGCGCGTGCTGCGCGATCGGGAAGGGCTCGTCACGTCTGCCGACGCGAACGTTCACGCCCTGCGCGACCCCGGCCTCCTGGTGCTCTCTGCCACCACGGCCCGCGCCAGCGACGCCGTCAACTCGGCCGGTGCCCTCGTCGAGCACGCGCTCGCCGCCATCGGCGAGATCGGCCCCGACGAGCTCGAGGTCGCGCGCACCACCGCCGAGAGCGCCTTCGTACGCCAGCTCGAGACGGCCCAGGGCCGCGCCCGCTCTCTCGGCTGGTACGCGACCACCGCCGGCGACCCGCAGTTCGGCCACGTCTACCTCGATCGCATCCGCGCCGTCCGGACGCACGACCTCGTCAGCGCCGTGCGCCGCTACGTCCGCCCCGACAACGCGAGCATCGCCGCCGTGCTGCCGCCACCGGCGCGCGCTCGCGCCAACGGTCCGCAGGTCGCCGCGCGCCGCGCCGAGCTGCGCGTCCGCAAGTCCGTCGCGACCGGGCCGGCCGCCGCGCCGACGGCTCCCGTCGAGAAGCGGATCGTGCTCGGCAACGGCATGGTGGTCCTCGTCCGCCGCGATCCGAGCGTGCCCGTCGTCGCGATGCGGGGCGTCTGGCGCGGAGGCGTGCGCGCCGAGGATGATGCTCACGCAGGGACCTCGTCGTTGCTCGCGCAGCTCATCACCCGCGGGTGCGGCACGCGCGATGCGACGGCGGTTGCCGAGCAGATCGACCGTCTCGGGGGCGCCCTCGGCGGCGTCGCCGGCCGGAACAGCTTCGGCGTCGCCAGCGAGTGGCTCGCCCGCACCTGGCAGGCCGGCTTCGAGCTCATGGCCGATTGCATCCTCACGCCTCAGCTCACCGACGAGGAGCTCACCCGCACGCGGACCCAGCTCGGCGCCGACCTCGCGGCGCAGTCCGACACCTCGTCGCAGATGGCGTTTCGATTGTTCGCCGACGCCCGCTTCGGCGCGCACCCCTACGCCCGCGACGCGACGGCGACCATCGCCGCGCTGTCGAAGCTCTCGCGCGCCGACGTCACGAAGTTCTACGCGGACCACTACCCGGTCTCGACGCTCACCCTCGCCATCGTCGGCGATGTCGACATCGACGAAGCGATCGCCGCCGTCAAGGCCCGCTTCGACGCCGTCCCGGCCTCCACCGCCGTCGCTCCGCCGGCGATCACGAGCACGGCTCCGACGGGCGCCAAGGAGGTCTACCAGTTCGTCGAGCGCGATCAGGCGCACCTCGTCATCGGCTTCCCCGGCACCACCCTCGACGCCCCCGATCGCTTCGCCCTCGAGGTGCTCGTCGCCATCATGGGCGGGCAGGGCGGCCGCCTCTTCGCCGAGCTCCGCGAGCAACAGGCGCTCGTCTACCGCGTCTCCATGCACTCCGTCGAAGGCGTCGACCCCGGCTTCGTCGCCGTCTATCTCTCCTGCGCCCCCGACAAGCTCCCCGCCGCGGTCGCCGCCGTGAAGGCCGAGCTCGCTCGCGTCCGCACCGATGGCATCACCGCCGACGAGCTAGCCCGCGCCCAGGCCCACCTCGTTGGTAGCCACCAGATCGCCATGCAACGCCGCTCCGCGATCGCCAACGCGATGGCCTATCACGAGTCCTACAACCTCGGCTGGCAGTCCTGGACCGGCTACGCCGCCTCCATCCGCGCCGTCGATGCCACCGCCGTGAAGACTGCCGCGCAGACCTTCCTCCGCGACGACCGCATGATCACCGCCACCGTCGAGCCTCCGAAAGCGACCCCGGGCGCCGCCAAGCGCACGCGCGGCAAGCGTCCCGCCCCGAAGGCCAAGAGCCCCACGCGTCGCATGAGCACGCGCCCGCGGAGCTCCGTGTGAAAGCGGCCGCCGCCCCGGCAGCGTCGCCCTCCCGCTTCGGCCACGGCGACCTCCAGGCCTCACTCGTCCTCATCTTCCCCCTCCTGCTCGCCTACGAGATCGGCGTGCTCTTCGCCGGCCACGTCAACGGCGCCGACGTCGTCACCCGCGCGCTCTACGGCGCCCTCGGTCGCTCGCCGTACCTGCTGCTTCACGTCGTCATCGCGCTCGCGTTTCTGCTGTGGATCCGCCGCGCGAACCGCACATCCACGCTCTCGCTCGACGTCGTCGCCCCCGTCGCCCTCGAGTCCGCGCTCTATGCTCTCACCCTCGGCGCGATCATCGGCGTGATCATGGAGCACCTCCTCGGTCTGGGCCTCGGCATCGGCTCCATTGTCGACGCCCTCGGCGCCGGCGTGCACGAGGAGCTCGTCTTCCGCCTCGGTGTGATGGGCGGCCTCTATGCGCTCCTCGCTCGCTCCGTCCGGCCGCGCCTCGCCTTCGTGGTCGCGCTCGTCGCGTCGTCGATCCTCTTCTCCGCCGCGCATCACCTCGGCGCCCACGGCGAAGTCTTCACGCAGCACGCCTTCGCGTATCGCTGCCTGGCCGGTCTCGCCTTCGGCCTGATCGCCTGGTACCGCTCGCTCGCGCACGCCGTCTACGCGCACGCGCTGTACGACATGCTGGTCTACTGGCGGTCGTAGGCGCTGCTACTACAGGCCGAGGCGGGCCGCAGCTCGCGTAGGGCCTCGAGCTGGTCCTCTCGAGTCAGCGAGGCCTGGCTGTCCCCGTGGATTGTCGACGGCGCGCAGCTTC
>JALHPV010000442.1 GCA_022842285.1 Kofleriaceae bacterium
TACGGCGAGAAGTTTGGCCTCGGCACCATCACCCTCGAGCCCGCTCTCATCGACGCGCTCGTCCGCGCCGAATGGCCCGGCAACGTCCGCCAGCTCGAGAACACCATCGCGCGCCTCGCCGCCCTCTCCACCGGCGGCGCGATCGGTTTGAACGATTACCAGTCCGCGGCGACCAGCGGGGACATGCCGCAGATGGCCGACCCGCCCCTCGACCTCGGCGGTGATGCCGGGGACGAGCACGCTGCGCCCCTGACCGACGCCCGCAACGGCCCGTCGCTCAAGGAGCAGGTCGAGGCCTTCGAGCGCGGCCTCGTCGCTCGTGCCCTCGACGCCACGACCGGCAATCAGTCGGAGGCCGCGCGCCGCCTCGGCGTCTCGCGCGTGACGCTGATCGACAAGATGAAGAAGTACGGCCTCGAGAAGCGCGGCCGCTAGCGCGCACGCGGTCAGCGCTGCGTCGGCAGATACGGGCAGCAGCTCTCGACCTGGCCATTCTCGCCGGCCTCGAGCTCGATGAGCGCGGCCCGTGCAGGGGTCGTCGACCCGGTCGCGAAACCGATCGAACCGCCGTAGGTCAACCGCACGCAGGCCCGCTCGCCGAACTCCTGGTAGCCCGCGAGGCACATGTCGGTGGCCAGCGAGTTGTGACCGTAGACGTAGCGCCAGGGCGGCGGCGCCACGACGACGGGCCGATACTCGTCCACGAGATTGCTCGGCAGCTCGAGCACGATGCCGAACAGCGTGTCTCGCTCGCGCCCGCCACACGCGACGGCGCAGCTCGGGTCTTCAGCCTCCACCTCCGGCAGGAGGACCATCAACGGATAGGCACTGGCCTCGCCGGGCAGGAGCAGCTTCACCGGGTCGCCACACGTACCGGCCGCACCGGACGTCAGCCCACGCAGGTCGAGCGCCGCGGCGGCGACCTCCGGGAGCTCCATGCGCGGGCTCTCGCAGCAGAACGAGCCCGGCGAATCCGCGACGGCGCACAGCTCGGCTTCGCTCCAGTCGTGCTGGAAGCGCAGGTCCATGGCCGGTCCGTCGAGCGATGCATCCGCGGTCGCCGCGTCGGCCACCGGCGCGGGCGCATCGAGCCGCGGCTCCTCCGACGCATCCGAGCCGCCACACGCGCCGAGGAGCAGCAGCGACACCGTAATGACCTTCACCCGGAGATGCATAACAACCGCGGAGCCGGCCCTGATCGTCCGAGTTTCGGATGGCGGGGTCCGTCGAGGGTTTGGCGCGAGTTGCACGGCGGCGACGCAATGGGAGCACGACCTCGAAGCGTTGCGCCAACCATGCAGCGGCTTCTCGCGTCCAACCACATCGCCCTCGCGCTCGTCGTCGCCGCGTGCGGGCGGCCCCGAGCCCCTGAACACCCTCCGACGGCACGCCCGGACCGCGCTTCCACGACCGCGGCGGTGCGGGCCGAGGGCGAGGCCGCCGAGGACGAGCTCGATGTGCCCGCCGCGTACCGAGCGCTCTTCGAGCGTGACCGCACGTGGCTCATCACCGCGACCGACGTGGTGTCGTCGGCCCCGAGCATCGGGTCCCCCACGACGTCCGCGTCCTGGACCTTCGCGTGCCGGGTGGCGAGCGTCGAGACGGTCGGCCTCGCGCGGGTCGCCTCGGTGACGTGCGACGAGCCAGCGGGCGATGTAGCGACGCCCCATGGACGAGGCCCGGGCGATGCCCCCGCGGGGGTGTGGATCGCGACGGCCGACGGACTGTGGCGCCACCCGCACCCGCTGTCCCCGAGTGGCCGCGCCCGGGTCGAGCGTGGCGAGCTGCCGGCGGACGAGCGCCTGATCTCCCGCGAGCCAATCGCCGAGGTCCGCACGGTCCAACGCGGGGATGGCTTCGACGTCTACACGATGTCGACGCCCGGCGAGGCGCAGTGGTGCATGCAGGTCGAGGCCACGGCCGGTCACACGATCGGCTGGTCGCTGTGTCTGGGCCCCGAGGGCGCTCTGCGGGGGAGCGCCTTCGACCACGGAGGCACGAGCCGCGTCACCTCGTTCACGAGTGAATGACCCGCCCCGGTCTCGCGCCGCCTCGATCGTGACCGTGCTACTTGAACGTCGTGCCGCAGGCGGATGCGAGCTGCTGCTTGCCGGCCTCGATGCCCTTGGTCGTGGCTTCGAGACCCGCTTGCGCGGACGCGAGCCGGGTCTCCACCGTGGCCCCCTTCGCGGGGTCCGCCGAATCGCGGACGACCTCCGCCATCTCGCTGACGTGGGCCTCGTACTGGCGAAATGTCGTGACGAGCGCGTCGCGGCTCGCCTTCACCGAGGCGTCGCTGAGCGAGATCTTCTCGAGCTTGCCCACGGCGGCGCCGATACCCTTGGCGTGAGCGGCCACGGCATCGGGGTCGGTGCCGTCACCGAAGCTCTGCCGGACCGCGGTCCCGACCTCGTTGTACGAGGAGATCACGGCGTTGCACTGATCGACCTTGCTCTCTCCGCAGCCGACCTGAGCGGCCGTGGCGAGCGCGAACAGCGAGATGACGAGCGGGCGGGCGGAGAACTGGAACATGGAGCCTTTCCGGGCGGATGTGCGCCCTGTCTCCAGATGACGGCCCGGCGCGCCGACCGTCTCACCGAAATCGACGCGATGTGATACGTGAGACTCACCGTGGACGACGCCGAGCTGATCGCGAGCGTCCACGCGGTGTGGCCGGCGAGCTGGGTCGACGCGCGCGCATTCCTGAGCCATGTCGCGGCGGTGGCCCCCCCGCCAGAGGCGCGCGCCGCCATCCACGGGCCCGACCTGTACCTGGCGTTCGCGTGCGCCTGCGGCTGCCCGGACGCCCTCGCCGTGCTCGAGCGCGAGCACCTGTCGCGGATGCGCGAGTTTGCCGCCGCCGTCGATGGCTCGCCCACGTTCGTCACCGAGCTCGCGCAGCGCCTGCGGACGAAGCTCCTCGTCGCGGGGCCGACGGAACCGGCCAAGATCGCGACCTATGCGGGCCGCGGCTCGCTGGGCGGATGGATCCGGATCGCGGCGGTCCGGCTCGCGCGCGATCTCGCGCAGGAAGAGCGCCGCTCGTTCGGGGCCGGCGCTCCGTCGGATGACGAGCTCGATCCGCGGGAGGTCGATCCAGAGCTCGCGCACTGGAAGCGCACCTACGGCGCGGCCGTGAGCACGGCGATGCAGGAGGCTCTCGCGGGATTGCCCGCCGAGGCGCGCACCCTCCTCAAGCTGCACTACGTCGACGGGCTGTCGATCGATCAGGTCGGCGTCGCCTTTGGCAAGAGCCGGGCGACCGGAGCCCGGATGCTCGCAGCGGCTCGCCTGGAGTTGCTCGCCGACATCCGGCGCCGCCTGGTCCTCACCGTCGGGATCGCGCCCGCCGAGGCCGAGAGTCTGATCGCGTTCGTGCGCAGCCGCCTCGACGTGAGCCTCGGGCAGGCGTTCGGCCGACGCTGACGAGTCACCGCACGAGGAACGCCGCCGCGAGCTCGTTCGCCTCGGCAGTGGATGCGAGCCCACCGCCCCACGCCGAGAACACCAGCACGTGCATGCTCGCCTGCCGCACCACGGTGTTCGGCATCTTCGCGAGCCGCGCGGCCTCCGACATCGCATACCGTTCCGACTCGCACGCGAGCAGGCGCGCGGACGCCCCCTGCCCCGGCCGCGCCGCGCGCACGTCGACGTGCACACAGCCTGGGAACGTCTCGTGCGTGACGTCGCCGACCTCCCAGCCCAGGGCCGTGAACCGCTCGCGGATCGCCGCTTCGTCGTAGTCCGCGGCCGAGATCCCGGCCGCTACCGCCGGCGGAACGATCGGCTTGTACAGCGGCGGTGGAGAGAGCCGCGCGGAGGCCCGGACCCGGGGCCGCGCGGAGGCGCGCTGGTCTCGCACGGTGGTCCAGGGGATGTCCTTCGCCGCGTCGACGAGCGCGTTGTAGGTGGACACGAGCCGGTCACGGCCGGGCGCGCCGTCGGTCAGTACGACCTGCGCCGCTCCGAGGACCGCGAGCGCGGCCTGGTGGAACCGGACGAGCGCCGGCTCCTGTGCGGTACCGCCAACCGCGACCGCCTCCTCGAGCGCGAGGACCGCCGAGCCTCGCAAGGGCTCCTCGAGCGTCACGTCCGCCGCGATCAGGATCTGCTCGGCGGCGAAGCGCGCGCCGGTGGCGCCGTGGACCCGCGCGACGCTCGCGAGTCGCTCGGGCGCGCGGGCCCGTCGCCGTTCGAGCCACACGCCACGCACCGCCGCGTCGGCCGCATCGTACGCACCGAACGCGGTCTGGAGCTCGCGGTGCATCCGCTTCGCGGCGGCGGGATCGGAGGCCATCGTCCGCAGCTTGTACAGCTCGTGCGCCGCATCCAGCGTCGTGGCCAGCTGGTCGATCGCCTCGCGATACGCGCGCGTGGAGGGCGCGAGCACGGCAAGCGCGCGTGTGGCCTCGAGCGACTCGCGGCACGCGGCGAGCGCGTAGGCATCGAGCGGGGTCGGCGCCCGCGCCCGGGTCAGATCAGGTCCCGCGCCCGGATCCGCGAAGGCCACGTAGGCCCCCCAGCTCGCGCGCACGCCCGCATCGAGCCGATCGAAACACGTGACATAGAGGCCGAGCACGAAGTCTTCATCGACGAGGACTGCCGGCGCGGGCGCCGGCGGGACGGCGGGGCGCGGTGGCGGCGC
>JALHPV010000443.1 GCA_022842285.1 Kofleriaceae bacterium
TGTACACGGATAGTGCAGCGGTGGTGCCAGTTCGTTCGTGATCACCGCGGGTGACAGGTTGTATCCGCGAGGACTCGAAGTCATGCATCGCCGTCGCTGCAACGTCGCGAAGTCTCGTGCGCGAGCGTGCGACGGGCCGCGCCGACGGTAGCGAGTGAAGTTGCCGGGTGGCGGATCGATCCGTCGTCTAGCCGAGCTGCCGCTGCTGGTTTGGGACGGTGCGCACGTCGAGTCCACGGATCGCATAGCTCACCGCTTCGACGAGCTGCGCGGGACGGACCGGCTTCGCGACGAGACCGAGCGCTCCGCCTTCGAGGAGCGGACGCGAGGCCTCGGATGACGTGAAGCCCGAGGTCAGGAGCACGCGGAGCTCGGGGTAGAGCGAGCGAGCACGCGCGAACATCGCGGGGCCGTCGAGCCGCGGCATCGCCATGTCGAGGAGGACGAGGTCGACCGCTCCGCGCTCGCGCGCGAGGACCTCCAGACCGGCAATGCCATCCTCCGCGAGCAGCACCTCGTAGCCGCTGGCGTCGAGTGTGCGCTTGACCGCGGTCCTCACGAGGGGCTCGTCGTCGACGACGAGGATCCGGCGACCCACGAGCGGAGCGAGCGGTTTGGAGCGGGTGCGGGAGATGACTGGTTGGGCACCCTCGGCGATCGGGAAGTAGAGGCGCATCGTCGTGCCGTGCCCGAGGGTGCTCACGACGTCGATGGCGCCGTCGTGGCGCTTCATGGTGCCGTACACCATCGCGAGGCCGAGGCCCGTGCCGCGTCCTGCCTCCTTGGTCGTGAAGAACGGTTCGAAGATCCGCGCGCGCGTTGCTTCGTCGATGCCCGCGCCGGTATCGCGCACCGAGATCATCACGTAGGGCCCGGGGGCGACCTCGAGCCGCGAGGCGGTGGTCTCGTCACATGCGGTCATCTCCGCGGAGATGGTCAGGACACCTTGTCCTGCCATCGCATCCGACGCGTTGATCGCGAGGTTGACGAGTGCGTGACTGATGAGCGAGGGGTCGCCGTCGAACAGCTCGATGTCGCCGACCCGATGGGTTTCGACGCGGATCCCCTTGGGGAGCGTACGACCGAGCAGGGCGACGAGGGGATCGATCACGCTCTCTACCCGGAGCCGCTCGCGACGGTACTGGCCGCGGCGGGAAAAGCCGAGGAGGTTGCGGGTCAGGTCGGCCGCCCGCTGAGCCGCCTCGAGGATCTGCTCGGCGTCGTGGCGGACCTGCGGGTTCGGCGCATCGGCGACCAGGCACTCGGCGAAGCCCATGATCCCCGAGAGCGCGTTGTTCATGTCGTGGGCGACGCCGCCCGCGAGCGTGCCGATCGCCTCCATCTTCTGCGACTGGAGAAGCTGTGCCTGGAAGCGCTCGCTCGCCTCGATCGCCGCCTCGCGTTCGCGCTCCGCGTGCTCCTTCTCGCGCAGCTGCCGATGGGCGAGCTCCAGCGCGGCCTCGAGCTGCTCGGCATGCCGGCTGTCTCGGCGTCGCTGTCGATCGCGGAGCGCGAGGTGGACCGTCATGCTGAGCACGGCGGTCGTCGCGAGGAGCACGAGGTCTCGCGACGTGCCCGTGAGCGCGAACGTCACGCCCGTCGCCGACAGCATCACGGCCAGGTAGAACGCGAGCCAGCGCGTGGAGAAGAACAAGGCGCCCGCGGCGAGGAACTGCAGGACGAGCATGAGCACGAGGGAGGTGTCCTCGTGAATCGAGAACGCGACGAGGGTGATCCCGCCGAGCATGCCCACGAGCAGCGCGCCCAGCCCGTCGATCAGCGTGTGGGACCGGAGGCGTTCGCGGCGGGCCAGGCGCGCGATCGGGACCGCCACTGCCGCGAGCACGAGGTTCCCGACGATCAGGATCGTGCTCGAGCGGACGTACTCGAGCATCAGTGAGCAGACAGCGACGGCGACCGTCGCCCACGCCGCACTCGCCAGCCGAGACCTTGCGGTCCCGAGGTCATCGCGGACAGGCATACAGCTCCATCATCGGCCAGACAGAGGGACTCTGGATAGGGTGTCGACGATCTGCGTCGGGCTCACGTCCTACACCAACGCACGCGCAGCGCTCTCGTCGCACAGTCCGCACGGTCCGCGAGGCTCAGAAGCGTGCGGTGGCGGAGATCGAGGCGCCGGTGGGACCGACGGAGGGCACGATCGACACGCGCGACTCGTCGGCGCTGGGGGAGACGAGCCAGGCCACGCCGGCCGCGACGAGCAACGCCACGCCGGCGCCGGTGGTCCAGGTGGCGACCGAGGCGGCGCGGCGCGCGCTGGCGATCTGCTCGACGCCGCCCTCGTTGCAGACGTTGTGCTCGTCGCAGTTCTCGCGGCTGGTGGCCCACTGTGCGCGGGCGTGGGCTCCGAAGCCGAGGCCGACGGCGGCTGCGCCGAGCCCGACGGTGCCGAGCGTGAGGGCGAGAATGGGGCGCCGCCGGGGAGCGGGGGCCTCGCGGGGGAGCGATGGTGCGGTGGCGACGAGAGGCAGGGCAGGCGGTGGCGCGGGCTGCGCCGGCGCGGTCAGCTCTGGAACTTCGATCCGGACGGTGTGCCCGGGCTCGGCGATCTGGATCGTGGTCTCCCACGGCTCCTTGCCGACCTGCGTGGCCCGGATGACATAGGTGCCCGGATCGACGACGAGGTCCTGGCGCAGGAGCGGGCTCACGTCGGTCCCGTTGCGCTCGACGGTGACGCCCGTCGGGGCCTCGATGCGGAGCCGCGAGAGGCGGGGCTCCAGCGCGGCGAGGCGCTGCCGGGCGTAGTCGGCGCGGTTGTCGCCCTTGCGCGTCGCGATCTCGAGCGCGTCGCTGTACTCGACCCACGCGGTCGCGGTGCGGCCGAGGTGCTCGTGGCAGTTGGCGAGGTTCAGGAGGGCACCGAGCTGCGGATCGTCGCGGTAGCTGGCCTCGTACAGCGGGCACGCCTCGGCGAGCTGGCCGGCCTTCTCGAGCTCCTTGGCGGCGCGGAAGGCACTCTCGGCGGCGACCTTGTCCTCGGCGAGTGCCGGGCTCGCGAGGGTCAGGACGAGCAGCGCAGATACGAGCTTCATGGCGTGACTCCGAGCCGGAGCGAGAGGGTGGAGCCGCCGTTGGTACTGACGAGGTCCGCACGACCATCACCGTCGAGGTCCGCGAGCTCGATCTGGGTGGTGGCCGGCGCGTCGAGGGGCACGACGCGCTCGAGGAAGGTCCGTCCGCCCTCGTTGTGGAGCACGGTGAGCCCTTGGGCGTCCCGGACCACGATGTCGAGGGCGCCGTCTCCGTCCACATCGACGAGGGTGAGCGCCCGGGGACCACGCGGCACGCGATGGCGCACGGCGGGCGGGCCGGGGTGATTTTCGATCACGACGTCGCCGGTGGTGACATCGATCCAGATCAGCTCGTCGCGGTCATCGCCGTCGAGGTCAGCCGCCTCGAGAGCGATGGCGCGGCCCGCGGGCCCGAGGTCGAGCGCCTCGAACGACAGCCCACCTCCGCCGACGTTGGAGTGGACGTAGATGCGTCCCAGGATCTGATCGAAGGAGGCGAGGTCCTCGCGGTCGTCGAGATCCAGGTGGCCGCTGATCACCTTCGCGAGTGGCTCGGGGGTGACGTATTGATCGATGGCCGGCATCGGATAGAAGCAGGGGACCTGCCCGAGCATGGGCGACAGCATGCCGTTGTGGTTCACCACGGCGATGTCGGGACGGACATCGGCGTCGAAGCGAAACAGCACGAAGGCACTCGATACGGCGGGCGCCCCACACGCGACACCGGGCTCGAAGCGAGCGCTACCCGTGCCGCGGAAGGTGCGGAGGCCCATGTCGTCCATCGCCACGAGGTCGCGGGTGCCGTCACCGTCGAGGTCGCGCGCGGTCAGGCCGCGGAGGTTGCTGTTCGGGAGGGTTCCGCGCGGCGTGAAGTTCGCGCCGCCGTCGTTCGTCATCACCTGGACGCCGGCGGTCGAGACCGGCGCGAGGTCCGGCGTACCGTCGCCGTCGAGGTCGGCGATGGAGACGTACGCCAGAATGCCGGTGAGGCCGGTCGGGATGGACCGGGCGGGCGCGAAGTCGATGACGAGATCGGCGCGATGGACGACGACCTGATAGGTCACCGCGACGCCGCTGTCGCTGCGCACGACGACGGTCAGCGTGGACTCGCCGACCGTGACGGGTGCGATCGCCGTCCCCGACGGTGTCAGCGAGCCCGCGATCTCGACGCGGGCACTCGGTGCGCTCGCCGCGGCCCGGATCTCTACCTCGGACGCGGCGTAGCCGACCGTCACGTCGTAGCGCGTGATCGCCGGATCGAAGGCGGGTTCGAGCGTGCCGTTCGAGACCTCGAGCTCGACCAGAGCGAGATCCTGCGGATCGCTGATTCCGATCAGATCGGCGCATCCACTTAGGACGAGTGGTAGTAGCCAGCGCCTCACGTCCGATCCTCCAGGGCATCGCGGACCGGCGGGGGCGCCGGCGGCTCGGTGACGGGCTTCGCCGGCTCGCGCCGCTTCTTCGGCGGGGGACGCGGGGCGGGCGTGCGCTGTGCGGGCGGTTCGCTCGCGGGTGGAGTGGTCTCGACGACGGGCGGCGGCGGCGGCGTCACGGGCGGCGCGGCCTCGACCACGGGGGGCGGCGG
>JALHPV010000444.1 GCA_022842285.1 Kofleriaceae bacterium
AGGCCGTCCTCGACGGGGTGCGCGCTCATCTGCCCGGCTTCGCCTGGGAGAAGATGCTCGCGGCCTCGATGTCGACCGACGAGCGCCTGTGGCGAGCGTGGCATCGCGAGGACTCGCGCTATGCACCATCGAAGGACGAGCTCGCGGCCCGGTTCGCCGCGCTGGTGGCCCGGCTCGGCGGACGCGGCAGTACCTTCGAAGCGCTCCACGCGCGCTGGAGTGCCGAGACGCGGCGCTATCACAACGTCGAGCACCTCGTGGATTGTCTGCGCGAGCTGGACCGCGCCGGCAGCCACGACGTCGTCGAGCTCGCGCTCTGGTACCACGATGCGATCTACGACGCGTCCGCGCGCGACAACGAGGCTCGCAGTGCGGAGCTCTTGCTCGCCGATGCGAAGACGCTCGGGGTCGACGCCACGCGGGCCGCGGAGCTCGTCCTCGCGACGGCGCACGGCAGCGCCCTGCCGGAGAGTGCGCCCGACGTGGATCTGCTGCTCGACATCGATCTCTCGATCCTCGGCCGCGACTCGCTGCGCTTCCTCGACTTCGATCACGGCGTCGCCGAGGAGTACGCGCACCTGCCGCGCGACGCGTTCCGAGCCGGCCGCGCCCAGTTCCTCGCCGCGATGCTCGAGCGGCCCGCGCTGTTTCGCACCGCACCGTTCCGCGAGCGCTACGAAGCGGCCGCACGCGCGAACATCACATCTCTGCTCGCGTCGCCGCGGTATCGGACGTAGCCCCGTCGACGTCGTCGAGCAAGCGCGTCCCGGCGAGGTAGACCACGTACCCGCCGAATGCGAGCGCGCAGGTCATGCGGACCAGGTTCCACGCGCAGGCCGCGAGAGCAGTGGAGGCGAGCGGCTCGTCCCGCGCGACCATCCAGATCAGGAAGGCGCGCAGCGCCTCCATCGCGATGCTGCTACCGAAGCCACACGCGGCCACGCCGATCGCCATGCCGATGCCGAGCGAGCGCGTGCTGGGCGTGGCGATGGGCGGGACCTGGACGACAGGTCGTACGCGCGGGTCATACGGCGCCGGCCGGATCACGCGCGGGGAGTACGGCGGCGCGATGGGCAAGCGAGCATCAGGACGGCGCGGGAGCTCATGCATGGGCGTCTCCTCGGCCACCGCGCGAGGCGGTTGCTTCGTGTTACGACCGCGCCATGAAGCTCGCCGCCATCGCTCTGTTCCTCGTCGCGTGCGGTTCCAAGACCCCGCCCCCTACCGCTCCCGAGCCCGCGCCGGCCGGCGAGGCGCCCGTCAACGAGGGCACGGGCGACAACGAGCCGATGTTCCAGGCCGGCATGGCCGCGACCGAGTGGAACATGGCAACGTCGGGCCAGTCGCCGAAGTCTGAGGCCGAGATGGCGGAGCTGGCGGCACGCACCAAGCAGCAGCTCCAGCTCGCATGCGAGCAAGGCAACGTCTGCGGGTGCAACGCCCTGAAGACGGGTAACTGCGAGTGCCCCGAGGAACCGAGCTGCGCGGGCGAGCCGTTCTGGTTCGTCAGCGGCGAGTAGCAACACACGTGAGGCAGCCCAGGAGCAGCGTGACCAGGGCGCCGAGCAGATCAAGCACGACTGCGCAGGGAACTCGCGCGAGCGGGGGTGGGCCTGAATTCGAGCCCGTGCCGGGGCCTGAGCCGTCCATGAGACGCGCCTCGGCCAGGCGTCCGCGTGGTTGCGGCCACATTCGCTGGTTCCAGGCGAACTGACGTCTTGACGAAACGAGTGTCGATTAGCGACGATTTAGTTAGATTGGTCGGGACTGCCGCGATGGACCGTGACGACGAATCGAGACGGGCGGTGCTCGTCGTCGATGACGATCAGGTATTCCTGAATACCTGCCGGCGGACGGTGTCCCGGAACTTCGACATTTACATCGCGTCATCAATCCACGAGGCAATCGACCTCGCGTCGAAGGTCTCGATCTCGATCGCATTCATCGATTGTTTTCTCGGTGAGGAGAACGGCATCGATCTCATTCGCGCCATTCGCCGTCATGCCCGGACCGCGCGCCTGTTCCTGACGTCGGGCCTCATGTCGTATCCGATCGCCACCGCCGCGATGCGCGCGGGTGCGGATGACGTGGTCCTGAAGCCGTTCGCGATGACCGACATCCTTCACACGATCGAGAACCCCGTGGACGCGCCCCCGCGCGAGGTCATGTCGCTCGATCGCATGACCTGGGAATACATCCAGCGCACGGTGCACGAGTGCGACGGCAATCTCTCCGAAGCGGCGCGTCTCCTCGGCATCGACCGCAACACGGTTCGCCGCCGCCTGACGCGCTCCCCCGCGAAGGAGTAGTGCTGGACCGCATCCAGCGGAAGCTCGAGCAGGTACGCGCGTCCGGCAAGACGTGCTTCGGCTCCGAGACCCACGGCTTCGTCCTGGGACCGCCGATCGAGGTCGACGCGAAGCTGCCCGACGAGTTCCGGCGCTTCGTGACCGAGCTCGGCGGGTCTGGCGCCGGACCGTTCTGCGGTCTGCTACCGCGGGAGCGCTGGAAGGAAGGCCAGCGCCGCCGCCTCGGCTTTCGTGCGCTCACGCTGACAGATCACGCAAGCACGCTCTCGGAGGGAGAGCTCGCGACGCTACTCGACGGTCCTGCGTGGGAGACCGCGATGACGCAACTGCGCGAGCGGCGCGACGGCACGGCGACCGCGCGGATCGCCCAGTGGATCGATCACCCCGCGTTCGAGCAGCGACGTGCTGCGCTGGTGTGCCTGCGCTTGCGCCGGGATGCGTCCGTCGGTGCGGCCATGCGCGCGCGGCTGCTCATCGAGCCAGAGCCGCGACTGCGGGCAGAGATCATCGAGGGCCTCGGCGCGATGGGGGACATCGAGCCCGCGCTCGCCGCGGCGCAGGGTGGCGATGCGCTGATGAAGTTCCGCGCGGCGTACGTGCTCGGCGGCTCGGGCGATGCGCGCGCGAGGCCCGTTCTCGAGAAGCTCCTCGACGATCAGCGGACTCCCAGCGGCAGCGCGTGGTCGATCGCGGAGCAGGCCCGGCGTGCGCTCGAACGCCTCCGGGCCTGATATACGTGCCGGATGCGTTCGTTGCTCTTCCTGGCGTGCCTCGGAGCGTGTGGTGGTCCCAAGCCGGCCGAGCCGATCACGGCCGCCGATCGCGTCGACACGGCGAACGTCGCCGGCGCGACGGAGCCGGCGACGCCGATCGAGAATCGCCCGCACGTGACCCTCGGCGGCGACGGTATCCCGCAGGCCGACGGCACGCCGGCCGTCACGCGGTCGGGCTCGCTCGCGCTCTTCCTGCACGTGGAGTCGAACCCTCAGGGCAAGCCGACGGCCGCGTGGATCTCGACGGTGGATCTGACGAAGGGCTACGTCCGCGAGGAGCAGCACGGCAAGATCGAGCTGACCTTCGATGGCTCGGGCCGCGACGTCGCGGTCGCGAAGCTCGACGAGACGCTGGGCAGCCAGGTGACGGAGGAGGTCGTACCGCTCACGACGGTGACGAGCACCGGCGCGTGGAGCGAGTTCGCCGACCAGCGCTTCCACGTCGAGCAGCTGGGCGACAACCCCGAGGACGCCGTCGTGAAGGTCTCGATCGACGGCGCGACGGCCTTCGAGGGTAAGGCCCCATGGCTCTCGCCGCGCATGCCGGGCTACACCGCCGACTGCACGGACGGCGTCGAGATCATGGACGTCGCGTACTCGCTGGAAGCGAAGGTCGCGCTCCTGTACGTCGACGTCGACGGTACGGGCTGCCGCGGCGCGTGGGGCATCTACCCCATCAAGTGGAAGTAGCTCGCTAGCGTCGGAACGTCCGCAGCAGGGCGATCACGGCGACGATCAGCGCGAGCATCGGCAGCGTGTTCGCGTTGCTGCTCCGATGCAGCACGCAGACGGTGGCGACACAGCCGCCGACCAACATGAACGCGAGGGGCGCGATGGATTCGAGCTCGCGGTGCCTGGTGGACTTCACGACGCAGCCTTCCGGGTTCGAACCAGCGCCCCGATCGTGAGCGCGAGGGTGATCGCCGTGAAGACCTCGTGGATCTGGCGACGCTCGAGAGTAGCGAAGGCGGTCACCGCGACGAGCATCGCGGCCATCATGGCGAGCATGAGGAACTCTCCGGAGGTGTCCTTCGGCTTGTTCACGACGCACCGCCATGCGTGCGCCGCAGCGTGATGCCGACCAGGCCCAGGGCAATCGCGCCGAAGGGGTTGATGCCGTGGACGCCGAAGGCCGCGGCGAGTCCGAGCATGCCGCCGAGCAGTGCGGCGAGCGTGCCGGTGGCGACGAAGGCCTCGGCGAACCAGTAGGAGTGGTCAGCGGACCGGGCGGCGGTGCTCTGCTGCTGCATGGGGCCGCGGTTCGGCCGGGCCCTCATCGGGTTGCGAGTAGATCGAGCGAGCGGGCCTCGAGGAGGCCTAACCCCGCGACAAAGATGGCTTCGAAGACCAGCAGGGCGATGCCAACTCCCGACGGGCCGGTCGCGAGGAGGCCCAGGCAGACGGCACCCCAGGCGATGTTGGCGCCGGCCAGGAGCTTGAGCTGCGAGCGCGGCCGGGTGGGCCGGCGGACGAGCGAGAAGCTAAAGCAGGCGTAAATGAGATTCGCGAGGGCCATCACCACGA
>JALHPV010000445.1 GCA_022842285.1 Kofleriaceae bacterium
ACCCGGCGCGCCCGCCGGATCAGCGAAGGCTGGGACGAAGAAGAGTAGTCGGTGGGGCGGTACTAGTCGCGCTCGCCGCCTTCGGGCGCATGGACCACCGTCGCGCGCGCCAGATCCGCCAGCACGTCGCGCGCGCTGCGAGGGGGCGGAAGGGGAGCGAGGGCCCCCACGAGCGGCCAGACGGCCTCGCGGATGTCGCGCGGTAGCACCGTCTGGAGGTACTCGAGGCCGGTGCCGCGGTGACGGATGTCGGGATGGTGGAGCGCGCGATACGCCATGCGCAAAGGCTCGCGGTCCAGGTGTAGCCCGAGGATGGTGAACACGTGCTCGAGCGTGCGATCCACCCGATCGAGCGCGAGCATGGAATCGACAAGTGCGCTCGCTTCCTCGATCGCACTCGGATCGAGCTCGACGGGGGCGGCACTCGGCGCCTCGCGCTCGACCTCGATCACGATCGCATCGACGATCGTCTCGCGCGGGATCACGAGATCGGGCGACGCGTCAGTGATCCGCCAGAGCGCGCGCCCGCAGGCGTAGCGAACCTCGAAGCGGGCGTCGACGAGGCCGATGAGCAACCCTTCGGCCGCCCGCTGCGACGTGCAGGCCGCGAGCGCGATGGGAATCCGGCGGCGCACCACGAAGTCCATTCCTCGATCGACCAGCGCGTCGATGAGCTGCCCCGTCACCGCCGGTGCCGCCCGGCACAGTGCGGCGAGCGCTTCGACATGGAGGCGCTTGTGGGCGAGGAGCAAGATCACGTAGGCCGTCAGGGGCGAGGCGGCACTCAGCTCCACCGAGCGCAACGCGTGGGAGACCTCGTCGACATCGGCCGAGAGGAGTTGCCGTCCATCGGGGATGGCGGTCGGGGCGAGCAGGGCCTCGAAGGCCGGTCCGCCGCGGGCGGGCGATGCCAGCGAGCTCGCATGCCGTGGGCGCAGGGCCTCGACGCGTTGAATGACGCGGTCCCGCTCGAGGTTCTCGGCGACGTACTCCGTCGACGTATCCGGTCGCGCGAGGGATGGAAGCGCGAGCTGGACCGCTCCATCACGGAGGCCGTGGGCGAGGGCCCGGGTGTACGCGGCGTGCAGCGTGCGTACGACGGCCAGCGTCACGGCGCCGAGCGCGATCGCGAGCGCGACCAGATACGTCGGCGCTTCCGACGGGGAGATGGCGAGACCCAGCGCGATGAGCCCGGCGGCGATGAGGGTGCCGATGCGGTCGAACCCGATGTCGATGTGCACCTTCACCGAGCGCTTCTGACGCTCGGAGAGCGGCGTGTACAGGAGCTCGTACGCCGAGCGGAACATGGTGTTGCGCTGCACGGACTCGCCGCCCCGCAGGACCGAGGCCGCGATCAAGCCCGGCGCGGCCAGGACGGCGATGCCACCGACGATGACCGCGAGTGGCAGGAACGCCATGTTCGCGGCCAGGCCGAGCCGCTCGAGCGCCCGCTGGCCGAGGACCAGCTGCATGACGAGCGACAGCACCGCGATCGCCAGCCAGAACAGCGCGAAGAACGTGAGCAGGGAGGAGCCCGAGGCGAAGGTCTCGACCGCCTCGCGACTGAACACATAGTCGAGGAGTGCGGACAGGATCGCCCCGAGCGCGACGAGGAGCGCGAGGCTCCGCAGGTAGGGCTCCTGCCGCAGCATCGTCACCGTCGACACCCGCACGAGCGGGGGCGGTTCGTTCACGCGGACCGAGCGCGCGCGAAACCGCAGGGTCCCCAGGAGGCAGGCAACGTGGAGCGCGGCCAGTAGCAGGATGATCGTCGGGAGGGCCACGTGGCTGGCGGCCTGCCAGGCGAGGAGCGCGCCGAGGACGCCCCCGACCGTCCCGCCGAGCGCGATCCGCCCGACCGCGTGGCGGGCACTGTGCGGATCGAAGCGCTCGTTGACGAGCGACCAGAAGGCCGTCAGCAGGAGGGGGCCAAACACGGCCATGTGCAGGTACACGGCCACGGCGGCCATCGCGGGAGCTCGCGCCTGGACGATCCACTCGACGATGAGCCCGAGCGCGCTCACGGCGAAGAGGCGCGGCAGGACCGTTGCGGGCGAGCGGCGCGCGATGACGCGCGAGATCCACAGCGCGCCGGCGAGCGAGAGCCCTGCCGAGAGGGCGGTCACCGCCGGCAGCATCGTGACGGGAAAGCTGGTCAGGAACAGCGCATCGCGCGCGGCTTTCCCTGCGACCTGGCTGGCGATCAGCGCCGCCGACGTGAACGCGGCGGCCCGTGTTCCGACGCCGCCGGCCGCGCCTGTCACCTGGCTCCAATCAGAGCCTCACCGTACCCCGCAGAGCGCGCCTACGGGCGCTGGTAGTCCGTGAGGGCCATCTCGACCTCGCCGAGCTCGGTCTTGGCCGCAACCCGTAGCGGAACGCGATCGGCATCGTCGGAGAGCCAGACGCGGAACGTGCGCGACGGCGCCTTCTCGTCGACCTCCAGGTTCTTCCTCACCTTGTAGGAGACGCCCTCGAACACGATCGCCTTGCGATTGCCAAGCTCGGTCCCGATCGTGTCCGGGCCGACGTACGTCACGTCGACGCGCCACATCCGGCGGCCACCGACGACATAGAGGGTGCGGCGATCGCCGGCCTCGCCGCGCCAGGAGCGCACCTGCGCCATCGCGGTGTGCGAGTCGTGGAGCTGGTTGGTCTTGAAGTCGACGACGAGATCGATCGGCTTCGCATCGTTGCGCTGGTACCTGATCTTCGCCGTCGTGCCCTGAAACGTCGAGTGGGCCGTCGTGTGGCGATCGCCATTCCAGACCTCGGTGTCGACGGAGATGGGCGCGCCCGTGGCCGTGTCGATGAGGCTCGTGGCCTCGTCGGAGATCCGCTTCAGCAGGGCGGCCGCTCCGGCGGTGGCCGCGCGCGAGCGAACCACGACGGCGTGCTTCCCATCGACGAGGCCCGGCTCGCCAACCGCGAGCTGGGCTTCACCGACGAGCACGCCCGCGAGCTTCACCTCGAACGCCATCGCCTCGCCGGGATAGAGCCCGAGCTCCTTCTGCGCCGGCGCCATCACCGCCGCGGCGGGCGCGACGGGATTCGCCTCGATGCCGCCGCACGCGGCCAGAGCGAGAGCGAGTCCCAGCGCGCGCATTCCACAGCATGGGCCGAGAATGCGTATGCTGGCAACGACCATCGTGAGCAGCGCCACGCGACTCGGCATCACCCTCGGCGATCCAGCCGGAATCGGACCGGAGATCACGGCTGTGACCCTGGCTGCCCTCGCGCCGGAGCAGCGTAGCGGCATCGTGGTGTACGGCGACCAAGCGCCGCTCGAACGGGGGGCCAAAGCAATGGGTGTGACGTTGCCGGATGACATCCCATTCATTGGCGATGGCACGGGCGACCGCGTGATCGCCGGTTCGCCCGACGAAACGAGCGGGGCCGCCCAGGTGCGCTACCTCGAGGCTGCCGTCGCGGCCGCGGCGCGGGGCGAGCTCGATGCGATCGTGACCGCGCCCATCTCGAAGACCTGGGCCAAGCGGGCAGGGTTTGCCTTTCCTGGCCACACCGAGCTCCTCGCCGCCCGCCTCGGCGCGCCGCACGTCGTCATGCTCTTCGCCGGCCCGCGCCTCAAGGTCGCGCTCGCCACCATCCACGTGCCCCTCGCCCAGGTCCCGACCGTGCTGACGACGGCATCGCTGCGCAAAACGATCGAGCTCGTCGCCGATTCCATGGTCCGCGACTTCGGCATCGCCGCCCCGCGCGTCGGCGTGCTCGGCCTCAATCCGCACGCCGGCGAGGGCGGCCTCCTCGGCAGCGAGGATCGCGACGTGATCGCACCCGCACTCACGCCGTATCCGCCGGCGACCCTCCACGGCCCCCTCGTCCCCGACGCCGTCTTCCGCGATGCCCTCGCGGGCCGCTACGACGCGCTCGTGGCCATGTATCACGACCAGGGCCTGATCCCGGTCAAGCTCGTCGACTTCGACGACGCTGCCAACGTGACCCTGGGCCTGCCGATCGTGCGCACCTCGCCTGATCACGGCACCGCCTACGACATTGCCGGTCACGGACGGGCCCGCGCCACGTCGATGCAACGTGCCCTCGCCCTCGCCATCGACATGGTCGCCCGCCGCTGGACATGATCTCGCATCCCGATGGCGTGACGGAAGGTCTACAAGTATCCGCACGCGGAACGCGTGTGCCGATACTTTCGGAGCGCTTCGTGCCCCGCGTTTGGGGTGGCGAAATCATGCTTGCGCTTGCGCCGATACGGGATCCAGCCGAACTCGACCTCGTTGGACTGGTCAGAATAAGAAACCCCGACGGAACGGGACGTGAGTGGGCCGTACTCGACAAGCGTGTACCCGTCGTGTCGGCACCAAGGTAGCAACCATCAGCCCGCGGCGAGGACGAACGCGATCTGGTTCGCGTGCGCGACCCGAGCGAACTCGGCGAGGGCGAGCCAGGTCGGGCGGTAGTGGGCGAGCATCGTGAAGTTGTGCTCGTCCTCATCGGGGGGGACGGGGTCGTTCTTCGAGAGCTTCTTGCCCTTGTAGATCTTCGGCAGCATCTCGGCCGGGACCTCCCCGGAGACCATCGGCAGGCCGAGTGTCAGGACGGCGCTCTTCACGGCCGCGAC
>JALHPV010000446.1 GCA_022842285.1 Kofleriaceae bacterium
GACGACGACATCGACGTCGGAGGTGCGGAGATGGGTGAAGGCGGCATGGGCGGTGCCGTGGGTGGTCACCTCGAAGCCGCGCTTGCCCAGGACCGTCGCGAGCATGGTGCACATCGTGAGATCGTCGTCCACGACCAGGATTCGATTCATCGCGGGGCCTCGACTGGAACGTAGACGGTGAAGCATGACCCCTCTCCGACCGTCGAGTCGACCGCGATCCAACCGCCGTGCTCGCGGATGATCCCGTAGGCGACGGACAGGCCGAGGCCAGTGCCCTCTCCGACATCCTTCGTCGTGAAGAAGGGCTCGAAGATGCGCTCCACGACCTCCGGCGGCATGCCGCTGCCATGGTCGCGAATCTCGATGCAGGCGTACTCACGCTCGCCGACGTCGTCCATCGGGCCGGTGGCACGGCGCTGCTCCACGACGAGGTTGACCACGGAGCCAGGCTTGCTCGCGTGCATCGCATTCACGACGAGGTTCGTGACCACCTGCTGGAGCTGCGCGGGATCGACGTTGGCCGTCACGCCCCGATCTTCGCCCACCTGCACCTCGACGCCGCGCTTGCGCGTCAGTGTCTCCAGCAAGTGCGCCGCCTGCTCGACCAGGCCCTGGAGCGAGGTGGATTGCTTCACGAGCGGTCGCGGCCGAGCGAAGTCGAGGAGCTGACGGATGATGGCCGCGACCCGGAGCGCTTGCATGCGAATGGTGGCGGCTCCCTCGTTCGCGGGATGCGGCGCGGGGCACTCGTCTTCGATGAGCTGCGCATAGCCGGTGATGACGTTCAGCGGCGTGCCGACCTCGTGCGCGATGCCCGCCGACAGCTTGCCGACGGTGGCGAGTCGATCGGCGTGGCGCAGTTGATCGCGTGACGACTCGAGACGTTCGCTCATGGCGTTCATCTCCGTGGCGAGCTCTCCCATCTCGTCGTGCGTCCGCAAGGCGAGTCGTGCGCCGAGCTCCCCCTTGCCGATCCGGCGCGCCTGGGCGACCAGCTCGCGGACCGGCCGCCCGACGAGGACGACGCCGAGCCAGAGGGTGATGAGGGACACGGCGGTGACGAGGGCCAGCGTCCCGAGCGTCGCCTGGAGGATCGAGGTCCTCACGTACTGGTGCTCTGCCGCCAGGGACTCCCGGAGCTCGACGCCCGCCCGCTGGCCGTCCGGGCCGGCGACGAGAGTGTAGGTGAAGAGCGTGTCCTCCCCGGTCTCGGGGTCAACTCCGACGAGGGAGACGGGTTCGGCGCCGATGGACAGCTCCAGGATCTTCGGGTTGGCCGGCGCCGGGCCGGGATGGGAATCCAGGGTGACCCAGCCGATGTGCATGTGGCCTTCGCGCTCGTTGGCGTCGACGACGACGTCGCGGGCCTCGGCTTCGCCGACCCGGTGCCAGATGCGCTGGGCGGCCCCGGCCACGGCCCGACCCATGAGCCGGCTGTCGTCCCGCATGTCCTGCTCGAAGAGGTTGATCTCGCGGCGCACGCGGATGATCGAGTTGGCACCGACCACCACGAGGATCGCGCCGGTCAGCGCGAGCGTGAGCTTCAGGGACAGGCGCATCGCGGCGTCAGTCTGCCATCACCGTGCCAACTCAGAGCACGGTGACGCCCAGCTCGTGGAGCGTTCGGGCGAGGGCATCCGCTTCGTCGAGGTGGTTATAGAGGTGGGCGGAGATGCGAAGCAGGGGGCGGTCGAGGTAGCCGACGATCGGGACCTCGAAGCCGGCCGCGAGGAGGCGCTGCTCGAGGGCGGAGGTCGTGAGGCCGGCGGGGAGCTCGATCGCCACCGCCTGCATGGAGCCGATCGCGCTCGGCGCGGACAGGGCGGTCGCGTCGAGCGCCTCGGTGAAGGCCTGCACGAGCACGTGGTTGTGCTCGCGGACGAAGGTCCAGTCGGAGACCTCGGCCGCGACGGCGCGTATGGCCACCGGAACCGCGAGGATGGGGGCGGGGTCGTAGGTGCCGCTCCAGTCGAGCTCCGCGTGCAGGCGATTCGCAGGGCCGTAGCCGGCCGTGCCTCCATGGGAGGTGACGAGCGGTGGCACGGCGATGTCGGGGGCGACGGCGAGGAAGCCACTCGCCTTGGGTGCACACATCCACTTGTGGTGGTTGCCCACGTACCAGGTGGCTCCGAGGGCCTCGACCTCGAGCGGGAGCTGCCCCGGCGCGTGTGCGCCATCGATCAGCACGGGAATGCCGCGGCGCTGCGCGAGCGGAACGAGGCGCGCGAGGGGATAGATGAGGGCGGAGGGACTCGTGATGTGATCGAGGACGAGCAGGCGCGCACCATCGAGAGCGGCATCGATCACGGCGACGAGCTGGTCGTCGTCGAAGGGCAGGGGCGTCGGGACGTACTGGATCTGCGCACCCGTCCGCTCGAGCTGGTTGCGGCACGCCGGGTAGACGTGCGTGGTCGTGACGATGCGATCGCTGGCGGTCAGCGGTAGCGAGGCCAGCGCGAGCGCGAGTCCCGTCGTCGCACTGGGGACAAACACGAAGCGCTCGGGCACGGCGCCGACGAACGCCGCGGCACTGACCCGCGCCGCATCGAGCTCGCGCTGCCAGTCGCGCACGTAGTAGCGCATCGGCGCCGCCTCGACTCGTTCACGGATGTGTGAGGTCTCCGTGAAGACACTGCGTAAACACGCGCCGAACGAGCCGTGGTTCAGATGCACGACATCGGGAGTCAGCATCCACCGGTCGAGACGTGATACAGGCCCAGACATGATCAAGCGCAGCAGCAATGTCACGTGGCGTGGTAACGGACCCAAGGGCTCGGGCGTCATTTCGACGCAGTCCGGCGCGTTCAAGGAGCAGCCATACGCCGTCTCCACGCGCTTCCAGAGCGAAGACGGCAAGGCAGGCACGAACCCCGAGGAGCTGATCGCGGCCGCGCACGCGAGCTGCTTCAGCATGGCTCTCGCGTTCCAGCTCACCAACGCCGGTCACGAGCCGACGCAGATCGATACGACGGCCACGGTCTCGATGGTGAAGCAGGACGCCGGCTGGACGATCACCGGCATCGCCCTGCAGACCGCGGCGACCGTCCCGGGCATCGACGCGGCGAAGTTCAAGGAGCTCGCGGAGAATGCCAAGCAGGGCTGCCCGATCTCGAAGGCGCTCGCGGCGACGCCGATCACGATGGAAGCAAAGCTCAACTGACGCTACGGCGTCGCGGGCGCGGTCCCTGCCGCCTCGGCCGCTTCGCGAGCCTCGCGCTGCTCCTTCAGCCGCTTCTCGCGCTTGCGAATCTTCGCGCGCTCGATCTTCTCCTTCTCGTAGTCGAAGATCGGCGGATCGGGATCCTTCTCGTCGTAGACGCGCACGATCATCGCACCGTCGAGCATCACCTCTAGCTCGTTCCAGCCGTCGGGCATCACGGGCGTGGTCCAGTCGTAAACCCACTTCGCATCCTTTGGAGACAGGTTCACGCACCCGTGGCTCTTTGGATTGCCGAAGTCGTCATGCCAGTACGCCGCGTGGAAGTAGAGCCCGCTGCGAAAGCGCGTGGCCCACGGCACCTCGGACACCATGTAGTACGAGGCCTCGCTCTCCTCGGCGCCCATCTTCGTCACCGACGCCTTCGAACGCAGGCGATACACGGCGGGGGGCGTGTAGCTCTTGCGGCGGCCCGACGCGACGAGCGTCGCGAACACCGGCTTGTCGCCGGCGTACGCGATCATCACCTGCTCGTCGCGGTTGATATCGATCCACTTTCCATCGGCCCCCGCGTCGGCTGGCCGGGTCCGGAGCCGCGCGATACGTACGCTCTTCTTCGGCAGCCACTGGTCAGGCCCGACGCGCACGTAGCCGTCCTTCTCCTCGAGCACGGGCACCGTCGAGCGATACGTCGCGGCCCCGACCTCGGCGCCCTTCTTGTCGGGCGTGGCGAGGAGGGCGAGCTCCTTCGCCTTCTTGCCCTTGCCACCCTTCGCCACCACCCACGCGAACGGCCAGCTCGGCGGCGGGTTCGCGACGAGATCGATGCCCTCGAAGGTCGAGGCCTTGTACTTGCGCAGGTCATCGACCGCGATGAGGCCCACGGCCGTCTTCGCGTACAGGACGCCGTTGATCTCGACGTCCTCGTCGCGCGTCACCATGTAGTTCGACTTCGCCTTCGGATTCGGCAGCGGCGTCCCGGCCTCGACGGCCGCCTGATCCTTGAAGCGCTGCGCGCCCTCGGCGACGTCGTAGTACTGCTGCGGCAGGATCGCATCCGGCGGCATGCGAGGCTGGACCTCGGCGAGCGGTTCCTTCGTACTCGCCGACACGCCGCGCGAGCAGATCCAGCCCGCCGGCGCGACCGCGAGCCACACCTTGCAAGACTTCGTGGTGCCAGCCACGGCCTCGCGGATCGGCAACCGCGTCCCGGCGATGATCTTCCCGAGGGGCTCAGACTTGTCGCTCTGCTCCGCGTACACGTGCTGCGACGACTTGAGCACCATCGACTTCGTGTCCGCATCCCACCCCATGAGCGCCAGCGTCGGCGCGGGGCCGAACGGCGGGGGCGGGGGCGGCGCGGGCGGCGGCGCGGGCACCGCGGGGGCGGCGGGCGGCAGGGGCTCGCCCTG
>JALHPV010000447.1 GCA_022842285.1 Kofleriaceae bacterium
GGCGCCGCGTCTCTGACGGCGCAGGCCGCCGGGCGACCGCGACTGCGCGCGCGACCCTCACCGCCGACGCGACCCGCGTGGCCGCGACGGTCGATGCCGAGGCCGCCCTCGCCGTCGAGCAGGCCGAGTCCGCGCGCGCGCTCGAGGAAGCGAGCCGCGAGTACGAGACGCGAGGCGCCGCGGCGGCGCAGGAGGTGATGGACAAGCGCGTCGCGAAGGCCCGCGCGAAGGGCTACCTCAACGAGGCGACCATCGGTGGCATCGCCGCGGACGCCGCCGAGGCGCAGGGGGCGTTCTCCGCCGCGCCTGCCTCGAGCGCCGCCGGCAAGAAGGCCCAGAAGGTCCAGCGCGCCAAGGCCTTCCAGCTCGCTCGCTGACCCCATTTCGCTCCGGTGCTCGTGACGCGCTCGTCCTGATCGTCGGGCGCGGCTTGCTGTTCGCTACAGCGCGGACTGCGTGACGACGAGATCGCGCGACACCACGACCGCGTGATTCGCCGCGATCTCCTCGAAGCCATCCCCCACCGGGTCGGGACCGGCGATGAGGATGTAGCCGCGGAAGGCATTCACGCCGCGGTCATCGAAGCGTTCGTCCGGGGTCACGGTCAGGCGGCGCAGGCGCACCGGCTCGTCGCTGGTGCGCGCGACCATCAGGCAGCGGCCGTTCGTGAGCGCGATGGTGCCGAGGGCCGACGGTTCGACGCCGACGAGCTTCAGCGTCTGCGCGAGCGCCTTGCGCACGACGTCCGTCGACAGGTTCGGATCGTCGAGCTGCGCGAGACGGGCGAGCTGGGCGAGGAAGACGTGGAACACGAGCTCGGCGGGAGAGCGGCCGCGGATGTTGCGGCGCAGGAACTCGGGCACGTGCGCGTGGAGCGCGCCGGAGGCAACGAGCTCGTCGAGGGCCGGGCGGTCCGTCTGCGCGTAGAGCCAGCGGCGGAAGCGGAAGGGTGGGGTGTTGTCCGTGCCGCCGAGCGGGGTGGCGCGCTCGTCGCGGACCGACTGCGCGATCGCGCAATCGGTCGTGAGCTCGGCGATCGGGCCCGCGAGATCGACCGCCATCGACGAAGCGCGCGGCGTGCGCACGAGGAGGACGTTGTCACCCTGGATGTAGCCGAGTCCCCAGCGACTGATCGGCGCGGAGGCGACGAGCGCGGGACGCACGGGAGCCAGGGCGGCGGGAAGCCGCTGAGGCTGATTGCAGGTGCAGGCGATGATCGTCACCAGCGGGCCGAGCCCTAGTATAGGCGGGCTCGGAGTCCCCGCCAGTAGCGGACCTTACGGTCGAGATCAGCTCGCGGAACGGTAGGTTGCGAGGGCCTGGCGCAGCAGCTCGAAGACCTCGGCCCGGGTGGCCTCGTTGAACACCTCGTGCAGGAGGCCGGTGAGATCGTGATACGTCGCACGCTGCATCGAATCCGCGATGCGCCTGCTGGTGGCCGGATCGGCGAGGGGGTCGTTGGCGCCTACGAGCCAGGTGGTGGGCACGGTGATCGATGCCGCGCGCTGGGCGACCTCGGCCTGGGCGCGCGACGACTCCGTGTACCAGCGCGACGTCGCAGTATCGAAGTTGAGCTTGTCGGCGGCGTGCTCGGCCTGCTTCGCGGGATCCGAGGTGAGCTGCGAGCTCTTGATGTTGTTCGGCTGCTTGAGGCCCGGCGCGATCCGGGAGGCGACCCGCGCGGCGAACTTCATGTAGCCGGGCACGGCGAGCTTGAGGCCCAGGTACGGGGAGCTGACGATCGCGCCGACGACGCCATCGGGCGTGCCCTCCACCAGCAGGCGAAGGGTGATGAGGCTGCCGTGCGAATGGCCGAGCAGGACCACCGGCTTGCCGGGGGCGAGCGCCTTCGACTCGGCGATCATCATACGAAGGTCCACGAGGTACTCGTCGAACGTGCCGATGAAGCCGCGCGCTCCCACTGACTTGCCGTGACCGCGGACGTCATAGACGAGGACGGCCCAGCCCGCATCCACCATCACGTGCGCCACCTCGCGGTAGCGACCGCCGTGCTCGGCGTACCCGTGGGAGACGACCACCACACCGACCGGGGCGCCGGTGGGGAGGAATTGCTCCGTGTAGAGCCCGTTCACGGTCGGGGTCTTCGTCGGCGTCAACGGGCCAGGCGCGCTCGGCATCGGCTCCATCTATACCAGTCGGGCGGGATCGACATCGCGGTTGACGCATTGCGAAGCACCGGGTTAGGGTCGGCCCGCCGTGCTGCGTAACGCTCTTGGATTGCTCGGGATTTGTGCGGCCCTGGCCGCCTGCCCTGCACATACGGAGCAGGACATCGCCAAGAGTCAGACCCGGCTGGACATCGCGAAGGACTTCCTCCGGAAGTTCCAGCTCGAAGGAGCCGAGGCCGAGGCGAATCGCGCGCTCGCGTTCAATCCGAACAACGACGAGGCGTTCAATGTCCGCGGCCTCGTCCACATATTGCGGGCCCTCGATGCCCAGCGCTCGCTCGAGATCGACGGCTGCCTCACGGGAGTGGATGCCGAGGCCACCCAGAAGGACCTCGATGAGCACCTGACGAAGGCGGACGCGGACTTCGCGCAGGCCGCGAAGCTCGCTCCGGAGTACGGGGAGGCGTGGTCGAACCGCGGCGTCGTTCACAACCTCCTCGAGGACTACCCCGCGGCCGAGCAGTTCCTCGTCCGGGCGCTCGAGAACCCGATGCGCCTCGAGAGTCCGGGGCTGACGCGGGCCCATCTGGGGTGGTCAATGTTCCACCAGAAGAAGTATGTGAACGCGGCCAAGGAGCTGCGTCAGGCAGTGCAGTTCCAACCCAACATGTGCGTGGCAACTTACCGCCTCGGCAGGGTTTACTTCGCCCGCGAGGAGTGGGACAAAGCGGCCGAGTTGTTCCAGACGGTGTCGGATGACCCGTCGTGCCATTCACAGGAAGCCAGCCTTTACCTGATGAAGACGCAAATGCAGCGAGGTTTGGTGGACGACGCGCGAGGAGCACGTGACGCGTGCCTTGCGATGTCCAAGAACAGCTGCATCGCGGCCCAGTGCAGCGCCGATGGTGGCGCGCTCGGAACTGCGACCCCGGCTGCGCCCGCCACGCCGGGTGCTGGTGGAGTGCCCTAGGATGGAGCGGCGTACGTCATCGAGCGGATTGTCTGGCCTTCACAACGTGGTGGTTGCCGGCACGAAGGGCCAGACGGTTGTCGATGCACGCACGAGCCTCGCGCTCTGGCTGCGCACCGCTCGCGGCGAGCGGAACATGTCGCTCGACGACGTCGCCCGCGTGACCAAGATCCAGCCGCGGATTCTCGAGCGTCTCGAGTCGGGCAAGGCTGACGGTCTCCCCGCGGACGTGTTCGTGCGCGGCTTCGTCCGCAGCTTCGCAAAGTGTGTCGGTCTCGACGAGGGCGAGGCGCTCCGCCGCTACCTCGCGTGCACTGGTGGTTCGGTGGCCCCGGGCGCGACGTACACGTCCACGTCCGTGCGCCCCGTCATGCTCTCGGGCGCCGATGCGCCGCGCGCCGCGGCCGTCGTCGCCGCGATGAGCGACCTCGCGCCCTCCACGGCGCGCGACCTCGTCGAGGTCCTTCACGTCTCCGAGCCCGTCCACCTCGCGGCGGGAAGCCTCCAGGACCTCCCGAAGCACGAGGACTCGGTCGTCGTGGCTGCGGCGGTCGTCGAGGCTGAGCCGGTCGTCGAGGCCGCGGCGGCGGCAGTCGTCGAGGCGGCGGCGGTCGTCGAGGCCGCGCCGGTCGTCGAGGCCGTCGAGTCAGCACCGACCCCTTCGAAGAAGGGCAAGAAGACCAAGAAGGCGGCCGCGGAGAAGAAGCCGCGCACCAAGAAGGGCACACGCGAGCTCGCGTCCGGCACCCCGTCGTCGCCGATACCCGTTGTCACGCCGACGGAGACGCTCGCGATCGTGGCGTCGACCGCCACCGCCGCGAACGCTGCCGCCGTCGAGAGTGCGGTCCCCGCCGCCGGTGGCGCCACGGTCGATGCCGAGGCCGCGCTCGCTGCCGCCACCACCGCCGTCGCCGCCGCGACCATCAGCGCCGCGGCCGCCGACCTCGGAGCGAGCGACATCCCGCGGCCGGTGTACCGCCCGAACGCCGATGTCGATGCGTTCGCCGCGCCGGCCGTCGATACCGATGACATCGAGACGCTCGATGCCGCCGACGCCGACCTCGAAGCGGGCTCCTCGCTTCTCGATGTCGCGGGGGCAGTCGATGTGGTCCTCGACGAGCCGACGACCACCGCGCAGACCGCTGGCGGTTCCATCGACAGCGACGAACCAGCAGTGTCGACCGCTCCGTGGACGCCCACGATGCCGGTCGCGCAGACCGCGACGTTGCCGTGGAAGCGATCGTACTTCGCGCCCTCGTCGACCACCGCCCCACGCGGCAAGGCTGTCGTCCCGAGCCTCGTCATCGACGATGCCGATCCCGATAGCGCCGAGCGCGAGCTCGAGGAGCGCGCCCATGCCGGGGCCGATGTCGAGCAGCAGGGCCGCCGGTCGTTCTTGCCGCCGATCCTCCTCGATCGCGAAGACCGCTCCGCGCGGCAGGGTGGGCTGACGCTCGCCGTCATC
>JALHPV010000448.1 GCA_022842285.1 Kofleriaceae bacterium
CCGCTGCTGAAGAAGTAGTCGAAGAGGAGCTTCGCGGCAGGACCGTCGTGCTGGAGGACGAAGGCCATGCCCTCGAGCGTGCGACGCTCGGCGGGTTCGACGGGCAGGGCGACGGCCGCGGCCACGAGGGCCCGCACGAGCATGAAGTCGCCGCGCTTCGCCACCATGCGGACGAGCCGCTCGAAGGCCCGCACCCGGAGCGTCGAGGTCACGCGCACGTCGTCGGTGGCGAGGGCGAGCCAGGTGCGCTCGGCCTCCTGCTTGTCGACGGTGTCGCCGTTCGCGAGCATGTCTCCGAGCTCCATGCGGTACCGGGGCTCCTCGGGGGCATCGCCGCACACGATGCGCATGAGCCGGACCGCGCGCCGCTGGTCGCCCTCGGCGAGCGCCTGGTCGGCCTCGTCGCGCTTCTTGGCGATCGCATGCGGGCAGGGCCGCGAGAAGACACCGACGCCGCGGAACCGCTCGGCGTTCGATGCGACGGCGGCCGGCGGCAGATCGATCTGCTCGATCATGGTGCGCCACTGGTTCTCGAGGCGGGCGAGGGACACGCCGTACGCCTCCTCGAAGTCACCGCCATTGCCGTAGAGGGTGCGCAGCTTCGCCGGGCCGTATGCGTCGAGGAGGAAGCGCAGGAACGAGCCTGCGGTCATGTATCCGCGCTGTGACGAGACGGAGAAGAACGACAGGCCAAACAGCTGCGAGACGGGAGGCAGCCGTCCCTGTTCCATCATCGCGCGCACGGACTCGTGGGGATTCGAGCGGTCGTAGCCCGCGGGCCAGTCGAGCGCGACCGCCATCCCTTCGATGAGGCCGGGGCTGGCCAGGATCGGCATGCCCGCGATCCGACGCGCGGCGACGCCGAACCACGGGTCCCCGAAGGCCGAGGCGATGACATGGGCGATCTCGTGCCGCAACGACGAGTGCGGGAAGTCGCGATGCTCGAGGTAGATCTCGTGGCGCCACGGCTTCGCCATCTCGACGTCGCGGGCGCCCATGAGCCGCGACTTCTGCTCGCGGCTCGAGAACAGGAACGACCGGATCTTGCCCGGGGGGGCGACGCCGATCTGGCGGACGACCTGCGCGTACCGGAGCTCGTGGTCTTCGGCGTAGACCGCGAGGTCCGCTTCGATCTCCGGCGTCTTCGCGTAGTAGATGACGAAGTGCTCGGTCTCGAGGCGGCCGCCGAGCGTGGTCTCGATGTCCTCGGCGTCGATCGCATAGCCGAGCTCGCCGCCATGCAGGCGCAACGCGAGGGCGCCCGCGCTCGCGGCGAGGGCGAGCAGCCACGCCCCGATCCGTCGACCGGCCGGCCGGGGGATGCGCAGCCGAGCGCGGAAGGCCGGGACGTCGAGGCGGGTGGCGACGAGCGCGACGAGGGCCGTGACCCAGAGGAGCTGCTCGAGCCGCGACCACGCGAGGGTGGCCGTGAGCGCGATGTTCTCGTCGTAGAGATTGCCGGGGAAGTAGCCGAGGATCGCGTTGTAGGTGAAGACCGGCGGAGCGCTGTAGAACCGCCAGAGCGCCGCGGCGGCGACGAGGGCGATGGGGCCGAGGGTGGCCACCAGGGCGGCGGCGTAGCGTCGCCCCACGAGAACGCCGATCGCGTGGCCTGTCGCCGCGCCGAGGACCGCGGTGGTCACGGGGAGCGTGGCGTAGGCGAGGATACCGAAGCTCCAGTCGCAGGTCGGCACCCACAGCCCCCGCACGGCGCAGATGAGCGCCGGCACGAGGATGATGGCGACGGCGAGGGCGATGGCGCCGAGGGTGGACCGGGCGAGGGCGCGCAGTGGCCAGCGTGCCCGCTGGATGCCTTCGGCGGGCCCCTGCTGCATCTCGCGCGCGAAGCGGCAGCCGAGGTCGAGGGACATGACGGTGGCGAACACGGTCGCGGCGATCGCGAGCTCGTAGCCCAGGACCCCGAACAGCGGTAGCTGCCCCAGGCCAAGGCCGAGCAGGACGGCCAGCGCGACCCATCCGCCCAGGCGCCCGAGGAGCTGGAAGGGCAGGGTCACGCCCGTCAGCGTGATCAGCACCCAGGTCCACGGCCGATGCCGACGCGGGTGTGGCACGCGCAGAAGTCGCCCGACGGCGAGCCACTCGGGAGCCGCGCCGATCACGCGCTCTGCCTATTGCTGGTATCGTGAGGCGTGGACATCGACTCGCCGGACTCGGAGCGTCGCACTGATGCGCGCCGGCCGATCGAGCTCAAAGTCGAGTACAAGCGGCTCAACACATTCTTCGCTGACTACACCAAGAACATCTCGCGCGGCGGGACGTTCATCAAGACAAGTCGGCCGCTCCCGATCGGTACCGAGTTCCTCTTCAAGCTGTTTGTCCCGGGCCGGGACGAGCCCCTGACCATCCATGGTGAGGTCCAGCGCATCATTGAACGCTCCTCGGGCGAAGAACCGGGGATGGCGATCAAGTTCGTCTACCGTGAGGGCGATCCGCAGCACGAGATCGCGCGGGCCGTGGAGGGCATGATGACCGAAAGCCTGGGGCCTCGCCTCTACGCCCGCATCCTCGAACAAGCGAACAAGCGCAAAGGTTAGTTTGGCTTCCGCACGTTTCCTGCGTTACCTCGCGCCGAACCTCATCACGCTGTCGTCGATGATCTTCGGGCTCGTCTCGTTGTGGTCATCGCACACGGGCCGGCACCACCTCGCGGCGTGGCTGATCATCTACGCCGTGCTCACGGACCGCCTCGACGGCCTCGTCGCCCGCGCCGTGAAGGGCACGAGCGAGTTCGGCATGCAGCTGGACTCGTTCGCCGACTTCCTGAACTTCGGCGTGACGCCGGCCTACCTGGTGCTGTCGTACCTCTCGAGCCGGCCCGATCTGCCCTACGCCGATCCGGACAGCACCGCCCGCATCCTCCTGTGGATCGTGTGCGGCGGCTGGATGCTGTGCGCGGTGTTCCGGCTCGCCCGCTTCAACGTGCTCGCCGACGATCAGATTCCGACGAAGATCTTCTTCGGCTTCCCGACCACGCTCTCGGGCGGCATGCTCGCGATCTGGTTCCTCGTCCTCCTGAAGTACGACGCGCGCTACGCCCTCGAGCACACGGCCTTCGGCGGCACGAAGCTGTTCGGCGACTCCCTCCACACGCCGCTCTGGGCGTGGAAGTACTTCCCGATCTTCGTTGCCGTCTTCGGCTACCTGATGGCATCGCGCCTGCCGATGCCCAAGGTCGGCATGACGAAGAACAAGGTCGTCAGCTACCTCCTGATCTCGCTCGTCACCATCGGCTACATCTGCGGCTTCGCGATGCACTTCCCGGAGATTTGCTTCTGGATGCCCACGATGTGGTCGCTGATGTTCCTGGTCTGGGGCCAGGCCTCGAAGGAGTGGCGCGCGATGTATCCGCCGCCGCTGTTCCCGAAGAAGGACCCGGAGCAAGCGGTCCTCCGCCCGCAGGCCGATATCGAGGACATCGTCCTCGACGAGGCGAGCGAAGGCTCGCCGAAGCCCCCCGCCGAGTAGCGGCCGCCGCCGGATGTTGCGCGCGAAGGCGACCTGAGATGCCCCGGTCACGCGCGGCCGCGTACATGGTCGCGAGCGCCTTGGGCTTCTCCGTGATGAGCATGCTCGTCAAGGTGGCCAATGCGCGGCTCCCGACCGGCGAGATTGTCTTCGCGCGGGCGGTGGTCACGCTCGTGGCGTCGTACGTCATGGTGCGCCGCGCGGGGCTCTCGCTCTGGGGAACCAACAAGCGCGGCCTCGTCTTCCGCGGGGCCCTGGGCTTCTGCGGGCTCTCGCTCTACTACCTGTCGCTGTCGTACCTGCCCCTCGCCGACGCGACGACGATCCAGAACACGACTCCCATCCTCGTCGCGATCCTCGCGTGGGTGGCGCTCGGCGAAGCGGTCAGTTGGTCGACAGCCCTCGCGCTCGTGTGTGGCGTCGCCGGGGTCTCGCTGATCGTGCACCCCAGCGGTACGGGCCTGGACCCCGTCGGTGTCGCCATCGCCGTCGGGGCGGCGGTGGCCTCGGCCATTGTCTACGTGACGGTGCGCAAGCTCGCGAAGACGGAGCACCCGCTCGTCATCGTCTGGTACTTCCCGCTGATCGCGACGCCTCTCATCATCCCCTGGGCCATCGCCACCTGGGTGACGCCCACCCCGTTCGAGTGGCTGGTGCTCCTGCTCATCGGGCTCACCACGCAGGTCGGCCAGGTCTTCATGACGATGGCGCTCGCCCTCGAGCCCGCGGGCCGCGTGACCGCCGTGGGCTACGTGCAGGTGGCCTTCGCGATGGTCTGGCAGTGGATGATCTTTGGCTCGGCGCCGACGGTGTGGACGCTCGCTGGCGCCGGGCTCATCGTCGGCGGCACGACTGCGATCGCGCTATTCAAGCGCTGACTATTCGTCGAGCGCGCGCCGCATCGAGCGGGCATCCGCGAAGCCGAGCTGGGTGGCGATGTCGGCCTCGCGCATGCCCGACTGCTTCAGCTCGTCACGGCGACGTGTTCGCACGTGGCCCAGCACCTCGCGGTACTCGGTCCCCGCATCGGCGAGGTGACGCTGGAGGCTGCGCGCGGTGGTCGCCATCGCCGCCGCG
>JALHPV010000449.1 GCA_022842285.1 Kofleriaceae bacterium
GCCAAGCAGCTCGTGCACGCGAAGGAGAAGCTGTTTCTTGTCGGCCCCGGGGGCGCCCGCGAGCGCCCGATCGAGGTGACGTCGGCGGCGGTCATCGAGGTGCGCACAGGCCAGCTCCCCTGCGTGCAATGCGACCAGGCGATGTACCGGGTTCGCGAGCACGAGTCCGCCGAGGCGGGGCTGCGACGCCTCGACCTCATCTGCCGTCACTGCGGCGCGCCTCGGATCATGTGGTTCCGGATCGTGGCGCCGCCCGAGCCGAACTGAGGCCCTTCGCGACGCGAAGGTCGGCGCCGAAGGCGCAGAGGCCTGCAACGCAGGCCGATGAAGTCTCGCGGAGCGAGAACTGAGGCCCTTCGCGACGCGAAGGTCGGCGCCGAAGGCGCAGCGGCCTGCAACGCCGGCCGATGAAGTCTCGCGGAGCGAGAACTGAGGCCGACGACGTCTCGCGGAGCGAGAACTGAGGCCGACGACGTCTCGCGGAGGGAGATCGACTCAGCGGCGCGGACGGCTCACGGCGCGGCGGGCGAGCCGGCGGCCGCGGGGACCGTGGCCATCGTTCGCTCGAGCAGCTCCATCGAGAGCTGCGGTTCGCCGTCGACGGTGACGGCAGTGGCGACGGGCGGACCTGCCCACGCGGGGTCAGCGGCGAAGTGCATGAGCGTGTGAGAGGACGAGCCGGCGATGTCCTGGGTCACGGAGTAGAGCTTGGTCGCGAGGGTGCCCACTGGCGTCGTGATCTCGCTGTCGTCGATGGTGGTGTCCTCGGCCGGGAAGGTCGCGTGCGCCTGGAGCTCGGTCCAGGTGGTGCGTTCGAGCTTGGGCTCGCCCTTGATGGCGCCCGCCTCGTCGAACGCGGTGCCCTGGATCGTGGCGCCCTCGGCGTCGGAGGCGATGAACAGGAACTCCTGGAAGGAGACGAGGCGCGCGCGCACCACGCGGTAGCGGAGCTTGCGGCCGACGGGGTTTGCGGCGCGGAGCTGGTCGGGCGTGTACGGGAACGGAGCCGGCGTGACTGGCTTGGCGGCGACGGGCGCGACCGGCGGCGGCGGCGAGCCACCGCAGGCGGCCAGAGACAGCGCAAGGACGAGCAGGACCTTCATTCGGGCATCTTCTCGGTGATGACGGGGAGCTGCTGCTCCGCGTTGTTGCGCCAGATGGTGACGGTGACCGGCTGACCGACGGGCGTCTGCGCGACCACGTAGGGGAGCGTGCGCGAGTCGACGGCGCGATCACCCCACTTGAGGAGCACGTCGCCGCTGCGGAGCGAGGAGCGCGCGGCGGGGGAGCCGGCCTGAACGCCGGTGACGAGGGCGCCCTTGGTAACGGTGAGCCCGATCGACGCCGCGAGCTCGGCCGACACCGGCTTCACGTAGACGCCGAGCCAGCCGCGCGCGACCTGCCCGAAGTCGCGGAGGGAGGTCACGATCTCCTTCACGCGGTTGATGGGAATCGCGAACGACAGCTCGCTCGGGCGATCGCCGTTGGCGACGGCCACGCCGATGACCTGGCCCGCGGTGTCGAGCATCGGGCCGCCGGAGTTGCCACGGTGGATGCGCGCGTCGGTCTGCAGGAACGTGCGGAAGCCCATCGCCTTGCCGGGCACGAGCGACCCCGCCGCGTCGCGGCCCGTGGCCGAGAGGATGCCTGCGGAGGCCGAGACCTCGTCACCGAACGCGTTGCCGAGCACGACGACCCACTCGCCGACCACGATCTCGTCGGAGTCGCCCATCGGCAACGCGTGCAAGCGAGCCGCGTCCACCTTCAACAAGGCGAGATCGAGGCGGAGGTCGCGGCCGATCACCTGTGCGGGGTATGTCGAGCCATCGGTGAGTGCGATCTCGAGCGGCGTGCCCTGGGCGGCGGCGGTGATGTGATCGTTCGTGAGGACGAACACGCCCCCCGCTTCGATCAGGAAGCCGGTGCCGAGGCCGACGTCGGCCGTGCTCTCGGGCGCACCGGGGAACATCGCCGCCGGCCCGCTCTTGATCGGCGTCTGTGCCCGGATGGCGACGACCCCGTGGCGTGCGGACTCGACGAGGTCGACGAACGAGCTCGGCGCGGCGGGGTGGAAGAGGCGCTTGCCTTCACCCGCGACCGCGGCGACGGGGGCATCCTGGCCGACCTCCTGCGGCCGGCACGCCATGAGCGACAGGGCCAGCAGGAGGCGAGTGGTCACGGCTGCTTGGCCTGCTGCGCGTCGACGAAGGCCACGCGCAGATCGTAGGTCAGCGATTGGAGGAGCTTCGTCTCGGCCTCGTCGAGGTTGCCCTTCGTCTTCTCGGCGAGCATGCCGAGCACGTCGATCAGGTGCTTGGCCGTCTCGAGGTCGAGTGGGAGCTGTTGATTGTCGGGCGCGGGCATCTTGCCGAGCGCGATCAACGCGGTCGATGCGAGCGACAGGATGTGGGTCGAGAAATCGACCGGACCGAGCGCGACCGGGGCTTCCTCCGCCATGGCGCGAACCATACACCCGTGACATCGTTAACGGAGTCCATGGACACCCTGCGCGAACCACCGTCGGGACTAATCCCGGCTGACCCTGGGACGTTGGGAGAGGAGCCCTCGGCGGGCGGGACGGCGCCCGGGATCGGTCCCCACGCGATCCGCGAGGTCGCGCCCCCGCCGGCGCCGCCGTCCTCGCACTTCGACGTGACGGCGCTCGGCGAGGAGGTCCGCCGTACGAGCGGCTTTCTCGATGACGTGTTCGAGCAGGTCGGCAAGGTCGTGGTCGGCCAGCGCGAGATGGTGGAGCGCATCCTCATCGGGCTCCTCACCGGCGGTCACTGTCTCATCGAGGGCGTTCCGGGACTCGCCAAGACACTCACCGTGAAGACCCTCGCGCAGACGATCAGTGCGTCGTTCGCGCGCGTGCAGTTCACGCCGGATCTTCTACCCGCCGACATCACGGGCACCATCATCTACAACATGCACACGGGCGAGTTCACGCAGAAGCGTGGGCCGCTGTTCGCGAACCTGGTGCTCGCCGACGAGGTGAACCGCGCGCCGGCCAAGGTCCAGTCCGCGCTCCTCGAGGCGATGCAGGAGCGCCAGATCACGATCGGCGATAGCACCCATCCTCTGCCGAACCCGTTCCTCGTCCTCGCGACGCAGAACCCGATCGAGCAGGAGGGCACGTTCCCGCTCCCCGAGGCGCAGCTCGATCGCTTCATGCTGCTGGTGAAGGTCAGCTATCCGACGGCCAGTGACGAGCGCGCGATGCTCGATCGCATGAGCGGCCTCGAGACCCCCGAGGCGAAGACCGTCGCGACGATCGACCAGCTCCGGACGGCCCGCAAAGTGGTCAGCCAGATCTATATCGACGACCGGGTGCGCGACTACATCGTGCACATCGTGCAGGCGACACGAAAGCCGCGCGACTACGGCCTCGCCGAGCTGGCCGGCCTCATCGAGTACGGGGGCTCACCCCGCGCCACGCTGTGCCTCGCGTCCGCTGCCCGCGCGCACGCGTACATTCGCCACCGAGCGTACGTCACGCCCGACGACATCAAGGCCATCGCTCTCGACGTGCTCCGTCATCGCGTGGCGCTCACGTACGAAGCGGAGGCCGAGGACGTCACGTCCGAGGACATCGTGCGCCGCATCTTCGAATACCTACCGGTGCCCTAGTGCGGCGCCCCCGGGAATCTGCTCCGTCCTTGGCGCGATCCATCGCCGAGCACTTCGTTGCCGCTCCTCGCATTACGCCCGGTAGTGCGTCGTCCCGTCGCCTCGTGCTCGGCGCGTCTCGCACCAAATCCGTTCGCATCTTCCCGGGGGCGCCGCACTCCGCATGGCGCTGACGAAGGCGGAGCTCTTCAAGAAGGCGAAGAAGATCGAGATCACCGCGCGTCGACTCGTCGACGAGCAGCTCGGTGGGCAGTACCACTCCGTCTTCAAGGGCCGCGGGCTCATCTTCTCCGACGTGCGACCGTATCAGCCGGGCGATGATATTCGCGCCATCGACTGGAACATCACGGCGCGGATGATGATGCCGCACGTCAAGCAATTCGTCGAAGAGCGCGACCGCACCGTCAACCTCATGATCGACATGAGCGCCTCGGGCTTCTTCGGCTCCCGCGGCGAGTCCAAGCGCGAGCTGGCGGCAGAGCTCGCGGCGGTGGTCGCGTTTTCGGCCATCAAGAACAATGACCGCGTCGGCCTGTATCTGGTCACCGACAAGGTCGAGCGGTTCGTGCCGGCCAAGAAGGGCCGCAAGCACGTGCTGCGCGTCATCGGCGAGATCCTCGGGTTCGAGCCCTCGTCTCGGGGCACCAACCTCGCGTCGGGACTCGATCTTCTCGGGAAGATTGCCCGGCGCAGATCGGTTCTCTTCCTCGTGTCGGACTTCCTGTCGGAAGGCTGGGAGCAACCGCTGCGCATGACGCGGCAACGCCACGAGGTCGTGCCGGTGGTCGTCGGCGATCCGCTGGAGCGGAACCTGCCGCGGATCGGCCTCCTGGTCCTCGAGGATCTCGAGACGGGCGAAGTGGTCGACATCGACACGAGTAGCCGGGCCGGCCGCCGGTTCGCGGAGCGAGCGAA
>JALHPV010000450.1 GCA_022842285.1 Kofleriaceae bacterium
ACGGCTCGCAGTACGACGTGACGGACTTCGCGACGTCGACGGGCATCACGAACAAGGGCCCCGGGCAGGTCGCGACGCTCGCGTTCGGCCTCGAGCTGTTCGCGCTCGATGACAAGACCGCCCTCAATCGCATCAGCATCGATCTCGGCGCGAAGGCCGAAGCGCACTTCGAGGGCCGCGAGTACACGGAGATGTGGGAGGTGTTCGAGTACGCGGGGGACACGCGCGGGGGCGGACCTCTCATCCTCGACCGCGACGTGATCGCGCCCGATCAGCAGGCGTATCCGCACCCCGGCATCTCGAACATCGAGAACTACCTGGAGACGTCCGCGCGCGCGGCGATTCGCGCCGAGCTCGGAGCGCATGCGCGCTTCGGACTGACCGTGGACCTCTCCTGGCGCACCGACCACGCGATCACGTTCGCGGATGCGGGCGTGGATCTCCCGACGTGCGGCACCGGCTCGTCGCCGTGCGAGACCGATAGCAACCCGCTCGTCACGCCGAACACGAGCGAGGTGAATCCGCTCTACGTGCCGGGCCTCGACCTCGTCGGGCGCCGCTACCACTCCGAGAACAACTTCGGTCTCGTCATCGGCGTCGAGGCCCAGGCCCTGTTCTGATGCGCGCAGCGCTGCTGCTGCTGCTCGCGGCCTGCAGCGGAAGAGGCACGCAGCCCACGGAGGAGACGCTGCCGGTCATCGAGGTGCCGGCCGAGGTCGACTGGAAGACCGGCCCGCCCGCGCCGATGTCGACGGCGACGATCGAGCTGCGTGGGGCCGTGGCCTCCCTGCCCGCGGCCATCGATTCCGTGCGCGGGGTCCCCGCGACCTGGTTCTCCGCCGCCCACGGCGCCATCCTCGAGGGCGACGGCGAACCGCCGCCGTGCATGGCGGAGCTCCCCGCCCGCGTCACGACGCTCCTGCAGGCGGACGCTCGGCAGGTGTCGGCGTCGCAGTCGGTGACGACCGAGCTGTACTTCATGCGCACGGATCTCACGCGGCAGGAGCTGGAGGCCTGCGTGGGCAAGCGGATCGAGGTCCAGCGTCAGAAGCGTCTCCTGTCGGTGTCGTCGACGCGCGGCTCCCGCGTGTTCGCGTGGCTGCCGGGCGGCTGGGTCGTGATCGCCGATCAACCCGAGGTCGCCCGAGCGCTCCTCGACGCGCCGCCGAACAAGGAGCCCAATGTCCTCGCTGACGTGGTGCTCGCCGTCGACCAGCCGTTCTGGTACGCCCGCGCCCGCGACTTCACCGGCGACCTGCTGAACGCCCGCTCGCACGGGGCGGTCATCGAGCTTGCGGGCGCGGCGTTCGAGGGCCCGGTGGTGATGCACGTGCTCTTCCCCGATGCCGCCAGCGCCGAGTTCGCCTTGCGCATGTTCGCGACCCCCGACGAGCTGCTCGCGAAGTCCGAGTGGGGCGAGCGCCTCGGCGCCGACTACAAGCAGCTCTTCAGCCGCGCCACCGTCACCCTGCGCGGCCCCGAGATCGAGCTGGTGGGCCGCGTCGACCTCCCGGACTGGGATCGCTCGCCCGCCCAGCTGTTTGTCGATTTCGCGCTCCCGCGGAATCGGTCCGCCGACAAACGCCTGCGCAAGTAATGACGGCCCTCGTCGACGAGGTGGCGGACGTCCTGACGATGACCCGCTACGAGCCCGTGCTGTTCGCCCTGTTTCGCCGGGGGAAGGCCGTGTGGACCGATCTGGACGGGCTGTGCGCCGAGGCGGGAGTCGCGCGCCCGCCCGGTCAGCGGCGCATCACGGTGGCCTGGCTCGACGACCCGGACGCGACGCCAGGCTACGTGCTGGTCATGTTCATCTGCCCCGCGGAGATCCAGAGCTTTTTCGGGGTCTACAACCGCGCACGACTGCTGCGTTCTTGAGTAACGTCGCCCCGCGGAGGACGCGATGATCCTGGGTAAGTTCTTTGGTGCGATCCGGGCGCAGCTCAACAAGCTCGCCAATTTCTTCTGGGAGGCCGACCCGATCGCCCAGATGCAATACGAGTACGACCAGGCGGTCGAGCAGCTCAAGGAAGGCCGAGTGGGTCTCGAGCAGTACCGCGGGCTCGTCGAGCGCGTGTCGCGGCAGGTGAAGGACGGGGAGAACCAGATCACCAAGCTGACCGCCCAGGCCAAGGCGTATCTCAAGGCCGGCGATCGCGAGACCGCGGGCTCCTTCGCCCTGCAGCTCACGAAGGCGAAGACGCAGCTCGACGAGAACAAGCAGCAGCTCGCGATGCACGAGGCGGCGTACTCGAACAACCTCAAGAAGATCCAGTACGCGAACAAGAAGCTCGTCGAGGTCAAGGACAAGATCTCGAAGTACGACGCCGAGCTGAAGATGTCCGAGGCGGAAGCCGAGGTCGCGAAGCTCACGCAGAGCTTCAACATGGATGTCACGACGGACTTCGGTCAGCTCGAGGATGTCATCCAGCGCAAGATCGACACGAACCGTGGCAAGGCCCGCGTCGCGAGCGACCTCTCGAGCGAGGGCATCGACAAGATCCACGCCGAGGAGCGCATGGAGCAGTCGATGGCGCAGGACGCGCTGAAGGATCTCGAAGTCGAGCTGGGCATGCGCGCGCCCGAGACCACGCCGATCATGGCGACGACGAAGGACCTCGGTCCTGCCGACGTCGTCACCGAGAAGGCCGAACCCACGAAGGTGACGGAGTAAGCGATGGCGAACGGAGCAGGTAAGCCGAAGCCGGCATTTCTCGTCGCGGTACTGGTGGTGGTGGCCGGCCTCTGCGGCCTCGCCTTCTATCGCTGCAACGCGAAGAAGAGCAGCGACGCGGGCGGTACGGCGTCGGGCTCGGCCTTCGTCGATCCGCGCAAAGATCCGAACGCGCCGACCACGGCCGAGAACCCCGATCCGAACGCCGTCGCGACGACGGTGAAGGAGTACAACTACACGCCCGCGCAGAAGCTCAAGCCCGTCGAGGGGACGTCGAGCTACACCGCACTCGGCCCGAAGCGCACGGTGCGGTTCGCGATCAACACGTGGGCCGGCTGGGCGCCGATCTTCTGGGCCAACGGCGGCGGCAAGCCGGGCAAGGTCTGGAAGGACGCCAAGGGCAAGGACTTCCTCGTCGAGCTCGTCCAGGCCGATGACCCGGTCGCCATGGGCGATCAGGTCGCGAACGGCGTGCACATCGGCTGGGCGACCGTCGACATGCTGCCGCTCATCATCGAGCGTCTGAAGCTCGACCCGCGCACCATGCCGCGCGTGTTCCAGCAGGTCGACTGGTCGAATGGCGGCGACGGCATCGTCGTGCGCAACGACATCAAGAACATCGCCGACCTCCGCGGCAAGACGGTGGTCCTCGCGCAGAACTCGCCGTCGCACTACTTCCTGCTCAACATGCTCCTGAATGGCGGCGTCCAGCCGACCGCGGTGAAGAAGAAGTTCACCGACGACGCGTTCCAGGCGGCGGCCGCGTTCAACCAGAACAGCGACATCGCGGCCGTGGTCACCTGGGCCCCCGACATCTATACGCTGTCCGAGGCCAAGGGGAACCGCATGCTCGTCTCGACGCTCGAGGCGAACAAGCTCATCGCCGACGTGTGGTTCGCGCGCGCCGACTTCGCTCGCGATCATCCCGACATCATCGAGGGACTCGTGCGCGGGATCCTCGACGCCACCGAGGAGCTGACGGCGTCCGACGAGAAGAAGACGCAGGTCGGCGACCTCATGGACGCGTTCTTCAAGCTCGACAAGGGCACCGGCGTGAAGATGCTCGCCGACGCCCACTGGACGAACTACGCCGAGAACCGGGACTTCTTCCTCGTCTCGTCCAACCCGACCAACTTCGAGCGCGTCTACAACACCGCCGTTCGCGTCTACGCGGCCGAGCGCGTCGTGAACCAGGACGTGACCTTCGACCAGGTCATGGACTTCTCCGTGATCAAGAAGCTGGGCGCCGAGGAGAAGTACGCGAAGCAGCAGAACACGTACGAGTTCAAGTTCACGCCCGCCTCGAGCGGCGAGCTGAACGTCGAGGACTCGGTGGTCACCAAGACCGTCTCGATCAACTTCTTCCCGAACTCCTACGAGGTCTACAAGAAGGTGCCGGCGAAGGACGGCAGCGGGAACGAGGTCTATTACGACGGTAACGTCGAGTACACGATCGAGGAGATCGCGAAGCTCGCCGGCTCGTTCGGGGCGGCGCGCATCGTCATCCAGGGTCACACCGACGCGTCGATGAAGGGGCAGGCCGACGAGTCGCTCGTGAAGGATCTCTCGCTGCGGCGCGCGAACGCGGTCAAGGAGGCGCTGGTCAACAAGTTCAAGATGAACCCCGACCAGTTCAAGGCCGAGGGTCTCGGCTGGAGCCGGCCCGCCGACTCCAGCGACGCCAGCAACCACCAGAAGAACCGGCGCGTCGAGATCCAGGTCGTGCCGGCCGAGAAGCAGCCCTAGTGAGCGACGGCGAGGGCAAGGGGCCGGAGACGCCCGCTACGCCCGCACCGGCGCCGGCACCGCAGCCAGCGCCGGCGGCGCAGCCCGTGCCCGCGGCCCAGCCTGCGCCCGTG
>JALHPV010000451.1 GCA_022842285.1 Kofleriaceae bacterium
GGTCCGGGCTGGGGCTACGCGGTCTTCGGCGAGGTGACGAGCGGTATGGACGTCGTCGACAAGATCAAGGCCGTGCCGACAGGCCCCGGCGGTCCGTTCGCGAAGGACTGCCCGAAGCAGCTCGTCGTGATCGAATCGATCCGCCGCCGGTAGAGGCGACCTACTTGTTGGTCGGGAACCCGAGGTTCACGCCCCGGTGCTTCGGGTCCGGCCAGCGCGACGTGACGGCCTTCGTGCGCGTGTAGAAGTGGACGCCGTCGCGGCCGTAGATGTGGTGGTCCCCGAACAGGGACGCCTTCCAGCCGCCGAAGGAGTAGTAGGCCATCGGGACGGGAATCGGCACGTTGATGCCGACCATGCCGACCTCGACCTCGTGCTGGAACTTGCGGGCCGCGCCACCATCGTTGGTGAAGATGGCCACGCCGTTCGCGTACGGGTTCGAGTTGATCATCTGGATCGCCTGGTCGTACGTGCCGACGCGCGTGACACCGAGCACCGGGCCGAAGATCTCGTCCTTGTAGATCGACATCTCGGGCGTGACGTTGTCGAACAGGCACGGGCCCAGGAAGAAGCCGTTCTCGCGGCCGCTGACCTTGAGCAGGCGACCATCGGCGACGAGCTTCGCGCCCTCGGCGACGCCGGCATCGACGTAACCGGCGACCTTGTCGCGGTGCGCCTTGTTGATGAGCGGGCCCATCTCCGAGGAGCCATCGAGGCCGTCACCGACCTTGAGCTTCGCGATGCGCTCCTGCATGAGCGGGATGAGCTGGTCGGCCGCGTTGCCGACACACACGACGACGCTGATCGCCATGCAGCGCTCGCCGGCCGAGCCGTAGCCCGCGGAGACCGCGGCATCGGCCGCGAGCTCCATGTCGGCATCGGGCAGCACGATCATGTGGTTCTTCGCGCCGCCGAGGGCCTGCACGCGCTTGCCGTGCTTGGTGCCCGTCTCGTAGATGTACTGCGCGATCGGCGTCGAGCCGACGAAGGAAATCGCGGAGACCTTGGGGTGCTCGAGGAGGCGGTCGACCGCGACCTTGTCGCCGTGCACCACGTTGAGGACACCCGGGGGAAGGCCCGCGTCGTTCATGAGCTCCGCACAGAAGTTCGCGACCGACGGATCACGCTCGGACGGCTTCAGGACGAACGTGTTCCCGCACGCGATCGCGATCGGGTACATCCACATCGGGACCATCGCGGGGAAGTTGAACGGCGTGATGCCGGCGACGACGCCGAGCGGCTGGCGGATCGAGTAGGAGTCGACCTCGGTCGAGACGTTCTCCGAGTACTCGCCCTTCGAGAGGTCGGCGATGCCGCAGGCGAACTCGATGACCTCGAGGCCGCGGTTCACCTCGCCGAGCGCGTCGGCCGTGACCTTGCCGTGCTCGAGGGTGAGGAGCTTCGCGATCTCGTGCTGGTGCTTGTCCACGAGCTGACGGAAGGCGAACAGGACCTTCGTGCGCTTGGCGAGCGAGACGTGGCGCCACGACAGGGACGCCTTCCACGCGGACTCGACGGCCTCGTCGACCTGCGCCGGCGTGGCCATCGCGACCTTCGCCTGCACGTCGCCCGTCGCCGGGTTGAACACGTCGGTGCTGCGCTCTGCCGCGCGCTCGAGGGCCTTACCGTCAATCCAGTGGTTGATCGTCTTCGCGGTCGCCATGACGGGCAGCGTTATCACGACTTGCCAGCCCGACGCGACGACATTGCTCGGGCAGCCCTGCTACTGGATCGTGACGGGGACCTCGACCGTCGTGTCATCGACGACGAGCTCGAGGAACCATTCGAGGTCGAACGTCTGACCGCGGTACGTGCGCGGCTCGTCGGGTACCGGGATCCGCAGTCGGCGCTGGTCACTCGCCGCGAGGGGGCCAGTCTCGTCCGGGGCCGCCTCGCGATACGGCAGGTCCGCCGCGCGGTGCGGCCCCGTGCGCGGCAGGTCGGCGACCTGCCGCTCGACGACGGGATGGACATAGGTCCGAGCGAGCTCGCCACGTGACCGCCAGGAGAGGCGCAGCGTCGCGTGCCGCGGCGGCACGGGGCGCTCGACGGTGATCACCCCCGTGATGTCGTCATCGGGGGCGTACCCACGTGAGCGGTCGAGCTGGAGCGTCACGCCATCCTGCTCGGTGGCCCGTGGCAGGTCGTCGCTCCGCAGCGTGCGGTGGCTCGGGGCCCACGCGATGGTCACGGGGACGTCGACGCTTGCCGCGCCCGCGACAGCGAGGTGCCACGCGATGCGATTCGGGCCGGCGGCGAGCGTGCCCGGCAGGTCTGCGGGAATGGGCGCCCCCGGGACGATCGGGAGCTCGCGCAGCACACGCCGCCGCGGGTTCGCCGTGCTGCTGCCCGCGTTCGCGATCGCCTCCGCGGCGACGAGCGTGGCGCCGGCCAAGCTCGTCCCGAACGGCGTGCGGACGTGGATGCTCACGCGGGGCTCCCGACCGACGACGAGCGGTCCCGTCAGCGAGATCGAGAGCTGCGTCAGGTAGCGCTTCACCGCGTAGGCCCAGCCTGCACCGGCGACGAGGAGGGGGACCAGGATGTGGGCGGTCGCGGGCGCGGGCTGCAGGACGAGCGCCACGCCCGTGGCCAGCACCACGAGGACGAGGCCCGTCATGATGACGAGCGTGCGCAGCGCCCCCACGCGCATCGTGGCGTGTCCCAGGTTGTCCATGGTGCCCCACCAGAACGTCGGTCCGGTGCGCGGACGCAGCTCGAGGGCGATGCCATGCAAGCTGAGGCCGAGGAACACCAGGGCCGCGAAGGGCCACAGGTTCGTGAAGCCCTGGCGCTCCAGCACCAGCTCGCTCGGATCGTCCGGGTCGACCCAGCACGGAATACGCTCGCCGACGTGGAGCTTCAGCGCCTCCCACGTGGCGCGGCGATCGGCGATGGACTCGGCGAACGAGACGCGCCGGCCCGTGGCGCCGTCGAGGGTGTAGACCAGCTCGTGGTGCTTCGACTCGACGAGGCACTGCGCGGCCGTCCAGTCGCGCGAGGCCACGGCCTGCGCGAGGGGCCGTGCAGTGAGGTCATAAAACAGGTATCCGCACGCGATCACCAACGCGAGCCCAACGCTGGTGACAACGACGGAGATAGACCGGGAGCGAGCCACCTGCGGGGAGCCTGCCACATCGTTGTTGAACCCGCCTCTGAGCCCGTGTTAGCCAGGCTCGATGACCGCGGACCTATCGATCACCGTCAATGGCATGAAGTTCGAGAACCCGTTCATCTTGGGGTCCGGACCTCCAGGAACGAACGGCAAGGTCATCGCGCGGTCGTACGACCTCGGGTGGGGCGGCATGTCGTGCAAGACCTTCTCGCTCGATGCGAGCAAGGTCATCAACACGGCGCCACGCTACGCGAAGCACCGGGGCCGCACGTCCGAGGAAGTCATCGGCTTCCAGAACATCGAGCTCATCTCGGACCGTCCGTACCAGGACTGGCTCGATGACCTCCGCCAGCTGAAGAAGAACTACCCGACGAAGATCCTGATCGCCTCGATCATGGAGGAGTACAAGAAGGAAGGCTGGCAGCAGATCGTGCGCGAGGTCCAGGAGACCGGCGTCGATGGCTTCGAGATGAACCTCTCGTGCCCGCATGGCCTCCCCGAGCGCAAGATGGGCATGGCGATGGGCGAGAACCCCGACATCGTCGAGGAAGTCGTCGGCTGGGTGAAGGAAGTCGCGCGGATCCCGGTGTGGGCGAAGATGACGCCGAACGTCGGTAACCCGACGGTGCCGGCCGCGGCTGCGATCCGCGGTGGCGCCGATGGCATCGCGATGATCAACACGATCCTCTCCGTGTGCGGCATCGACCTGAAGACGCTCCGCCCGATGCCGACCGTCGAGGGCTACAGCGTCCCCGGCGGCTACTCCGGCCAGGCCGTGCGCCCGATCGCGCTCCGCCAGGTGATGGAGGTCGCCCGCGCGAACAAGGACCTCGCGATCAGCGGCATGGGTGGCATCGAGACCGGCTTCGACGCCGCGCAGTTCTTCCTCCTCGGTGCCTCGACGGTGCAGGTCTGCACGGGCGCGATGCTCCGGGGCTACGAGATCATCAGCGAGCTGAAGGAAGAGCTCACCAAGTTCATGGTGGACCACAAGTTCGAGAACCTCCGCGAGTTCATCGGCAAGTCGCTGCCGTACTTCACGACGCACCACGACCTCGTCGACCGCCAGAAGGCGGCCCGCGATCGGATGTGTCGTGACTTGTGCCGCCATGACGCGCCCCCGCCCATGACCTGGATCAAGGACGATACAGCATCCGCGAACAGACGGAATGCCGGTATCGAGCGGGAGAACTGCGGAAGGTACTTATCGCGGCAGGCGGCGGGCGGCCGGGAATAGCACCGTGGCGGTGGTGCCGACATTGGGCTGGCTGGCGAGACTGACCGTCGCCTGGTGCAAAGCCGCGAACAGCTTTACCAGGTAGAGGCCCAGGCCCGTGCCCTCGTGCCGGCGGCTGAGCGAACTGTCGATCTGGGCGAAGCGCTCC
>JALHPV010000452.1 GCA_022842285.1 Kofleriaceae bacterium
GACGGTGGCGTGGCGGCCCGGCCGACGGTCGGGATGCCGGTCGGCGGCGTGCGCGCGAGCGGCGGCAAGATCGGGACGCCGACCGCGGGCGTGGGAGCCCGCGCCGAGACCGGAGGTACCGAGGGCATCCCCGACGGAGGCGTGGGCTTGCGAGCGACTGGTGTCGACGCTCCGAAACCGGGCGCGGCCGGTGGAGGCTTGCCGGCGAAGGGCGATTGCCGTTGCGGCAGTGTCGGGCCCTCCACGTCGATGTCCTTCATCGATTCGACGGGCGAGCGCCGGGGCACCGTCGGTGGATCGAGCAGAGACTGAGGCGACGGAGGCTTCGGCACCGTCGGCGGATCGATGGCGTCGGGGGTAGACAGCGCAGGCGCACGCGGAAGCGTCGGGCCGTCGAAGTCGGCCTTGGGCCACGTGGGCGGGTCGGCGGGCAAGGTGATCGGCAGCGGCGGGCCAACGGGCGGCGGCGGATCGATCGGGTCGCTGCTCGTGTGAGGGCGACTCGACTCGATGCGGTCGGCCGCCGTCGAGCGCACGCCTTGCGCCTCGAGGAGCTGCGCGACCGCCTCCATCAGGACCTCGCCGAGCTCCGTGTCGTCCTCGCACAGCTCGCGCACATCGTCGGCGCGGAGCGCCAGGGCACGGACATCGGTGGTCGCGACCGCGATGCCATCGCGATCCGGCAGTGGGCTCGTGCCCACGAGCGATTCCGGGTAGACGCAGGCGCCGGCTCGCAACCGGTGGCGATCGAGCTCGAGCTCGCCGTCGACGACGATCCAGCAGACGCGGCCGCCGAGGAAGTGCGCCGGGAGCTGCTCGCCGGGGGCGAGATCGCGTGGGATAGCGATGCGCAGGGCGCGCAGGCGCTGCTGCGGGGTCATCCGCCGGCCCCACAGGGGCGAGCTCGCGATCGTCTGCTCGTCCTTGATGACCATCTCCGCGGGCTGCGGCCGCTCTCCGGCCTCGAGCACGCGCACGACGACGGCGGTCGCGTTGTCACCGCCGCCGCGCTCGAGGGCGAGCTCGATGAGCTTCTGCGCCGCGCGCGCCGGGCTTGGCTGCGTGGTCAGGACCGTGCCGACCTCGGCCTCAGGGACGTACTCGCTGATGCCGTCGGAGCAGAGCAAGAAGCGGTCACCGTCGGCGAGCGGTACGACGAACGTCGTGACCTTGCACTCCTGGCCGATGCCGAGCGCGTTCGTCAGCATGCTGCGGAACCGCGAGCCGTCACCGGTGACGTCGACCTCGATGCCGGCCGACAGGAGCCGCGCGAGGAGCGTGTGGTCCTCGGTGAGCTGCATCGCGATCTTGTCGCGCACGAGGTACGCACGTGAATCGCCGGCCTGCGCGAACACCAGCTCGTTCCCGACGACGAGCGCCCCGATGAGGGTCGTGCCCATGCCGGACTTCGCGTTGTCGGCGGCGGCGGCGGCGACGATCGCCTCGTGGGCGGCGACCGCCCCTGCCCTCACCGTGGCGAGGAGCTCGCGCTTCGCCTCGGGGGTCCCCGTCTCCTGGCAGACCTCGGCAAGGCGCTGCGTCTCGTCGCTGCCCCACGCGGCGCGCACGCTCCGGATCGCCAGCTCGCTCGCGACCTCGCCCGCTGCATGTCCCCCCATGCCGTCGCAGACGACAAAGATGCCTTTGTCGGCGTCGAAGTAGTGCGCGTCCTCGTTGTGCTCGCGCACCTTCCCCACGTGCGTCGCCGCCGCGCCGACGATCGAGGCTCGCCCCGCCAAGGCCTGTGATCGTACCACCCTTGCGGCTAGCCCCGCAGTTTGTAGCCAACGTTGCGCACCGTCTCCACGAGCGATCCGGCCTCGCCTAGCTTGCTGCGGACCCGCCGCACGTGGATGTCGACTGTGCGGGTCCCCCCTGCATAGCGGTACCCCCACGCACGCTCCAGGAGCGCCTCGCGGCTGAACACCCGCCCCCGGTGCTGGGCCAGGAACCGGAGCAGCTCGAACTCCTGGTGCGTGAACTCGAGTCGGCGGCCTCCGAGCCGTGCCTCGTAGCCGGGGACGTCGATGACGAGATCGTCGATCTTCAGCACCTCGTCCGAGCCAAACGTCGCGGTCTTCCAGTCGAGCTGCCGCAGCCGCGCATACAGCTCGGCCGGGACGATCGGCATCAGGACGAAGTCGTTGGCCCCGATCGAGAAGTCCAGGGCGGGTAGCCGGGCCACCGTGACCGCGACCAGGATGGGGGTCTCGGCGAAGGGGCCCCCGTCACGGAGCCGCTTGATGGTCTTCTGGGCCCGCGCGAGATCGTCTCCGGCCTCGACGACAATGGCGTTCGGGGCTCGGGAAGCCTCTGAGAGGTCCAGCCCTCCGAGGTCAAACCGCCCCAATTCGCAGCGGCACCCCAGGTCCGTGAGGACGGTCGCAACCGTGCCGGGGTCGCCAGCGCGCTCGGGGTCGGCACAGATCACGGTCACCCTCACGAGCCTCCGTATCCTACCCGCTGGAGGTGCGCCGGCACTATTGCCAGCCCCGTCGAGCGTGTAAGAATTGGGACTGCATGGAAGAGTTCCACTGCTCCTTCTGCGGAAAGCAGCGCCGGGAGGTGAGGAAGCTCATCTCGGGACCGCGGGTCTTCATCTGCGATCAGTGCGTGACTCTCTGCAACGACATCCTCGCAAAAGAGGAGGCGTCGGAGCGCCCCAAGTACCCGCCCCCCCGCGCCATTGTCGAAGAGCTCGACCGCTACGTCGTCGGTCAGAAGGACGCCAAGCGCGCCCTCTCCGTCGCGGTCTACAACCATTACAAGCGCATCGGTCTCCGCGGTAAGGCCGGCGACGTCGAGCTCCAGAAGGGCAACATCCTCATGATCGGGCCCACGGGCTCGGGCAAGACGTTGCTCGCCCAGACGCTCGCGAAGAAGCTCGATGTCCCGTTCGCGATCGCCGACGCGACCACGCTGACCGAGGCCGGCTACGTCGGTGAGGACGTCGAGTCCGTCGTGAAGGCCCTGTTCCGCGCCGCCGGTGGCGACGTGGAGAAGACGGCCCGCGGGATCATCTGCATCGACGAGATCGACAAGATCGCGCGCAAGGGCGGCACCCCCTCCCCCACCCGCGACGTGTCCGGCGAAGGCGTCCAGCAGGCCCTCCTCAAGATCCTCGAGGGCAAGACCGCCACGATCACGCCCGACGGCGCGCGCAATCGCCCGCAGCAAGAGCTCATCCAGATCGACACGACCGACATCCTCTTCATCTGCTGCGGCGCCTTCGGTGGCCTCGAGGACATCGTCCGCCGCCGCACCGGTCAGCGCGGCCTCGGCTTCGGGGCCCGCGTCTCGACCGCCGAGGACGACAAGGATGCCCTCCGCCGCGAGGCCCGCACCGAGGACCTCGTGAAGTTCGGGATGATCCCGGAGTTCATGGGCCGCCTCCCCGTCATCGTCTCGTGCGACGCCCTCGACGTCGAGGCGCTCACGGAAGTGCTCTGGAAGCCGCGCAACGCGCTCGCGAAGCAGTACCACCGCCTCTTCGAGCTCGAAGGCGTGAAGCTGAACTTCCGCCCCGATGCCCTGAAGGCCATCGCCGAGGAGGCCTCGCGCCGTAACTCCGGCGCCCGTGGCCTGCGTGCGATCCTCGAGGAAGTGATGCTCGACGTCATGTACGAGATCCCGTCGCTGACCGGCGTCAAGGAGTGCGTCGTGACCCGCGAGGTCGTCGAGAGCCGCGCTCGCCCCGAGCTCGTCCTCGAGTCCAAGGCCGCCAGCTAGTGCGCGCCCTCGTCGGGTTGGTGGCAGCGCTGAGCCTTGGCTGCAGCGCGAAGCTCTCGAGCGACATCACCGTCGGCGGCGAGAAGTTCGAGCCGACCGAGTGCAACAACGGCGTCTCGTTCGGGTTCATGGGCGTCCAGCTCAAGGACAAGGCAGGTCGGCGGATTCGCCTCGCCCCGAACGCCGACGGCACCGTGGCCGTCATGCTGTTCGACAAGGGTCAGGACGTCGGCAACACCGTCCCGTCCTGCGGGACGATGCAGCTCCAGCAGCAGAACAGCGAGATCAACGGCGTGAAGAACGTGAAGGGCAAGGCGACCCTCGCGTGCGGCGAAGGTCCCGGCGAGATCAAGGGCTCGATCTCGTTCGAGAACTGCCACTAGTACCTCCCCACAGAGGAGATGAACTAGCTCAGTTCAACGCGCACTGGAACAGGTGCCCGCCCGCCGGGTACTTGTACATCCCGGTGAAGCACATCTCCTGGTTCGACGAGTCGCCGAAGGTGACGACGACCCCGCTGTTGTTCACGTAGGTGCACTCGACGTCGATTCGCGTCCCCTGCGGGATGGTGCGCACGACCTCGGGATAGTTCACCTGCTCCTCGAAGGAGTACGGCTCGTCGAGGACGACGTCCCCGCCGATCGTCAGCTTCGTGTGCGTCGCGAACTGGTGCATGTGCGGCCACGCGGTGAACACGTTCCACTCGCGCGGCGCCGAGCAGCCACCGGTGACGGTGTGCGGGAGGCCGTCACTCGGGATGCTCAGGCGCT
>JALHPV010000453.1 GCA_022842285.1 Kofleriaceae bacterium
GCGGTCCCTCGAGGACCAGGTCCATCCGGACACCTCGCCCCATCAGGATGACCGCCGCGTGCGCCGCGAGATCCTGGGCGCGCTTGGGCAGCCCGCGACGCGCGACATAGGTCGGGCTCGCGTAGAGGCCGAGGTCGAGGCGGGCGAGCTTCGTCATCACCAGCGACGACGACGGCAAGCGTGCGCGCGCCACGCGTAGCGCGAGGTCGAACCCCTCGCTGACGAGATCGACGACCCGGATCGTCGCGTCGACCTCCACGCTCACGGCCGGGTGGAGCGTCGTGAACGCGACGACGAGCGGTGCGAGCACCAGCTCGGCGAGGTCCGCTGGCGCGGTGAGCCGCAGCACGCCCTGGACCTCGGTCTGCTTGTGCGCGACGGAGTGAGTGACGTCGCGGAGCGCCGCGACGTGCGGTGCCGCCCGGCTCACCAGCGCCCGCCCGGTATCCGTCAGGGCGTGGGTGCCTGCCTTGCGCTGGAGCAGCACCGCACCCAGCTCCTCCTCCAGCCGGTGGACGGCGCGGCCGATTGTCGACTTCGGGACGCCGAGCCGGCGAGCGGCAGCGGCGACCGACCCTGCCTCGGCAACGTCGACGAGGATCGACAGCTCGGCGAGGCGCGGCTTCGCGGTGGTCATCCCGCATGGTTGCATTTGTGCAACCCGGAGTCACGCGAACGCGGTCTGCGCACCCGCCCGCGAGGTGGCCATAGTGCGGCCATGATCATCATCACTGGAGCCACCGGGAAGCTCGGTCGGCATGTCGTGGAAGCGCTGCTCTCGAAGGTCCCCGCGTCGCAGCTCGCGGTCGCGGTCCGCGATGTCGCGAAGGCCCAGGCGTTCACCGACCGCGGCGTCGCGGTTCGCCGCGCCGACTACGACGCCCCTGCCACGCTGCGCACGGCGTTCGAGGGCGCGAGCAAGGTCCTGCTGATCTCGTCGAGCGAGGTGGGCAAGCGCGAGGCCCAGCACAAGGCGGCCATCGCGGCGGCGCGAGAGGCCAAGGTCGGGCTGCTCGCGTACACCAGCATCCTCCACGCGGATCGGTCCACGCTCGGACTCGCCGCGGAACACCTCGCGACCGAGCGCGCGATCACCGCGTCGGGGCTCGCGTACACGTTCCTCCGCAATGGCTGGTACCTCGAGAACTACACGGAGAACCTGGGGTCAGCGCTCGCCCACGGCGCGATCCTCGGTAGCGCGGGCAATGGCCGGATCGCCGCCGCCGCGCGCCGCGATTTCGCCGAGGCCGCCGCGCACGTGCTCACGACCACGGGTCATGAAGGTGGGAGCTACGAGCTCGCCGGCGACGAGCCGTTCACGATGAGCGAGCTGGCCGCGGTGGTCGCACGAGTCGCGGGACGCGCGGTCGCGTACCAGGACCTGCCCGTGGACGCGTACCGCGACGCGCTGATCGGCTTCGGGTTGCCGCCGCCGTTCGCGGCGCTGCTCGCCGATAGCGACGCGGGGATCGCGCGTGGCGAGCTCGACGATCGCTCGGGTCAGCTCCGCCGCCTGATCGGGCGGCCGACGACGCCGCTGCAGCAGCTCGTCGAGGCTGCGGTCAAGGCGTGAGCCCGATGCGGATCGCCATCAGTAGATCGAGTTGGCCGTCGCCGCGCGCCGTGGGGCAGCGTCGATCCATGCGCGCACTGTGCCTCTACGGTGGCGTGGTGGCGTGCAGCGGTTCGACAGCCGATCCGCGGAGTTATGGGGTCTGCGCACGGAGCGAGTCCGGCTCGATCGCATCTGCGACCCGCGAAAACATCTGAAATGCCCGGCCGAAGTCGCCGGTCGCGAGCACCACGATCGTGCGGTCGCGCGCCGGCAGATAGAACACCGCCGACGTGTAGCCCAGCATGTCACCCGAGTGACCGATCCACTCGCCGAAGCGCATCGTGCCGTAGCCGTAGGTGATCGGAACGCCGAGCGAGCCGCCAAACTGGGTCGGCTGGTTCGCGGGCCGCAGCTCCGCCTGTGTGATCAGGTCGCCGCGGCCGAACGCGCGCCCCCAGCGAGCGAGCTCGGTGACCGTGGACACCATGGCACCCGCGGCACCCGCATAGGATGGATCGATCGCCGAGGTGTCGTCCCCTTGGTACGACCCGACGAGCGCGGGTTGGGTGATCGCGCCGGCGCCACCCGCAGGCAACCTGGTGTTCACCAGGCCGAGCGGCTGCGAGATCCGCGTTGCGATCTGGTCCGCGATCGACGTCTGGGTCACCGTCTCCACCGCGACCGCGAGCACGTGATAGTTGGTGTTCGAGTAGCCCCACCCCTGGCCCGGAGCGAAGTCCGGATCCTGGGCCAGGCCGCGCGCCGCGAGCTCGCGATCGGTCCACGCGCGGGTCGGAGCGCCGATGACCTCGCCGATGAACTGCTCGTCGACGAGATCATGTAGCCCCGAGGTCATCCCCAGCGCCTGTTCGACGGTGACCCCATCGAGGCCGGGCAGCTGGGTACCGAGGCTGCCGAGGTCGGTCGCGAGGGTCAGTGCGCCCTCGGTCACGAGTTGCAGCACGACCGTGGCGACGAACGGCTTGGTCGCGGACCCGATGCGCGAGACGCCGTCCGGATCGGGTGCCGGCGCTGCGCCCAGCGTCTGCTGGCCCAGCGCCTCGAGCGCAACGATCTGATCACCATCGGCGACGGCGATCACGGCGCCTGGCAATCGATCGGTCCCGAACGGCGCGTTGGCCATCGCGGCCGTGATCTGGTCGCTCAGCTCGGGCGCAGCCGGCGGAGCGGAGTCGCAGGCACAAGCCACGAGCATCGCAACGACCACAAGCGAGCGGAGAGTGCGTAAGGCGGAGGGCACCGTGGATTCACGATACACTGGTCTCTGCGTCGTGTTCGACTGGTCGGCCAACGGCCATACTGAGGAGATGCCAGCGCGGGGAGCTGCTTCTGCGACCGAGTATCGCGACGCACGTGTGCGCGGGGAGGTAGCGAGCTTCAGGGCCGTAGAAGCCGTCTCCATGCGATGCAACTCGCGCAACTGGCTCGCGTTGGCGATCGGACTCATGGCTTGTCGAGGGGGGCTCGAGGAGCGCGAGCTGCCGTGGGGCGGCGGGGTACCGTTGGTACGGGAGGTCACCGGCGATGGCGTCGAGGATCTGCTGAATGGGCGACAGCCGCCACCGGTGAGCTGCCGAGGCGTCTGGAGCGCCCCCTCGAGCTTGCCCGGCGCGGCAACGAGGCCGTTGCCATCCGAGAACCGGAGCTTCTTCACGAGCGCGGTCACGTCGCACGCCGCCACGACGTTCGGCCGTGCGGTCCAGCCCTTGGCGGTCTTCTTCGGTGACCGCAGGACCGCCACCAGCCAGAGCGTGGCGCCCGGGCGTGCCGTCACGAGGTAGAGGTCGCCGCGCTTCCGCAGCGGCTCGAGCTCGGGGGCGGCGCTGGTGTACGTCGTCACCGGCCACCGGATGCCGACCGACGGAAACGGGACGGCCTGCTTGAACTCCGCCGTGCTCACGAGCGCAAGGAACGACATGGGCAGGCATCGTATCGAACGATCGGACCGTCCACTGGCGCTCGAAGTCGACGCCGAGTGGTTCGCGTTTCCGATTGGCCCTGGGTACTAGTCGTGTTGAACTCCGAGTGCCTCCAGGTGCGCTGCCACGACTGCAAGCGAACGCCGCGTCCGGCGCTGTTGATCCAGCAGGTGTCGTCGCGCGCGCGGTGCCTTCACTGCTTCATCGCGGAGGTCTCGTCGATCTTCCGTGTCGACCCTGACTGGGAGGTCGTCGCGATGCGCGACGGCGACGGCGCCGCCATCGAATCATTCGAGGCCGTGATGCGGGCCGGACTCGAGGAGGGCCGGTTCGAGTGCGACGCCGAGCACGACGAGGCGTGCCTGCTGTGTGAAGCGCATGCAGGTGGCATCACCAACGATTCGCTCCGTGGGTGGCTCGACGCCCGCTGGCTTGGCGAAGTTCATTCGGTCCTTCGACGCCGACGAGCACTCAGCGTCGTGCAGGCCGCGCTCGCCAGCCGCGCTGATGTCCCTCCAGGTTCGCTCGCCACGGCGGTCGCGTTCCTCGCGCCGCTCGAGGTCATCGAGTTCCTCTTGGCGCGCACGGAGGCAACCACCCCGAACATGTTCGCGCAGACGCCGTTTCAGCGGACGCAACCAGAGCCGAACGTGCGGCCAGCATCGCTCGGGCTGAAGGCGAGCGAGGCGGTCTATCTCGGCAAGAAGGCGAGCGTCGCGCGGGCACGCCTGTTCGAGGCGCTGCGGCAACGGGTGGGGCCGATCGCAGCGTCCCAGCACGAGGCGGATGATGCGGTGTTCTGGCTGTTGACGGGGGCGTCGCTGCCATTGCTCGAGGCGTTCGTCCGGTTGTGCCCATCGATGGCCACGCGACCCCGGATCCTCCAGCTCGCGATGGCGACGTACCTGACCGAGAATTCAACCGCGCAGCTGGCGTTCATCGAGTGGCTGTTGAGCCACGGAGCCGAT
>JALHPV010000454.1 GCA_022842285.1 Kofleriaceae bacterium
GAGGAGCGCGGCCGCGAAGCCCACTTCCATGCCCGCCAGCGAGGTCCACGCAAACGCCGGGATCGCCAGCGTGATGCCGGCGGCGGCGAGCCCCGCGCCGAGGCTGTCCATCATGCCGCGGACGAGGCGGTACATGCCGATGCACGTCGCCGCATAGAGCGCGGTGCACACGCCGAAGGACACCCAGACGAGCGCATGACCGCGCGCCCCGAGCGTCCAGAACGGTGCGAGCACCATGGGCCACAGCACGCTCGTCGACCCCGCGGAGTAGCCTCCGCCGGGGAAGTACGAGAACGGCTGCCCGCGCCCGAATTGCTTCGCGTACGTCAGGTAGATGTACGCGTCGTCCAGCGGCAAGCCGAACGGGCGCGTGTGGCGGAGCACGCCGACCACAAACCCGATGGCCATCGCAATCGCAGCGAGTGCGATCGCGATCTCGACCAGGTGGTTCCGCAGGTGCCTACGCACCCTGCGGATCTACACCATCAGAGCAGGATGAAGCTGCCGATGACCATCCAGACGCCCACGCCGATCGCGATGAGCCCCAGGACGCCCTGCTTCGGTGCGAGCTTCGCGAGGGTCTGATCCATCTTCGCCTGGGCCTGCGGATTCTTGATGAAGGTCTTCAAGATGCCCACCCCCAGCAACAAGCCGAGCGCGAAGAGCAACACGGAGTACGCGAGCCAGGTGATCCACCAGATGGGGAACAGGCTCAGCCAGCCGAGGTTGAGAACGGCCTGGATGATGCCCCAGACGCCCCAGATGGCGGACACAGCTCCGATCCAGCCCTGATAAGGCGCCAACTTCGCGATCAGCTCTCGCGCGTCCGGCTTCTTCGCGATGATCAGGTTCGCGGCGCCAAGTACGCCGAGGACAGCAAGCCAAAGTCCGTTCACAAGCCCCATGAATGTTTCCCTTTGAAAGAGTTCCGAGCGGTTTCCCCCCCGCTCGGAGTTCGATCATACGCGGAGACGCGCCCGAACATTTCCCCGACACGCCACAATCGCCCGTCGCGATCGGCCGATTTCGCACCCGGACCCACATCGATTCCGGCTACCTTGAAAGGCATGTACGACCGGGACATCGAGTCCAGGATCCGCACCGGCGGATGGATGGTGACGCTGGGGATCCTGCTGATCGTGGGCGCCGTCTTCGGCACCTGCATGCAGGCCGCCGGCACCCAGCGCGGCGCCGCGTTCGGCGGGGAGGACAACGAGCACCCGGGGCTCATGCTCGCCGGGGCCGTGGCCATCGCGCTGATCGCAGTCGGTCAGGTTCGCAAGAGCAACGCGCGCCGCGAGGGCGACGAGCGGTTCACCCGCGAGAACTTCACGACGGTGAAGGCCGTCCCCGATCCGGACGCGGGTGACGGTCCCTTCCGCCCGGGGATCAAGGAGGTCGAGGTCGTCGACCCGATCGTCGCGCAGATGGCGGCCGACGAGAAGGCCGCCAATCATCGCAAGGGCACCACCAACCTCATCATCGGCATGATCTTGATGGCCTGTACCGCCGCCGCGATCGCGTTCGCGTTCCTCTCGACGGCCCCCACCGTTCAGGAGCAGTTCGACCGCATCCTGATGGCCGTCGGCCTCGGCGTGTTCCCGTTCGGCTTCGGCTTGTTCTTCGCGATCCGCGGCATGCTGCAGCGGAACTAGGGAGCCCGCTCCCTCGCCGATCAGCGCCGGCGCGCGAACGTGAAGCGCGCTTGCCCGACCATCGACGGCAGGCTCGGCAGCCCGAGCGCCGCCAGGGTCGTGGCCGCGGTATCGAGCGTCGAGATGGGCTCGTCGAGGACGTGATTCACGGGCACGCCCGGACCGCGCGCGATCCACGGGATGTGCGAGTTCACCTTGTCGTCGCCATCGGAGTGCTTCTTCTCGTGCCCACCGTGATCCGCGGTGACGATGACGAGCGTACCCGTGCCGAGCGGACTGGCATCGATGGCGGCGAGCACCGTCGAGAGGCACTTGTCGCTGTTCGCGGCCGCCTGGACGTACTCCTTCGACATCCAGCCGTGGCTGTGACCGTACTCGTCGGGATCCGAGAAGTGGACGAACAGGAGCGCGGGCTGCTTCTCGACGAAGTACTTCGCCGCGCGCCGCGCCACGCCCCCGCACAGGTAGCTCGGGCGCTCGAAGTGATCGACGGTCTTCGGCGTCGCGATGTGCTTGAGCTTCGACTTGCCGACGATCATCGCCGTCGCGAGGCCCGCATCGTGCGCGGCCGAGAACACCGTCGGCACCTTGATGTAGCCGCGGTTCTCTTGCCAGCTGTTCCACCACAGGCCGTGCGCCTTCGCGCCGAAGCCCGAGAGCATCGCGGCGTGCGAGGGCAACGTGTCACTCTGGCGAATCGTCGATGCGTCCTTCGCGGTCGTGCCCTCGGCCATGAGCTGCACGTGCCGCGGCATCAGATCCGGCGTCATCATGTCGGGGCGCAGCCCGTCGACGCTGATGATCACGACCCGCTCCGGGGCGACCTCGGGGACCGGCGCCGCCGTCGCCACCGGGGCCACGGGCGCGACCTCGGTCGGCTTGGCGGCCGTGGGCGCGGCCTCGGGCGCGGGCGCAGGCGTTGGCGTGCGATCCGAAGACCCGCACGCCGCGACAAGCATCACGATGGCCGCCGCACGCATCCGGTTTCAGATCATACGTGCTTCCAGCGGGAGCGCGAGCTTTGGACTATGCTCGTTGCATGCATCGCCGGGGGATCGCCGCACTGGTCGTGTGTGCATGCGGCCCCCCGCAGCCTACCGGTCAGCGGATGCCGAGCTCGATGCTGGATGACACCGGCCGCCCCGCGTCCACCGCCGCCGAATCGACGCCGGATGACAAGCCCGTGGCGCGCGCCCCGGTCGCGCCTCCCGCCATCCTGACGCCGGCCGAGGCCTGCCATCGCGTTCGCACCCTGTTCGCGGAGAGCTGCGAGTGGACCGATCGCTTCCCGCCCGACTTCTTCCAGGGGGAGAACTGCGAGGCGACGATCGCCACCTGGGTCGCGCCGACGCGGGCGGACCGGGCGACGTCCGAGGCCGTCATGAGCTGCTGGGCCCTCGACTGCGAGGCCGCCGTGCCGTGCATGGTCGATGCGAACCAGACCCGCCCTCCTCCGCCCCCGCGGGCGTGCGGCGACGAAGGCGCGATCGCGATCGAGGTCGACGCGGCGACCTGGGATGCACGCCGCGGCCGCGACATCACGAAGTTCTCGCAGGCGAAGACCACCGAGGCCGCCCCCATCGAGGTGTGCGACATCGACGGCGAGGTCGCGTGGATGAAGCGTGCGACCTGCAACGACGGCTCGAACCCTTACCAGACCGAGGCCGAGATCAACGAGCGCCGCGACAGCTACTTCGCGCGTGGTGGCAAGTGCAACTCGATCCTCGATCGCTACAGCGTCCCCTGCCCCGAGGCCACGTACTCGATCCACATCGATCGGTACGTGTGCCCCGCCAGTCCTCCGACCGGGGCTAAGTAGCGCACACCTCGAGCTGCGACTTCAGGTAGTCGACCATGCCGAGGTTGCCGGTGCGGCGCGCCCATGCGGCCCCGAGCGCGGGGAACGCCGCGCAGCGCTCGACCGCGTGCGCCACGAGCGACGGCGGCACCGGCGTGCCGAGGGCGGTCAGGCGCGCCGCGATCTGCTCGAGGGCCGGCCGGCCGTAGCACATCTTCACCATCGCGAGGTCGACCGTCGGGTCCCCCACCGCGGCCTCCGTCCAGTCGAGCACGCCGACGATGCGCGCATCGGGCGCCAGCAGGAGATGCCCGGGGTGCAGATCGCCGTGCGAGAACGCCGAATGCGTCGGCCAGTCACGGGCGAGCCAGGCATCCCAGCGTGCGACGAGCGCCGGAGGCGGATCGAGGAGCGCCTTCGCGGCCGCGATGCCCTCGGCGACCTCGGCCCGCGACTCGGCGAGCGACCGGTGCCGAAGGCCCGCGTCGTCGATCCGCGCGAGCGCATGCAGGAGCTGCGCGTGCGATTCGAGGAACGCGGGCGCGAGCGCGGCCGGATCGATGATGTTCCAGACGGGCGCGCCGGTATCGAGGGTGATGGCCGGGGTGGCGTCGAGGCGGGGATACGCGATCACGTCGGGCGCGTGGATGCGCCAGTCGGGCACGGCGATGCCGAGCGCGGCGAGCGCCGGCGCGACCACGGCCAGGTTCGTGGCTTCGCGCGCGGCGCCGACGATGACATCGGCCCGCCGGGGCGACCGGACGATCCACCGGGTCCCGGCCGCGTCGCGCCCATGCACGACGAGGAAGTCGAGGCCCATGGTGTCGAGCGAGCCGTCGTCAGGAGTGATGCCCTGCCCCTCGCGCGCAGCGGCGGCGAGGAGCTCGTGGGTTGTGGTGAGCGGTTGAAATGCAGACATGACCAGTCCTTCTTGCGCTGAGTGCACGAACCAGCGCGCACCCCGGGGCGCGCTGGCGGTGAAGTGATCCACGAGACAGGATCAGCG
>JALHPV010000455.1 GCA_022842285.1 Kofleriaceae bacterium
CCGGGGGACCTGGGCCGCCCTGGCCGGGGTCGTGACCCTGGGCCTCTGGTCGACCTCCTCCTGGCAGCTGCTCCCTCGCAGCCGGTTCCTCGACGAGCTGGCCCAGGGCCCGATGCCCCCCGGGGTCGAGGTCCACACCATCGCGGCCGCCCGGGACTGGGTCGTCCCGCTCCCGAGCACCAAGGTCTCGAACGCGAACGCCATGACCGTTCCGCTCGGACATTCAAGCCTCGTGGTGTCCGAAGAGGTGTATCGGCGGGTGGTTCAGGCCCTCCGACCGCCGCACGAAGGACGTGACGACGAGTTGCTCGCTCACGACTAACAGGACTAGAATTTTCGAGTCTTTGCAGTCGCTATGACCGATCGTCCTCGCTTCGCGCTGCGCTTCATCTCGGGCAAGTACCAGGGAGGCGAGTTCCCGCTTCGTATGAATCGGGAGATCATCATCGGCCGTTCGAGCGACCTCGATATGGTCCTGGTCGAGGACATGGTCTCGCGTCGACACGCGAAGATCTCCTCGACGGACGCCGAGGTCTACATCCAGGACATGGGCTCCACGAACGGCACGTTCGTGAACGGCGAGAAGATCGCCGGCCGCGCGCTCCTCCACGAAGGGGACCGCATTCTGGTCGGGACGTCGATCATCAAGGTTGTCGCCGTGGAAGGCGCGATGGCCAACCAGTCCGAGGCCGAGGCGCGCAAGAAGCTCGAGGCCGGGGCGCAGCAGCGTCAGGCCACGCAGGGCCGTCCCATGTCGGGCGTCATCGAGGAGATCCCGCTTCCGGATCTGTTGCAGCTCCTCTCGACGTCCCGCAAGTCGGGCGTGCTGACCATCAACAACGGCGTCAGCATCGGCAAGATCTTCCTCCGCAAGGGCACGATCTACTTCGCGACGATCAACGACGACTTCGCCGTCTCGCCGCAGAAGGCCATCTACCGGATGCTCACCTGGGCGACCGGCACCTTCGAGCTCGAGCCGAACGTCGAGCTCCAGGTGATGGACGAGATCCAGGAGAGCGCCGAGGCGCTCCTCATGGAGGGCGTGCGCCAGCTGGACGAGTTCCAGAACCTCAAGAAGAACCTGCCGCCGCTGGGCTCGCCACTCGCTGTCCCGACCCCGCTCGCCGGCAAGCTCCGTGATCTGACTCCCTCCGAGCTCGACACCTTCCAGCTCGTCCTGGATCACGGACAGCTCCAGAAGGTCCTCGACAACTTCCCGGGCACGGACCTCGACGCAGCGCAGAATCTCATCGGCCTGATGAAGCGCGAGTTCGTCGTCGTCCCGTAGCAACATCGGGCTACAGTTAAGTCGATGCTCCCCGCGCACGTCCGCACCGAGACGATCGCAGGCGAGATGAGGCTGCGTACGCCCTATCGCGGGATCGAGACCGGCAAGGAGACCCTCCGGATCACCGTGACGGTGGCGCCGCGGCGGGCGATCGAGCGTCAGGTCGTGATCGACGTCGACGACCTCGCCGTCGCCGTCCGTCAGGAAAGCGAGACGAGTGATGGCGCGTTCGTCCTCGGCGCGGGGGCCATCGATGCGCTGTTCGTCGTCGAGCGCCAACCCCGCTGTGGCTTCATGCCCTGGTTCGGCGTGTTCGCGCGCCGGCGCGGCAAGCGCGACGAGCTGTTGATCGAGACGCCCGAGGGCAAGGTCGCCCGGTGCGTCGAGCGCATCATCGAGACCTGGCTCGGCCTCGACGACGAACCGGTGCGCGGTGAGTGTCGCCTGTGGGGCTTTCGATGACGACCCCGATTCGCGAAGCCTCGAGCGTGATCCTCCTCAAGGACCGGCCGACCGGCTTCGAGGTCTACCTCCAGCGGCGTGCGCGGGGCATGAGCTTCATGGGCTCCGCCTTCGTGTTCCCCGGAGGAGCCGCCGAGGCCAACGAAGATGCCCGCACGGCCGCCGCGCGCGAGCTGTTCGAGGAAGCGGGCATCCTCCTCGCCAAGGCGCGCCCCGTCCCCGCCTCCGTCGACGACTGGGGCAGCGAACGCGAGACGATGCAGATCACGTCGCTGCCCGACATGCGCCGGCGCATCCTCGCCGGGGCCGATGCGACCTCCGTCCTCGCGCATGCCGGGTGGATCTGGGCGCCCGACGTGATGCATCCGTGGTCGCACTGGATCACGCCGTCGATCGAGCCCAAGCGCTTCTCGGCGCGCTTCTTCATCTGCGAGTGCCCGCCGGGCCAGGAAGCGAAGCCGGACAACAAGGAGTCGGTCGAGCAGATCTGGATCCGCCCGGTGGATGCTCTCGCGCGCGCTGGCGAGCTGAACCTGCCGCCGCCACAGGTCCGGACCTGCTGGGAGCTGGCTCACTTTGCCACCGTCGCGGACGTGATGGCGGCCGCGCGCGTGCGCTCCGAGGAGCCGCACCCGATCTTGCCGCGGCTGCATTCGGCGTCGATGGGAGCGGCCGTCGGTGATCCGGCGAGGGCGATGGGGCCCGCGCTCGCGACGACGACGGGGCCCTGCTTGCTCCTGCCGTGGGATCCCGACTACACCGAGCTCGGGACGGGGGACGCGGCGCCGCTCGCGTACTCCCCGCAATGGGCCACCGGCCCCAGCCGCTTCGTGCGGGAAGGGAATGCGTGGGCGCACGTCGTCGCACCTGGTTCGACGCTGCCGGGTTGAGCATCGATCGAACCCCGCCCTCCGGCGGCGCTTCGCATCACGCTCACGCGACCCTCGTCGGTGCGCCGCTCCCGTTCTACGCGGGGGCGATGCACTACTGGCGCGTCGCGCCGGCGGCGTGGGCTGCGGCGCTCGGCGAGATGCGCACGCTCGGGCTGACCATCGTCGAGACCTACGTACCGTGGCGCGAGCACGAGGAGGCGCCCGGTCGGTTCGACTGGCGCGACGAGAGAGATCTGGCCCGGTTCATCGGCCTCGCCCGCGATGCGGGGCTGGCGGTCGTCCTGCGCCCGGGGCCCGCCGTGAATGCGGAGCTGACCAGCTTCGGCCTCCCCGACCACGTCCTCGCCGACGAGGCCTCGCAGGCGCGCACCGCGCGCGGGACGCCCGTGTGGTTGCCGTCGCCGCCGCGTGCGTGGCCCGTGCCGTCCTACGCGAGCCAGGCGTTTCAGGCGCATGTCCGGCGCTGGTACGCCGCGTTCGCCGAGGTCGTGCGGCCGCACCTCGCGCCCGAAGGCCCGGTCGTCGCGATCGGTGTCGACAACGAAGCGATGCGCTTCTTCCGCGGCGGCGCCTTCGATCACGACTACCACCCCGATGCCCTCGCCGCGTTTCGCGAGGCGACCGGCCTCGAAGCCCCGCGCGCGTGGGATGCGAACGACGCCGCTCGCTGCGCCGCGTGGGTTCGCTTCGGCGAGCAAGCGCTGGCGCGTGCCCTCGGCGACTTCTCCCGCCTGATGGACGAGGTCGGCCTCGACGGCGTCGCGCGCTTCCACAACCTGCCCGCCGGTCACCTCTCGCAGATCAACGTCGCCGCCATCCAGTCGGCCATCGGCGGTCCCGTCGGACTCGACGCGTACACGCGCCGCGGTAGCTTTGCGATGCTCGGTCGCGCCGGGGCGTTCCTCGCCGGGACCGCGCCCGTCCCGATCGCCTTCGAGGTCGGCATCGGCTACGCGCCCTGGTTCCCTCCGCTCGATGCCTCGCCGAAGGACACCACGCGCGAGCGCGATCACCTCATGCGCCTGCTCGCCGCCGGGATCCGGGGCTTCAACCTCTTCATGACCGTCGAGCGCGACCGCTTCTACGGCGCGGCCATCTCGGCGTACGGCGACCGCGAGAAGCACGCGGCCTGGATCCCGACGCTCGTCTCGACGCTCGATGCGATCGACTGGCCCGCGCTGCGGCCGCTCGCGCCGCCGCCCATCGCCGTCATCGCCACCCGTGCCGACGCGCGCCTGGGCCTGGCGTCGTCGGTCCTCGATCCGATCGCCCCGCTCGTCGGAGATTTCCTCGGCCTCGGCCCGGGGGGCGCCGCCGAGCTCGGCCTCGACGCGGCCGCCATCGCCTCGCGGAAGTGGCACGACGCCGTCGCCGCCGCCCTCGAGCTCGCGCGCATCCCGTACGTGATCCTCGACGAGGATGCGCCGGTCGAACAGCTCGCCGGCTACCGCGCGCTCGTGATCCCGACGCCCGGTCGCATCGACCGCGCGCTCTGGCAGCGCCTCGCCGCGCTGCCTCCGCCCGCCGGTTCGGCCTCCGGCCCCGTGTCGGCCACGCCCGGCCCCGTCATCGTCATCGGTCCCGAGAAGCCCACGCGCGACGAGCTCGATGCGCCCCTCGATCTCCCTGGCCCGCGCCGCTTCGGCCGCCTGCGTCCCGAGTCCCTCACCGATCTCGCCGGCCTCGCGAGCGATCTGACCGCGCTCGCCGGCTCGTTGCCCGACACCTGGACCATCACGCCCGCGTCCTCGCCGATCCGGTCGGTCGCCTACGCCGACGGGAACGGCACCGTGCGCGCTGTCTTCGTCATCAACG
>JALHPV010000456.1 GCA_022842285.1 Kofleriaceae bacterium
CTCGAACGCAGGACCTCGACGTCCCGCGACCTGTGCCCGCGCTCGTCACGACGCCTGCGCGGCGACCGCGACGGGCGTACGCGCCCGCCACCCCCACCTCGCCAGGGCGGGGTGCCTGGGGGGGAGGGGCGTGCTCCAGAAAGGCGGATTCCATGTTCATCGCGTATACGAATGCTCTCGACCTCGCTCGCTCCCTGAAGCCCATCATCGAAGGCCTGCGCGCCTACGACGCCGAGCTCGCCAACCAGCTCCAGCGCGCGGCCACCAGCATCGTGCTGAACGTCGCCGAAGGCGCGGAGCGGCGAGGGCGCGATCCGAAGCGCTTCTTCACCATGGCCCACGGCAGCGCGAGTGAGGTGCGCGCGTGCCTCGACCTCGCGGAGGTGTGGGAGTGGCGCGTCGACATGCGCGTCGCACGGAAGCTCCTCGACCGCGAGCTCGCTCTCCTCTGGGGCCTCACGCATTCTACCGCGCCCAGTACGAACTCTCGTCCGCCGCGCGGCGCCTGAGCTGGTCCGCTGCGACTGGTTACCGCAGCACTGGCACATCACACGATCCGGACGCCTGCGACCGCGACCGCGACGGAGACCGCGACCGCGGTGGAGACGACCGCGATCAGCGCTTCGCTTGGTAAAGCACGTCGGTGCGGAGGGCGTACTTCACACCGGAGGTAATGCCCAGCGCGGAGTGAAGGACGCGGTGCTGGAAGATGAGCGCGGTGCCGCGGCTGGGCGTGATCGTCTTGCCGAGCTCGGGGAAGTCAGTCTGGCCGCCGGTGAAGTCGTCGTTCAGATAGAAGACGAGCGTCAGGCGACTGGAGATGGCGTCGGGGAGCTCGACGACGGTGTCCCAGTGAGTGCTGTGGTGCTGCGATGGCTCGTAGCGGTAGACGCGGATGCGCGGGTTGCCGCCGACGAGGCGCTCGGTGTTCCAGGTGGCAGGGAGGGATGGGCGGACGAGGTCGACGAGCGCGTTGGCCTCATCGGGGTCGTCCCACATGACGCGGGTGTTGTTACGGACGGCGAGGTCGACGGCGACGCCGGTCTCGACGATGACGGGCGCTTGTTCGGGGGGGCTGGCGTGAAAGCGATCGATGTAGGCCTGGCATTGGGCCGGCGACAGGGCGGCTTCGACGGTCCAGGCGAGCGGCTTGGTGAGGTCGAGGTGCCCAGCGAACACGCAGGAACGTTAGCATCGCGTGCATGACGTATTCATTCGGCGCGGTCGCGCGCGGAGAGACGGGCGCCACGATCGAGACGGGGCCGCATGGGGTCATGCTGGCCGCCGTGCGCGGGACGCTATCAACGCCGGCGCTCGAGAGCATCAAGGCCGCATTCGCGAAGCTCGCGGGGATCGACGAGGCGGCGGCGAGGACGGTGGCGGCGGCGGCCCCGTCGATGATCGCGGAGTCGGTGGCCGTGATCCTGGTGACGGCCGGGACGGCGTTCGTGGCGACGGCCGGGACGGGCGTCGTGTACCTGGAGCGCGCGAAGGTGGCGAGCGTGGTGAGTGGATCGCACGTGATCGCGGCGGGCGACGCGCTGCTGGCGTCGACCGAGCCGTTGTCGCGGCCGGTGTTCAGTGGCCGGGCGCCCGCGCCGCCGGCGGCGTTCCGGACCGATACGCTCGACGGCGACATCTTTGCGGGACTCGATCGGCAGGGCGCCGTCGGGCACGGGGTGGCGGCGCTGCGATGAGAGCGCTAGTTCTCGCCATGCTGCTGGGCTGCGGCGCGAAGGGGGCTGACGGCACGGTGAGTGGAGAACCGCCGCCGTCGCTGGATCACGATGTCGGGCGCTGGACGGTGTTCGACCAGAGGTGGTTCGTGCCGGCGCATCGCGACGATACGAGGCGGATCGAGAAGGTGGGAGATACGCGCCACCTGGACGGGAGGACCGTGCTCGTTCGCATCACGAGCGCCGAGGCGGTGTCGGAGCTGGCGGCGGTGACCGGGCCTGTGTCCATCGAGGTGGCGGGACCATTCCTGGCAGACCCTGTCGTGCGTAGCGGCATCGAGTCGATCGGCAGCAAGCACCCCTTGGCGCTCTGGCCCGTCGGCGCGACGGACGAACACATGGTGGCGCTGTCGACGCTGTCGACGCTAGAGGTGCTGGTGCTGGACGAGACTCGAATCTCGGGGCGGGGACTCGAGCACGTGGGCAACTCGGGCCTTCCGAACCTCGTCATGATCCGGATCGATGGAGGTGATGTGTCGGCGGCCGGGATCGCGAGTCTCGCGAAGTTGCCCGCGCTGCGCGTGCTGCACCTGAGCTCACTCGAGAACGACGCGGCCCTCGAGGGAATCGGTCAGGTTCCTCAGCTTCGCAGCCTCAACCTGAAGCAGGCGCGCGTTTCGACGGAGAGGCTCGCAATGCTCGCGAAGCTCCCGCGGCTCGAGGCGCTCGACCTCGAGGAGGCGCGGCTGGAGCCGGGCGCCATGACGGTCGTCGGTCGCATGAAGCAGCTCAGGGCCCTCGATGTGGATCATGCCCTCGACGACGACGCGAGCGCGGCGCAGCTCGCGGGGCTCGTGAAGCTCGAGGAGCTGCGTGCCGGGCACAACCAGTCCCTGACCGACATGCGCTGGCTGCGGGGGCTGACGGGCCTGCGCCGCCTGGACCTCGGGCTGGCCGAGATGACGGATGCGAAGGCGGAGGGGCTGCTGCCCCTCGTTCGGCTCGAAAGGCTCGACCTCGGGTCGAGCGCGGTTGGCGATGGGTTCTGGACGAAGGCTCGCTATCCGCAGCTCGTCGAGCTGGACGTCGGGGCATCGGAGCTGGGCAATGCGGGCCTCGCCCGGCTCGTGAAGAGCTCTCCAGCTATCGAGAACCTCGACATCAGCAGCACGAAGGTCACGGCGATCGCGCCGGTGGAGACGCTCACCAGGCTCACACGGCTGGATCTGAGCTCCCTGCCGGTTACCGATGCGGATCTTGCTAGGCTCGTGCGGATGCCTTCGCTCCGGTGGCTCGACATCACGAGCACGAAGGTGTCTCAGGCCGCCGCCGACCGGATTCCGTCGACGATCGAGGTCATCGCATACAACCTCGAGTAGCTACGCCTCATCTTCTTCGTCGAGCGGCAGGCCGAGCTGCTGCGAGGTGGAGGCAGCGGGGTCGTGCTCGAGGCGGACGATGCCGGTGTCGTCGGTGTAGTTCGCCGCGAAGCGGTGCGCGGAGACGGGATCGAGGTTGCGGAGCCGCACGAGGACGAGCTCGACGAGGTCGCTCCAGCCGATCGACTTGCGGGTCTCCTCGACGAGCTTCGCCTCGACATCGAAGGCCACGCGGTGCAGATCTTCGGGCTTGATGTGCGTGCGATGGGAGCAGACGCGGCCGAGGGCGGCGGCGATCTTCTTGGCGTCGAAGGCCTCGGTCGTGCCGTCGCGCTTCGTGACCTTGATGGCGGGGGCGCCGTAGGTCTCGTAGGTCGTGAAGCGACGCTTGCAGACGCCGCACTGGCGACGACGGCGCAGGCCCTCGGCCGTGACCCGGGTCTCGGTCACGTTCGATTCGCCGCGGCAGTAAGGGCACTGCACCGGGTAATTTTACGGGCGGATGCCCGCGCAGCGGTACTTCTTCATCAAGCTGGGGGCGCGGCCGGTGTCCGACATGCGGTAGACGACGTCGCCGTCGAGGGCCACCACCTCCGGGAAGCCGACGAGGAGCGTGGCCACGCGGGTCACGGTGGCGGTGGTAGGCGTCTGCCAGTGGTCGACGCGGTGGATACCGCCGACGTCGAAGGAGTTACCGCCGACGAGGAGCGTGCCGTCCGTGTCGAAGGTGCAATCGGCGATGAGGCCGGGCTCGGCGACCTTGATCTTGATGGTGCGGTCGACGGCGAGCTTGCCGGCGATCATGCGCAGGCCGTAGAGGTGGCCGTCGGCCTTGGCGGCGACGAAGCCCGCGAGGTCGCTGTCGGCGCCGGTCTGGTCGGGGACGAGGCAGATGCCCTCGTAGTTACGGCCGCAGTTGGTGAACTCGGGCGCGCAGACCATGCCGTCGGTGACGGGCGGGACGTTGCCCAGGCCGCCCTTCTTGTTCGGCAGATCGTTGGGGCCGAGCCCGTAGGGCTTGTCGACGAGCTGGAAGCCCTTGGCCGTGCGCTTCCACGAGCGCACCCAGCCAGGCGAGGTCACGGCGTAGAGCTGATCGCCGCGGGCCGCGATGCCCTCGAGGTCGCAGTCGGGGCTGCCGAGGGGGAGCTTGCCCCGCTCGGTGGTGGTCCCCGTGTCGGGATCGACGAGGGCGTAGTCGCCCTGGTGGCCGCCGTCGCTCAGGACGACGAGCATCCGCTTCCCATCGATGGTGAGCCACGTGGCGCCGGAGGCCTCGGCGATCGGGGTCGACTCGGCGAAGGGCTCCTCGGTGCAGGTCGCGGGTCCGCGGGGGCTGTCGGGCGCGGCGTCGGGAGGCGTGGCCGCGACAACGGGCGTGACCGGGGCGGGCGTGGGCGG
>JALHPV010000457.1 GCA_022842285.1 Kofleriaceae bacterium
GGGTGGCGCGGCTGCGGGTGCGCTCGCGGGTGGCGTTGGCGCCGGTCCCGGCGCGCTCGCCGGTGGCGTCGCGGGCGGCATCGGTGGTGCTGTCGCCGGAATGGGGAACAACGTCGGCCAGCAGATGGGCTGGTGGCGCTAAGGCGCTTCGCGCCCCGGCTCCACGCCATCACATCCACTGCGAGCGTGCCCTGACCGGCACGCTCGTTTTGCGTTTCGGCGCTCGCATCGCGGGACCGCGACCCGGGCAAGCCGCCTTCGCTCGAGCTGCAACCGCAGGCATCGCTCATCGTCGTTCGCGGGCGGCGAACGCGCGGCCGCGAGGACAACGTTTCAGGCAGTTACGCGCGGCACACTGACTGCACTAGCGATCGGGCATGAACAACGTCGCGTTTGACACCACCTTCTCGACCATCGACTTCAACCAGCTGCAGGACATCACCGGCGGGTTCTCGTGGGGCGAGATGTTCCGGGCGGGTGCGGGTGGAGCGGTCACGGGCGCCGTCGGTGGCGCGGCGGGTGGTGCGGCCGCGGGTGCGCTCGCGGGTGGCGTTGGCGCCGGTCCCGGCGCGCTCGCCGGTGGCGTCGCGGGCGGCGTCGGTGGCGGCATCGCTGCGATGGGGAACAACGCCGGCCAGCAGCTCGGCCTCTGGCGCTAAGGCGCATCAGCGCCGGCTCCGAGCCACTGACTCCATGCGAGCGCGCCTGACCGGCGCGCTCGTCGTGCGTTTTCGGATCTCCACGTCATTCACCGACGACGTTCGCGACGGCGTCAACCTCGGGGCTCGCGGATCGTCACTCGGCGGTCGCAAGCGTGCGGCACCGGTCGCGACATTTCGCGAGTCTACGCGCGGCATGTCGGCTGCAATCTCCGTCGAGCATATGAACAACATCGCATTTGACACGACGTTCTCTACTATCGATTTCAACCAGCTCCAGGACATCACCGGCGGTGAGTTCAAGTGGGGCGAGATGTTCCGCGCCGGTGCGGGCGGAGCCGTCACGGGCGCCGTCGGCGGGGCGGTGGGTGGCGCAGTCACGGGCTCGTTCGCGGGTGGGGTTGGCGCCGGTCCCGGCGCGCTCGCGGGTGGCGTCGCCGGTGGTATCGGCGGCGGCATCGCCGCCATGGGGAACAACGTCGGTCAGCAGCTGGGCTGGTGGCGCTAAGGCGCTGCGCGCCAGGCTCCACGCCAACGAGTTGATACGAGCGTGTCTACCGGCGCGCTCGTTTTGCGTTTCGGCCCCCTCTCAGAACGTGCCTGGGCCGCGCTTCGCGAGGGCACGTGCGTTGCAACCTGTCCGGGCATGCGCCAAGAGCCACCGATCGGTCCTGTCACGAAGAACGCTGTCCTCGGAGTCATCTTCGGTCTCACGTCCGGGTCCCTCTACGCGGCGATGGTCGAGTCCATCACCGTGACGCAGGGTGCCTTCGGCGGCTTCGTCGGCGGCCTCGTGGGTGGAACCGTGTGGGGCCTGATCGCGGGTCGCCGCGAGACCCCCACCCCGGTCTGACCGCTACTTCTTGCGCAGGCGGGCGAAGAACTCGCGCGCGACCTGCGTCTGCGGATCGTCGACGACCTGCGACGGGGGGCCGTCCTCCGCGATCGTGCCGCGCTCGATGACCCAGACGCGCGTCGCGATGTCATGAGCGAACTGCATCTCGTGCGTGACGACCAGCATCGTCATGCCTCCGGAGGCGAGCTCCTTGATGACCTCCATCACGTCATCGCGCATCTCCGGATCGAGCGCACTCGTCGGCTCGTCGAAGAGCATCACGTCGGGGTGCTGGGCGAGGGCGCGAGCGATGGCCACGCGCTGCTGCTGACCGCCGGAGAGCTCGTGTGGGTACGCCCCGGCGCGATCGGCGAGGCCAACCTTGCCGAGGAGCTTGCGGGCCGTCTCCTCGGCGGCGCTGCGCTCGGTCTTCTTCACGACCGTGGGCGCGAGGGTGATGTTGTCGAGGGCGGTGAGGTGCGGAAACAGATTGAACTGCTGGAAGACCATGCCGACGCGCGAGCGCAAGGCGCGGAGCAAGGCGGCATCACGCCGGCCCATCCCCGGACGCAGCGTGTGGCCGGCGATGTCGACCTCGCCTTGATCGAAGTGCTCGAGATAGTTCAGGCAGCGCAGCAGCGTGGACTTGCCACCGCCCGATGGGCCGACGATGGCGATCGTCTCCCCCTTGGTCACCTCCGTGGAGACATCCTGGAGGACCTGCCGGTCGCCGTGCCGCTTAGAGAGCGATCGGACGCTGATCACGCGCGAGCCTCCTCTCGAGTCGCCGGGCGAGCTCGGACAGCGGGAACGACAAGGCCAGGTACAGGAGCGCGCACGCGATGCCGGGGACGAGCCAGCCGCGGAGATCGACGGCGGCGATGGTCATGCGCTTGGTCAGCTCGATGACGGTGATGACACTCACGAGCGAGCTGTCCTTCAGCAACGACACGAAGTCGTTCGTCATCGGGGGCAACGCGAGGCGCAGCGCCTGCGGGACCATGACGTGGCGGAGCGTCTGCCACGGACCGAGCCCGAGGGCGCGCGCGGCCTCGGCCTGGCCGCGCGGGATGGCGAGCAAGGCTCCGCGGTAGACCTCGGCTTCGTACGCGGCGTAGTTGAGGCCGAGGCCGATCACGGCGGCGGCCATCGGGCCGAGCTTGATGTAGCTCGACAGGCCGTAATAGAGGACGTAGAGCTGGAGCAACACGGGCGTGCCGCGGAACGCCTCGATGTAGATGCGCGCGAGGACCTGCGCGACGGTGCCGCCGTAGACGCGCGCGATCGCGAGCAAGAGTCCGACGGGCACGGCGATCAGGAAGGCGAAGAACGAGATCTCGAGCGTCACCACGGCGGCGCCGAGGAACTGCTTCAGCATGTCCCCGTCGAAGGTCCGGCGGTGCGGCTTCGCGCCCTCGGTGGGTCGCTCGGCGGTCTGCCGTGCGTCCCAGAGGTTCGCAGCGGTGAGGATACGCTCGAGCTCACCGTCGGCGCGCATGTCGGCGAGCGCCTGGTCGATCGCCCGCTTCAGCGAGACGTCGCCCTTGCGCATGCCGATCACGTAGGTGCCGCGCGCGACGTCGTACGGGAGGCAGCGCAGCGTCGGCTGCGACGCGATGCAGCCGTAGCGGTCGGCGATGATGTTGTCGAGGAGCACCGCGTCGGTGCGGCCGTTCGCGAGGTCGCTGTACGGCTCCTCGTTGCCTTCGTAGAGCACGGGCTCGACGGGGAGTTGTCCGAGGATGTCGTGCGCGTAGGTCTGGTTCAGCGTGCCGACACGCTTGCCCTCGAGATCGAAGATGGAGCCATACGAGTCGGAGGCGCGGATCGTGAGCGTCTCGGCGTAGATGTAATAGGGCTCCGAGAGCAGGATGCGCTCCCGGCGCTCGGCCGTGGCCTCGAGCCCATTGGCCACGACATCGAAGTCGCCCCGCTCGAGGGACGGCACCAGATTCGACCACGCGTACTGGACGAAGCGCGCCTTCACGCCGAGCCGCCGCGCGATGGCGTTCATGATGTCGACCTCGAACCCGACGAGCTGGTCGGGGTGATCGGGGTCCTCGTACACGAAGGGCTCGCCGCCCTGGATGTCGGCGCCCCAGGTGAGCTCGCCCCGCCGCTTCACCTCGGCGAGGGTGGTGTCCGCCGATCCGGCCGGCGTGGGGTCGCCACACGCCGCGATCCCGACGAGCGCGATGCCCAGCGCTATCCAGGCCATGACGCGGCGCACGACGCGAGTGTATCGGCACGCTGCTGTCTACCGGCGGGTAGTCGGTCGTAACCGCGAGGAATCACGGCCACCGACGTAACTCGCTTGAATGTCGAAACAATTGTCTGGCCCCGGACGTGCTCTAGGTCAGAAGCATGAAGACCACCACCAAGGCCCTCCAGTCCCTCGACCTCGCAACTCTCAACACCGTCACGGGCGGCGCCGCATGGCAGCAGCCGGCCGGCCAGTGGGGCGGTGCCGCCGGCGGCAACGCGTGGGCGGCGAAGCCGGCCCAGAGCTGGTCGGGCGGTGGCTCGACCTGGACGGGCGCGGCGACCAACCAGTGGTCGGGCAAGTAACCGTTCTCATCGGGTAAGCTCGCGCCATGGATCTGGCGCGGATGCTCGACAAGTGTCGCCGCGACCAGTGGGAGATCACCGATCTCGACTGGGACGTGGCCGTTCCTGTTTTGTCGCGCGAGCGGGAAGAGCTCGTCGTCCAGATGTTCACGGACATGGCGGCGATCGAGCTCCTCGCGGGCGCCCTCTTCGAGGTGCAGCGGGACAAGGAGACCGATCCGACGCTCCGCGCGATCTTCGACACGTTCGTGATCGACGAGCGCCGGCACTCTGCGGTCGCCGCCGAGCTGGCCGAGCACTACAACGTGCACCGCTATCGCGAGTACCGGGTGAGCCCGGCGCTCCAGGCCTTCCGGCCGCACTTCCTGAAGCTCGTGCAGGACGTCTCGC
>JALHPV010000458.1 GCA_022842285.1 Kofleriaceae bacterium
CACTTGTCGAGGCCGTCGACGACCTCATCGAGCTTGTCCTTCGAGCAACCGGTGAACCCCAGGAACAGCGTCAGAGCGAGTGAGATTTTCAGCATGCGAAAGTGTCGTGACCCGGGCCGGCGCCCGCAACCGCTCGCACCAGGTTTGTCGGGGCAAATCGCGCGATCAGAGTACGCCCCGAACGACGGCCGCGATGGCGACGGCGAGTGTTGACACGAGCGCAGCCGTCATCATCACGAACGCGGCTGGCACGGCCGCAGCGGTCGGCGCGGTGAGCGCCGCGCGCGCCCCGAGGCGCATGCCGACCCCGATGCCGAGCTCGACCACGGCGGCCGTGACGAGCCAGGGCACGGCGAGCTTCACCGCCGCGGGCACGAGCACCGCGAGCGCGGCGAGTACGCGCGGCTGCGTATCGACGAGGATCGGCAGGCTGCGGTGGCTCTCGACGATGGAGGCGACGGTGGTCACGTGGCCATCGATGCCGACGAACACGGCCCCGGCGAGCACGGCGAACAGGCCCGCGTAGGTGCCGCGCGTGTCGCCCGCTCGATCGACGAGCCGCCCCGCCGTCTGCGCCGCGATCAGCGGGACGGCCGCGACGATGCCGAGGGTCGCGCCGATGATCGCCTCGCGGGCGACGAGGGCGATCACGTCCACGACATCGGGCAGGAGCCCGCCCGAGCCGAGCGCCCCGCCCGCGCCGATCGCCCCCCCGAGGCCGGGGCCGATCTCGAGTGCACCGACGAGGACGCCAACCCACAGGCCAACCCCGAGCGCGAGGCCCGTGCGGACGAGCGGGGGGATGCCACCGACACAACTGGCGAGGACCGCGACCGCGACCGCGGCCCGCAGGCCATCGATGACGAGCGGGAGGAGCTCCACGCTACCTGCCCGCGGCAACGGTGGTGACGAGCGGCCAGATGCGATTGGCGAAGACCTCGAGCTGGTGCGCGATCGACGGCGCGAACAGGATCACCGCGGCGCCGACCGCGGCGACCCGGGGCACGAGGCCGATGGCGGGGTCCTGGATCTGCGTGAAGGCGCCGAGCAGACCGGTGAGGATGCCCGCCGCCAGCGCCGCGACGAGAACGGGCGCGGCGAGGAGCAGCGCGAGCAACAGGCCTTCACGCAGGAGGCCGACAAGGCTCGCCGTCACACGTAGCCTCGCAGCAGGCCATCGAGGAGCAGGCGCCAGCCATCGACGGCGACGAAGAGCAGGAGCTTCAGCGGCAGGGCGAGCGTCTGCGGCTGGGTGCTCGAAAGGCCGAGCGACGCGAGGCCAAGCCCGACGACGAGATCGAGCACGAGGAACGGAATGAAGATGAGGACGGCGATCGCGAACGCCTCGCGCAGCTCGGTCGCGAGAAACGCCGGCGCGAGCACCCACACCTCGTCGCCCGTGGCCGTGCGGCCCATGTCGCCCGCGAGGCTCACGAACGTGGCGCGGTCGGTCTCGTCGGCGTGCTTCTGCAGGAACGCGCGCAGCGGGCCGAGGGCCCGCCCCGCTGCGTCGACATCGTCCCGGTAGCTCGCGGGCACGAGACGACGGATAGCCTCCTCGACGTTGGTTGGCTTACCCACCGGCGCGGGCTGCGAGGGTGCGGGGGGCAGCGCGGCGCTGGGCGCGAGAGCCGGAGTCGGCTGCGCGGGACTCGTCGGTGTGGGGCTCGTCGGCGCGGGGTCCGGCGGGGACGGCTCTGTGGGCGCGGGCGTGGAGTCGGCTGCGCCGATCATGTCGATCGCGACGGGGGCCATCACGAAGAACGTGAGGACCAGCGAGATGCCCATGACGACGAGGCTCGAGGGGGCATCGCCGGAGCCGAGGGCATTGCGCAAGAGCGCGAGCACGACGGAGACCTTCACGAAGCTCGTGAGCATCAGCACCACGAGCGGCACGATCGCGGCGAGCGCGACGACGAGCACTCCGCCGACGCCGTCGCTCATGACGAGCTGGCTCCCGGGTCATCGGAGGGCGACGCGGAATTGGCCGGGGCATCGCCGTCACGTGCCCCCGACGCAGCAGAAGCCGTCACGGCGGTGGACGCCCGCGGAGTGACGGGCTCCGGGGCCGGCTCGTCGAGACCCCGGCGGCGGGCCCAGGCTCCGCGCACGAGGTCCGCGAACGTCGGCCGCGGCACGGACCGCGCGCGGACCTCGGCCGCATCGAGCTCCGAGAGCACCGACAGGCCCATCTCGCTCGTGCCGACCAGCAGCGTCTTGCCGGCGACCTCGACGACATACAGCGAGCGCCGCGGCTCGAGCGGCACGCGGGCCACCACGTCCATCAGGTGAGCGCCCCGCGCGCGCCCCGGCCCGAGGAAGCGGCCGGCGAGGCGCACGACGAAGAAGCCCGCCACGCAGACGACGACGAGCACGACGATCGACGTCGCGAGCAGATCGCCATAGCTCGCCGTGCCACCAGTCCCGGCCATGGCGCGGTGATACCGCCCCGCTCTGACAGTGAAGCGGCCACTCCCGCGACGGGCGGGCGCGCGCCCCTTACCACGCCCGGCGCCCGCATTTCATACTCTCACGTATTATGTTGTCGGCTATGATCTATCGGTGGAGTTCCTGAACCGTGTCGACGAGCTGGAACAACTCGATCGCGTCATCGCCCGCGGAGGTCTTGCGGTCGTGTACGGGCGCAGGCGCCTTGGCAAGACGCGGCTGCTGGTCGAGTGGGCGCAGCGCCACGCGGGCGTCTACACCGTCGCGGAGCAGTCCTCGCCGGAGATCCAGCGGCGATATCTGGCCGAGGCCATCGCGCAGCGGCTGCCCGGCTTCGCGGATGTCGACTACCGAGACTGGCGTACGTTCTTCGCGCGCCTCGCCGCCGACGCCAAGGCCATCGGCTGGCGCGGCCCCATCGTGTTCGACGAGCTCCCCTACCTCGTCGAGAAATCGCCCGAGCTGCCGTCGGTGCTGCAGCGCTGGGTCGACCACGATGCGCGGGCCGCGAAGCTCGCGGTCGCGATCGCGGGCTCGTCGCAACGCATGATGCAAGGACTCGTGCTGGCCCGGGAGGCGCCGCTCTTCGGCCGCGCGACCGCGCTGTTCGAGGTCCGCCCACTCGAGGCGGCGCATCTGCCGGCGGCGCTGGGCGCCCGCGCTCCACGGGCCATCATCGACGCGTTCACGGCATGGGGTGGAGTTCCCCGCTACTGGGAGCTGGCGGCCGCCTTCACCGATACGCAGGCCGCGGTGAACGGGCTGGTGCTGGATCCGGCGGGGGTGCTCCATCTCGAGCCCGATCGGCTGCTCCTCGAGGAACAACCGTCGGCGGCCGAGCTTCGTCCGCTCCTCGATGCCATCGGCGCCGGCGCGCATCGCTTCTCCGAGATCGCGGCCCGGATCGGACGGCCGGTCACGGCGCTGTCCCGCCCGCTCGAGCGGCTCGTCGAGCTTGGCCTCGTGATCCGCGAGATTCCCTTCGGCGAGCCCGTGCGCACGAGCAAGAAGAGCCTCTACAAGCTGGCCGATCCGTTCATGCGGCTCTGGTTTCGCATCGTGGCACCGCACCGCGCCGAGCTGGTGGCGGGCAACCGAGCCAGTCGCGCGGCCGTGCTTGCCCGCCACTGGGAGCACCTCGCCGGTCAGGGGTGGGAGGAGCTCTGCCGCGCGCATGTGCCGCGCCTCGCACATGCCGAGCTCGGTCCGGCTGGGTGCTGGAAGCCGGCGACCCGCTGGTGGAACGCCGTGGCCGAATGGGATGTCGTCGCGGAGGATGTGAAGGGCAAGCGCCTGCTCGTGGGAGAGTGTCGCCTGTCGGCCTCTGCCGGTGATGCCGCCCGCAGCGCGGCCGCGCGCCCGGCCCCCGTGCTGCCCGGTGCCTACCGGGACCACGACCTCGTGCGCGTCGCCTTCGTGCCGCACGTGTCGCGGCGCTCCCCCTCGCCGGTGCCGGTCATCACCCTGGCGGATCTGCTCCGCGCGTGATCAGGACGGTCTAGCCGCTCAGTCGCGACGCAGCATGAAGATCGTGCCGTGGATCGGCTCGAAGTTGTTCTCGCGGAGCACCGCCGCGTCGGCGCGCTCCACCTCGAATCCGTGCTCGGCCGCGAGCCGTCGCACGTACCCGGCACCGTGCGAGTAGCGCAGTGACATCTGGAGCGTCAGATCGGCCGTCGGGTTGTCCTCGACGCTGAACAGCAACCGCCCGCCGGGACGCAGCGCTGTTGCACTCGCGGCAAACGTCGCGTCGAGCGCCCCCACATAGATCAGCACGTCCGCCGCGACGATGAGGTCGACCTCCGTCACGCGGCCCAGGGTCCGCACCAGATCCTCGCAGTACAGCGCATCGTAGATCCCACGAGCCCGCGCCCGGATGAGCATCTTGAACGAGAGGTCCCCGCCGATGAGCTCGGATGCGAATGGTCGCAACACGACCCCCGCGAGCCCGGTGCCACACCCGAGGTAAATTATCTTCCACGTCC
>JALHPV010000459.1 GCA_022842285.1 Kofleriaceae bacterium
CGGAGGACGTGATGTCGATGCGCGCGCTCGTCGTGGACCCGGATCCGCCCGGCCGCATCCAGCTCGTGGCCGAGCTCGAGCGCCTCGGGTACGAGTGTCAGGCCGCCGCGTCAGGCCCGCAGGCCGTCGATCTCCTGTCTGGCCCGCCGTTCGAGATCGTGTTCGCCGACATCGCGACGCCCGAGCTCGACGGGTTGCGCCTCTGTCGCGCGGTGAAGAAGAGCGGTCGGCTCGCGCGCACGAAGGTGGTGGTGACCACCAGCGTCGTCGACTCTGGCCAGATCGCCGACGACGTGCTGGCGAAGCACAACACCGACGGCTATCTCGAGAAGCCCCTCGATGTGCGGCGCCTGCATCGCCTGCTGCGCGATCTCACGTCGTCGGGCGAGCGCGGCGATCACGAGGCGCTCCTCGCTGATGCCCTCGCGCGCTATCACGGCGGTGACATCGAGGGGGCGATCGCGCGCCTCCGCGGGGCGCTCGTCGGCGATCCGGCGAATCCGAAGCTGCACTTCATGCTCGCCAACATGCTGCAGCGTGCGTCGCGCTGGGCCGAGGCCGTCGATGAGTACGAGGCCGTGGTCGAGCTCCAGCCGGCGTACTTCCCGGCGCTCACCCGCCTCGCCTACCTCTACTTCCGCCAGGGCATGCACGCCCGCGCCGTGGACACGTGGCGGCGCGCGCTGCCGGTCTGCGACGACCCGGAACTAAAGCGCAACATCGAGACGTTCATGAGAAAGCTTGTCGCCGACATGCGGGCCGACCCCCTCTGACGACCTGACGTGTCATCGCGGCGTCATCGGCGCCAGCCTCCCGGGATGCAACCGTGAGGTGATGACGCTGCTCGACCGCCTGGCGGCGCACGCGCTCGCGCGGCTCGGCCCCATGCTGCGGGGCGACTCGTGCGCGCTGGCCGAGCTCACCCCGTCGCGAGCCGACATCTCTCATGCGTTCCACCCCACCGCCGCAACTGTGGTCTCGGCCTGGCTCGCGGCGCACTCACTGCCCAGGAGGCACCAATCGTCCGATCCAGCGCGCCGCGTCGTGGCCCACGTGACCATCCCCGAGGCGCTGGCGGCGTCGGCCGGTCCGTCGCGGTGGTTCTCGCGGGGCTTTCGTCGCTGTGCTGATCGCCTGCGCCCACGTGTCCCGTGGGTGGCACTCGAGGTCGAGACGGTCGCGGCACGACGCGTCCAATACGAGGCGTTTGCCCTCGTCCCCGGAGGGCGCTTCGTATGGTTCCCGACTCCCGGGCGTTACTTCGCTACGCCCCTGATGCCATCCCCGTTCGCGGAGGACTGACGAATGGAGCACGACTCGACCCCCTCGATCGAAGCGCAGGCGTCCTGTGAGGTGCCAGGCGTGTCCGAACGCGTCTCGCGCATGCACGGCGCGACGGGGTTCATCTGGGACGACGAGGACGCTTTCCTCGGCAGCCTGCGCGGGATGCCCGCAGGGTTGGCGCCGGCCGTCGACGCCTGTCATCGCGAACGCTACGGGAACACGGCCGCCGATGAGATCGCGAATACGCTGGGCGGTTCGCAGCTCGCCGAGGCGGAGGCCTTGATCGCTGACGATCCGACGGGGGCGCAGGTGGCCCGGCTCATCGCTGCGCAGGGGCCGCGCGATCCCTTCGCGCAGACCCCCCAGGTCCTCGTGGCCGATCAGGACGAGATCGTCGCCACCATCGAGGCGCTCGAGACGGACGAAGCTCGGGCCGAGTTCGTGCAGCGCTACCAGGCCGAGCAGGGCGAGCCGCTCGACGAGCTGTTCGCGCGAACCTTGGAGGGGGAGCAGCGAACCCGCGTGCAGGCGCTCATGGAGGGAGACTCGGGCACCGTCGCGGCCCTCGACTTCGTCGATGCGCTCCACACCGGCTGGCTGGGGCTCGGCGTCGATGTCGAGGGTGCGCTGGAGGTCCTCGAAGAGGCCGGCCCCGGATTCGAGGCGGCGGTGGTGGCGATGACCGGGATCGGGGTGGATGGCCACCTCGAGCGGTTGCCCGACGAGGGCAATGCGCGGGCGCAGGCCCTGCGGAGCGGCGATGTCGTGGGCGCGGAGATCATCGAGGTGGGAGCACAGCTCGGCGACGTACGGTTCCGTGACGACGGCGGGGTGGCGATGTGTGACTTGCTCGGGACGCTGCCCGATCGGGAGGCGAGGGAGGCCGCGATCGCGCTCCACGACGAATCCAGCGTTCACGAGTGGGCGGAGATCGATCACGCCCTCGACCAGGCCGACACTCCTGATGGCGAGATGCTGCGCGCATGCGTCGAGACCGGAGAGGTGCCGCCGGCCTATCGAGCGATCGCGGCCGGGGCGGGGTGGGGCACGAACGAAGCCGAGCTAGAACGCGCGTTCGCGGGGCTAACGGCGGCCGAGGCGCGCGATCTGGATGCAGATCTCGTCGACCACGTGGGCATGACGGCGGACGCGTACATTGCCAGCGAGACCAGCGGCGCTCTCCGCCACGAGCTCCTCGAGGATGCGCGCGGGATCCCGGAGACCCTCGCCGATCAGGCCGCAGCGCAGCAGCGCGACTACGAGTTCTATCGTGGCGACGGAGCGACCAGCTTCAGTCGCTTCTGGACGGATCACGTCGCCGGCTCACCCGACGGGCCGCTCGCCGACGCGGCCGCCGTCGAGCTGCAAGCGCTCCTCGCGGCCGGGGCCGCGGAGCCGTCCGCCGCACCGGAACTTCGCGCACAGCTCGTGGCCATGATCGGTCACTCGATGGCCTACAACGACGAGTACGTCACCGATCGCGATCGAGCGACCGATGTCGTCGTCCCGCTGGTCACGAGCGCTGGAGGGCTGGCGGCGGCGGGCGTCTGTACCGCCGTGACGCTTGGCGGATGTTCCCCCATGATTCCCGCGGCGGCAGGCGTCGGGGCCGGGATGCTGACGACCGCCGCGATGCAGGGAGACAGCTACGGCCACGAGCAGGTGCTCTCCGATCTCGCACGGGGAAGCGTCGATATCCTCGCACCAGGAATCGCTCGCCAGCTCGCGGTCCCGCGGGGCGGAGAGGCCCTCGGCATCTTGGCGCAGGCGCGTGACGTCGGGACGGCGTCCTTGACGGAGGCGCTCGTGCGCGCGCCGTTGCAGCTCGGGGTCTCCGCGATCGACGGCGGACCGGGAGCGGTGGACGCCTTCACGAGCATGCCCGGGGGCTTCGCGAGTAGTTTGACCCGCACGCTGCTGGGTGGCCCATCGTGGTCGCAGGCGGTGACGGCGGGCGCACTCGGCGCGACGGCCGACGGCGTCGTCGATCTGTCCCTGGGCGTCGGACCGGAGGGGGCGGGTACCTACGAGGACACGATGGCACGGCTCGCGTTTGCTGCGACGCGCGGTGGGTTCGGCGGCATCCAGCGAAGCCTCACCCCCCGGAGCCCGGAGGAGTAGCCCCGTTGGTGCGGGGCCAACGCCGACCGGCGCTGTGGCGATCCGCGGTGCTACGTCAAGTGGCGCTGCGCCCGTGGCGCGTCGAGCAGCGCCGCCGACCGACGAGGAGTCCCAGCGCGAGCACGAGGCCGAGGCCGCCGGGCTGACTCGAGGCGCAGCCACCGCCTTCCGTGTCGTCGCCGGGATCGGTGGTCTCGCCTTCGATCGTGACGGTGAACGTCTGCGTCGCGCGCGTGGCCGCGTCGCGCACCACCGTCACGGTCGCGGTGTGGCTTCCGGCAGGCGCATCGGCCGCGACCTCGACCTCGGTGGTGGTGGTCGCGCCAGGGGCGACGGCGAGCTGGGCGCTCGCGGGGGTGATCGCGATCGGCGCAGACACGCCGAGCGAGTAGGTCGCGATCGCGCAGCTCGCGAGATCCTGACTGGTGATGGCGATCGCGTAGCGGCGGTCCCCGAGCGCCTGGATCGCGACGACGGGGGCCGTGGGCGCACAGCCGAGCACGTAGTGAACCTCGGCGCTCACGTCACTCGGGCCGCCGGAGAGCGTGACGGGGACCGCGGTCGAGGACTCGACGAGCGTCGCGGGCGGCGTGAGGGCGAGCTCGAGCGTGGCAGCGGCCCCAGGGGCGATCGCGCTGCTGGGCGGGCTGGAGGTCCAGCCGACGGGAGCACTCGCGGCGACGGTGAACGTCGTGGCGCCACAATCGACGTGGTCGTGGTTGGTCACCGCGATCGCATAGCGCTGCGTCGAAGGAGTGGTCGTGGCGGCCGGCTCGGTGATGACGAGCGTCGGAGCGCCACGCTCGCACGCGGGGAGGACAGTGAAGTCGGCCGGGGTGGATACCCTCGAGTGGCTCGCGGTCATCACCTCGAGGTCGACGGGGTAGGTGTCCGCCGGCGCCGTCGCCGAGGACCGCACGGCGATGTCGACCGAGGCGCTGGCGCCGCTCGCCACGGTGACGACGACCGGCGCCGCGACCCAGCCACCGGGCACGGTGGGCGTGACGGTG